>JAVHVY010000443.1:0-33198 GCA_032160305.1 Actinoplanes sp.
ATGCCGCCGGCGGAGACCTGCGCGATCTCCTCGACGTGCTCGATCGCCCCACGGCGGGCCAGGTAGTCCTGGTGTGCCTTCTCGTAGCCGCGGGCGAGATTCGGGTCGGTGGCGAGGCGGTCCTGCATGTCGCGCATCACCCCGGCCGACTCGAGGCGGCTGCACGCGGCGGTGGCGTGCGGGCAGGTGAGGTAGTACGTCGTCGGGAATGGCGTGCCGTCGTCGAGTCGCGGCGAGGTCTCGACCACGTCCGGGTTTCCGCACGGGCAGCGGTGCGCGACCGCGCGGGCGCCTCTGGGGCGCCGGCCGAGTTGCTCGGCGACGGCCTCGATGTCGCGTTCGTCCATGGTCAGCTACGGGGCTCCGCGTTCGCCGCCGCCACGCTCGACCAGAGCGTGTCGTACCAGCTGGCCGGGGGTGCTACCGGCACGTTGCCGCCGGCGTCGCGCGCGGCTCCGGCCGGGTCGTCCAGCACCAGCAGCGGAACCTCGCCGGGGCGCACGTAGAACAGCCGGTCGCGGGCCTGGATCCGGACGTACTCCGGGTCCTGCCATTTCGCGACCTCCTCGATCTTCGTGTTGATGGTCTTCTGCTGGGTGGCCTGCGCCGCCTCCATCCGGACGATCTGCGACTCCTGTGCGAGATAGACCCGGACCGGATAGGTGTACGCCAGGGCCAGCACGACCAGGACGATGATCAGGACGGTGGCCCGGCCGGTGAAGGCCTTCGGGCGGGTCGCGACCGTCCGCTTGGTGGCGCCGGTCGCGGCGGTCCGGCGGGCGGCGGCGGGACGGCTGCCCGACCGGTCGACGCCCCGGGTGACGCGCGTGCCGGGCAGGCGGGGCACGCTGACCCGGGGCTCGATGCGGGTCGCGGCCGTGTCCCTCGTCCGGGTCGTGCCGCGGCCGCCGGGACGGCCCGTCTGGGCTCCCGGAGCACGGCGCGACGGCCCTTGACCGCTCGGCGTGCGGCGCTGCGTCATCCCCGCCCTCCCCGTCGTCGCCTGGCCATGGAGTTGCGGCAGCTGTCCCCGAACCTATCCGCCCGGGAATGCAGATGCCACAACCCCATGATCTGACGTCTGAGGATTAGGCGTTGCGGTAACGCGGGAACGCGCCCGCTCCGGCGTACCGGGCGGCGTCGCCCAGTTCCTCCTCGATGCGGAGCAGCTGGTTGTACTTGGCCACCCGGTCGGAACGCGCCGGGGCGCCGGTCTTGATCTGCCCGCTGCCCACGGCGACGGCCAGGTCGGCGATGGTGACGTCCTCGGTCTCGCCCGAGCGGTGGCTCATCATCGTCGCGAAGCCAGCCCGGTGGGACATGTCCACCGCGTCCAGCGTCTCGGTGAGCGAGCCGATCTGGTTGACCTTGACCAGCACCGCGTTGGCCGCGCTCTCCGCGATGCCGCGGCCGATCCGGGTCGGGTTGGTGACGAAGAGGTCGTCGCCGACGATCTGGATCTTGCCACCGAGCTGTGCGGTCATCGCCGACCAGCCGGCCCAGTCCTCCTCCGACAGCGGGTCCTCGATCGAGACGATCGGGTACGACTCGGCCAGCTTGGCGTAGTAGTTGATCATCTCGTCGGTCGACTTGGGCGAACCCTCGAAGACATACGCGTCGTTGGAGTAGAACTCCGTCGCCGCCACGTCCATCGCGAAGACGATGTCGGTGCCCAGCGTGAAACCGGCGGCCTGAACGGCCTCCGAGATCAGGTCCAGGGCGGCCGCGTTGGTCGGCAGGTTGGGGGCGAAACCGCCCTCGTCGCCCAGACCGGTCGACAGGCCCTTCTTCTTCAGCACCGACTTGAGCGCGTGGTAGACCTCTGCGCCCGAGCGCAGCGCCTCGCGGAAGGTCGGCGCGCCGATCGGGGCGATCATGAACTCCTGCACGTCGACGTTCGAGTCGGCGTGCGCGCCACCGTTGAGGATGTTCATCATCGGGACGGGCAGCAGGTGCGCGTTCGGGCCGCCGAGGTAGCGGAAGAGGGGCAGCTGGGCGGAGAGGGCGGCGGCCTTGGCCACGGCCAGGGAGACGCCGAGGATGGCGTTGGCGCCCAGCTCCGACTTGTCCGGGGTGCCGTCGATGTCCAGCATCTTCGTGTCGACCAGGCGCTGCTCGCTGGCCTCGTACCCGATCAGCTCGTCGGCGATCCGGTCCTCGACGTTGCTGACCGCCTTCTCGACGCCCTTGCCCAGGTACCGGCCATTGTCCCCGTCGCGCAGCTCGATTGCCTCGAACGCGCCGGTGGAGGCACCGGACGGCACCGCGGCGCGCCCGATCGTTCCGTCGTCCAGCCCGACCTCGACCTCGACGGTCGGGTTGCCCCGCGAGTCGAGAATCTCCCGGGCGACGATCGCTTCGATGGTGGCCATGTGCGTGTCGCTCCTCATGCTCGTACCGAGTGATCGTGCGGGCCGCAACCGTGCGGCCGACCATGGCTCTGAGCGTATCGAGCCGACCCGGCCGCCGTGTCGGCGGCCGGTGAACTTCGTCCGCCAATCCCTCAGGGTGCGCTCCCGGCTGCCGAAACGTTCCTTGCCATGACCAGTTACGAGCTTCCCGAATCCGGCACGATCGTCGAGCTGACCGCCGCCGACGATCCGGTCGGCGGCGTCCGGGTGATCCGCGCCGAAGGCCCCCTCCTCACGCTGTCGATGTCGATGGCCGCCCTCCCCCCACCGGGCGCGACGATCACCATTCGCTGGCCGGCGGGCGCCCGGGGCCGATATGCGCTGGCCATGACCGTCCGGTCGGTCGACGAGAACCGGATCGACGCCGAACCCACCGGCACGGCCCAGGTCGAGCAGCACCGGAGCTACGTCCGCGGTGGTGGCGGCGAGCCGATCCTGCTGCGCGCGCCCGGCCACGAGGACGCGTACGGCTGGATCCGCGACATCGGCGAACAGGGCGTCCGGGCGCACTTCGGCGGCCTCGACGCGAGCGACGGCGAGGAGGTCACGGTGCTGATCGAGCTGGAGAACGACATCGTCGAACTGCGCGCGGTGGTCGCGAAGGTGGGTCAGCTGCGCCAGCAGGTGCCGCCCGGCCCGATGTCGGTCGAACTGGTGGCGATCTTCCTCCCGGACGAGGCGCAGGCCCGGATCATCCGCCGCTACGTGATGCGCCAGCAGATGCTGAACCGGGCCCGCACCTGACGACACGTCGTCACCGCCCGAATACCGGTTTGCACGGGGTTGCGTGGATGAGCCATGGTGGTCCGCGTGCCCCCCGTCACCGCTGTCTCCCGTGTGCGCACCGACGCCTTCAGCGCCCCCGCCCGCGCCTTCAGCGTTCGTGCCCGCGCCTTCAGCGCCCGCGCCCGCGCCTTCAGCGTTCGTGCCGGCGCCTTCAGCGTTCGTGCCGGCGCTTCGCGCAGGTTCGCCGCCGGGCTGCTCGCGCTGGTGGCGCTGGCCGGTTGCGGCGACCTGGAGCAGGCAGCGGCGGCCGGGAGCACGCGCAACGACCTCGCCGGCGACCTGGCCGCCCAGATGGGCGGCTCGGCGGCGCTGACCTACACCGCGGCCTATCAGCTCGCCGGCGGCACGACCGCCACGATCTCCCAAGCCCAGAATCCAGCCCGTTCCGCGTACGCCTACCCCGGCGGCAAGATCATCGTGGCGCTCGACACGATCACCCGGTGTAACGGCTCGACCTGCACGGTGACGACGGCGGCGACCCCGGCCAGCCCCGCACCGACCGCAACGCTCACCGCGCCGGCCACCTCCGGCATGATCCTGCCGGCCACGGTGCTGGCCCTGCTCAACGCGGCCTCGCTGGACACGGAGAAAACGGTCCATCAGCGCGACACGACGATCGCCGGCCACCACGCGAGCTGCGCCGGCCTCGCCGGCGTGAACGGCGCCGAAACCAGCGCCTTCACCGTCTGCATCACCAACGAAGGCCTGCTGGGCAGTTTCAAGGCGACGATCGCCGGCACCGCCATCGACGCGGCGATGACCCGTTACAGCGAAACAGCCGACCCGAAAGCCTTCGAAACAACCCGATCCCGACATTAGTCGACCACCGGCCGACTCGCTCGAGCGTCAGATGCCGAGCAGCGTGCGCAGGTGGCGCGGCGGCGGCGAGCCGTGGGCGAGCATCGCGTCGTGCCAGGCTTTCGGGGTGGCCCCGAAGGGACGGGCCGCCGCGATCGCCGCCACCTCCGTATAGCCGACGAAGTAGGTGGACAGCTGGGTCGAGGTCAGCAGAGCCCGCCGCCATTTGCCCGCGGCCTCGCCCTCCTCCTGGAAGCCCCGGTCGGTCAACAGCCGCATCGCCTCGGCCTCCGGCATCTCCTCGCAGTGGACCAGCTGGTCGATGATCGCATTGAGACTGGAGCGGAGCTGCATCTTCAGCTGTTGCAGCCGGATCGGCAGGCCGCCGAAGCCGAGGCCCACCATCAGCTCCTCCACATAGACCGCCCAGCCTTCGACGAACGGGCCGGACCAGCCCAGGGCGCGCACCCGGGTGCCGGCCCGGAACCGCCGGGAGTGGGCGAGCTGCAGGAAGTGGCCGGGCATCGCCTCGTGGACGGTCAGGTTTCGGATCATGTGGTCGTTGTACTCCCGGTAGAACGACTCGACGCGCTCCGCTGACCAGTCGGCCGGGGTCGGGGCGATGCAGTAGAACGTCGGCACGTCGGCGGTGTCGAGCGGGCCGGGCGGGTCGCAATAGGCCACCGCCACGCCGCGCGCGAACTCGGGCATCTCCTCGATCACGCACGGGTCGTCGAGCAGGGTCATCAGGTCGTGCTCGCGGACGAAGTCGGTGGCCTCGCCCATCGTGACCTGGGCCAGCTCGACGATGGTCTTGTCGTCGGGGTGCTGGGCGGCCAGCCGGTCGAGGGCCACCCGGACGATCGCGTCGGTGGCCGGGCCGCCGGTCAGCTCGGCCGCGGCGGCGCGCAGCTCGGCCGACGCCTGCTCCAGATTGGCCTGGGCGCGCGACAGCACCTCGGCGGCGGGCAGCTCGGTGTCGAGGGTGTGCCAGAGGCGGGCCTCCCACAGTGGCCGGCCGAGGCGCGGGTCGCGGCCGGGCTCCCCGGTGTCGAGGCGACCGCGCAGCCAGCCGTCGAACTCGGCCAGCGCGGCACCGGCGGCCACGGCGGCGGGCTCGACGGAGCCGCGCAGGCCGGGGGCCTCGGCGAGCAGGACGGGCACCTGATCGCGGATCAGGGCGGCGGTGCCGGCGAACTGGCCGATCGCCGTCTCGGCGTGGATCCGCGGCACGTCCCGCAGCTCGGCGCGGGCGGTGGCGAGCGCGTCGGGCACCGCGGCGAGCCGGCCGGCCAGGCTGGTCAGCCGCACCTCGGCCGGCGCGAACGGCCTGGACAGCAGACCGTGCAGCAGCGGGCCGGGATTGTGGACCAGCGGATTCCACTCGTGCTCGCGGATGTCGATCAGCTCGAAGACGCCGCGCTCGACCTGGGCGGACAGGATCGCGTGGTCGACCTGATCCTGCGGCCCGAGCAGGTCGGTGTCGATGCCGGAGAGCGCGTCGGCGGCGTCGCGCAGCATGGTCACCCGCTCGGTGACGGCCGCCGCGGACAGGTCGGGCAGGCGATCGTCGAAGCGATGGTCCCCCGCGGACGAGGCCGTCGACGGATCGCTCTCGAGGATGGCGTCGACGATGCTTTCGGCAATCTCCACGAACTCCGGCATGCCAGCGAACCTACCCGGCCGGTCCGACATTTCCCTGTTCGGCGGCCCGGACCCGCTCGGCGTGGTCGAGCGCCGCCCGCCGCAGCGCGGCCTCGGCGTCCAGCCCGCCGGCGCGGGCCCGCTCGACGATCCGCAGCAGCGTCGCGCCGAGATCGGCGCCGGCAAGATCAAGATCAGGACCGTCCGGCATCGGTACGCGCACCCCGCCGCGTTCCGCCCGCTGGAGGATCTTGGCGGCCAGCGCCAACGCGGGCTGGCTCAGCGCGATCCCGTCCAACACGGAGTCGCGCGCCTTCTCCTCGCGCTTGATCCGCTCCCAGTTGTCGATGATCTCCTGGACCCCGTCGACGCTCTCCCCCGCGAAGACGTGCGGGTTGCGGCGCACCATCTTCTCGACCAGGTCGCCGGCCACGTCGTCGACGCTCCAGCGTTCGCCCTCGGGCCGGTCCTCGGCCAGCCGGGCGTGCAGCACCACCTGCAACAACACGTCGCCGAGCTCTTCGCGCAGCGCGTCGGAGTCCCCGTCGGCGATCGCGTCGTACGCCTCGTACGCCTCCTCCAGCAGGTACTGCGCGAGGGTCTCGTGGGTCTGCTGCCGCTTCCACGGGTCGCCGCCGGGCGACACCAGCCGGTCCAGCACCGCCACCGCGTCGAGCAGCCGGGCCCCGCTCGGATCCCACGACCCGTACGCCAGCTCCAGCTCGGCCAGCGCTGGTTCGCGGGCCAGCCGCAGTCCCAGCTGCCGGGCGAACTCCTGGTCCCCGGCCGGGCCGGCGAGCCAGACGACGGTGTCGTGCCCGGCCAGCGCCGCGACCAGCAGCCCCGGGTCGGGCTCGATCACCTGGACCGGTACCCCGGCCGCCAGCAGCGCGTCGCTCTGGTCGCTCTCGTCGGCGGCGTAGACGGGGTGGGCCCGGACCAGATCCCAGGCGGCGGCGGTGAGCAGCCCGGCGGGCAGCCGGGGTGAGGTGACCAGCAGGACGATCCGGGCGGTCAACCGTCAGGCCAGATCGCGGACCGGGGCGGCGCCGGCGGCGCTGCTGCCGAAGGTGGCCTCGATCAGCGTCAGCGGGTTCCCGTCCGGCCCGGTGGTCTGGTAGATCGGCAGGCTCGGCGCCGGGTACCGCGGATTGAACGTGATCCGCAGGTTTCCGGCGGCCGTGTTGATGTCGTTGCGTAGGCCGAGGGCCGGGCCGAGCGACTGCCTCTGCTCTGCGGTGACACTGCTCGCGAACTGTTCGAAGGTCGCTTTGCCCGGCAACGCGCCGGTGGCCTTGATCCGGGCGTAGACGTCGCGTAGGTCGGCCTCGGTGAGCTGGTCGGCCGCCACCTTCTGCTGGGCGACGGTGACCCAGCCGCTGAACTCGGCGATGAGCGCCACCAGCGGCGCGTCCATCGCCATCTTCAGCGACTGGGCCGCCTCGGCCGCTTTCACCGGGACGGCCGTGAAGCCCTGCATCCGGCCCAGCTCGCGCAGGGTGTCGACCTCGACCAGGAGCCCCACGATGTCGCGCCGGGAGACCGGCATGACCTTCTTACCGTTCTCGTCCAGGCTCAGCTTGGCGAACGAGTCGTCCCAGAGCTTCTGCACCTGCTCCTCGGTGACGGCCTTGGCGGTGCCGAAGTAGACCGCCACGCCGGGCGCCTGACGGCACGCGGCGAGACCGGCGACGACGAGACCGGCGGCGACAACGGTGGATGCGAGGCGGCGAGCACGTGGCATGGTCAAGACTCTCTCACGTGGGATGTGACCTGGGCCGCCGACCCCCGCAAATCGGGGGCCGGCGGCGCACCGGGGCGACGCCGTCGGGAAACCGGATCACGCCGGCACGCCGGCGCGGACCTCGCCGAGCACGTCTTTGAGCAGCTGCGCACACCATTGCAGCAGCGCCTGGTCGCGGAGCGGCTCGCCGCCGATCCGGCGGGTGCTCGGGCGGGGAACGCTGACCTGGTTGTTGGCCTGCTTGAATACCGAGTCGGGGTGGTATCGCTTGAGCCGCAGCTGCTTCGAGTCGGGCAGCGGCAACGGCGAGAAGCGCAGATGCCTGCCCTGCACCGAGACGTCGGTCAGCCCGTACGACCGGGCCACCAGCCGGAAGCGGGCGACGGCGATCAGGTTGGCGACCTCCGTGGGCGGCTCGCCGTATCGGTCGGTCATCTCGGCGACGACCTCGTCGAGTTTGGCGTTGTCGCGGGCCTCGGCCAGTTTGCGGTACATCTCCAGGCGCAGCCGTTCGACGTTGATGTACCCGGTCGGCAGGTGCGCGTCGATCGGCAGGTCGATCTTGACCTCGGGCTCCTCGGCGGGCCGTTCGCCCTTGAACTGGGCGACGGCCTCACCGACCATCCGGACGTAGAGGTCGAAGCCCACGCCCTCGATGTGGCCGGACTGCTCGCCGCCGAGCAGGTTGCCCGCGCCGCGGATCTCCAGGTCCTTCATCGCCACGTACATGCCCGCGCCCAGTTCGGTGTGCTGGGCGATGGTGGCGAGCCGCTCGTGCGCATGCTCGGTGAGCGGCTTCTCCCGCGGGTAGAGGAAGTACGCGTACGCGCGCTCGCGGCCCCGGCCGACCCGGCCCCGGATCTGATGCAGCTGGGACAGGCCGAGCAGGTCGGCCCGCTCGACGATCAGCGTGTTCGCGTTCGGGATGTCGATGCCGGACTCCACGATGGTCGTGCAGACCAGGACGTCGAACTCCTTCTCCCAGAAGCCGACCATGACCTTTTCGAGGGCGTCCTCGCCCATCTGGCCGTGTGCGATCGCGATCCGCGCCTCGGGCACCAGCTCGCGTAGCCGGCGGGTGGTGCGGTCGATCGACTCGACCCGGTTGTGCAGGAAGAAGACCTGGCCGTCGCGCAGCAGCTCCCGGTGGATCGCCGCGGCCACCTGCTTGTCGTCGTACGCCCCGACGAAGGTCAGCACCGGGTGCCGCTCCTCGGGCGGGGTGGCGATGGTGGACATCTCCCGGATGCCGGTGATCGCCATCTCCAGCGTGCGCGGGATCGGGGTGGCCGACATGGTCAGCACGTCGACCGAGGCGCGCAGCGCCTTGAGCTGCTCCTTGTGTTCAACGCCGAACCGCTGCTCCTCGTCCACGATGATCAGGCCGAGGTTTTTGAACCGGGTCGAATTGGCCAGCAGCCGGTGCGTGCCGATCACGATGTCAGCCGTGCCGTTGCCCGCCTCTTCGAGGGTCTGCGTGGTCTCCTTCGGGGTCTGGAACCGGGACAGCTGCTTGATCATCACCGGGAACTGGTTCATCCGCTCGGTGAAGGTGTTGAAGTGCTGTTGGGCCAGCAGCGTCGTGGGCACCAGGATGGCGACCTGCTTGCCGTCCTGCACCGCCTTGAACGCCGCCCGCACCGCGATCTCGGTCTTGCCGTAGCCGACGTCGCCGCAGATCAGCCGGTCCATCGGGACGTTGCGCTCCATGTCCTGCTTGACATCGATGATCGCCGCCATCTGGTCGGGCGTCTCCGTGTACTCAAAGGCGTCCTCAAGCTCGCGCTGCCACGGCGTGTCCGGGCCGAACGCGTGGCCCCGGGAGGCCTGCCGGGCCGCGTACAACTGGATCAGTTGCGCGGCGATCTCGCGGACCGCCTTGCGGGCCCGCGCCTTGCTCTTCTGCCACTCGGAGCCGCCCATCTTGTGCAGCGTCGGCGACTCGCCGCCGACGTAACGGGACAGCTGGTCGAGCTGGTCGGTCGGGACGAAGAGCCGGTCGCCGGGCTGGCCGCGCTTGGACGCCGCGTACTCGATCACCATGTACTCGCGCTCCGCGCCGTTGACCACGCGCTGCACCAGCTCGACGTACTTGCCGATGCCGTGCTGCTCGTGCACGACGAAGTCGCCCGGTTTCAGTTCGAGCGGGTCGATCGTGTTGCGCCGCCGGCTGGGCATCTTGCCCATGTCCTTGGTGGACGCGCCGCGGCCGCCGGTGATGTCGTTGCCGGTGATGATCGCCAGTCGCGACGCCTCGTCCACGAAGCCGTGGTTGAGGCCGCCGCGGGTGACCAGCAACTGACCGGGCTCGATCGCGGCCGGGATCGACTCGACCGGGGTGACGCCGAGGCCCGCGTCGCGCAGCACCTCGGTGGCCCGCTGGGCGGTGCCGTGCCCCTCGAAGACCAGCGCGATCGACCACTGCTCGGCGGCCCAGCGGGCCAGGTCGGCGGCCAGCCGGACGGTGTCGCCGTGATAGAGCGGCACCGGCTGCGCGGCGAGCGCGATGGCGTCGCCGAGATCCGGCGAGACGGAAACGGAAGCCGCCTCGAGCCAGGGCGTGTCGTTCGCCTCTTTCCCGGACGAGGCCAGGCCGAACGGCGAGATCGTCCACCAGGACTGGCGCAGGGTCGCCGCGTGGACGCGTACCTCGGCCAGGGTCTTGAACGCGGCCGCGCCGACGTCGATCGGGGCCTGGCCGCCGACGGCGGCCGCGGCCCAGCCGGCCTCCAGGAACTCGTTCGACGTGCGGGTCAGGTCGTGGGCCCGGGTACGGATCCGCTCCGGGTCGCACAGCAGCACGTGGGTGCCCGTCGGCATGCAGTCGAGCAGCAGCTCCATCGAGTCGGTGCCTGCGGAACCGCCGTCCAGCAGCGCCGGGGCCAGCGACTCCATGCCCTCGACCGGGATGCCCTCGGCCAGCTTGTCGAGGATCTCCGCGATCTCCGGGTGCTGTTCGGCCAGCTCGGCGGCGCGGGCCCGGACCTGCGGGGTGAGTAGCAGCTCGCGGCAGGGCGGCGCCCACAGCCGGTCCACCGGGTCGATCGTGCGCTGGTCGGCCACGGCGAAGGTGCGGATCTCCTCCACCTCGTCGCCCCAGAACTCGACCCGGGACGGGTGCTCGTCGGTGGGCGGGAAGACGTCCAGGATGCCACCGCGGACGGCGAACTCGCCGCGCTTGGTGACCAGGTCGACCCGCGCGTACGCCATGTCGGTGAGCCGGCGCGCGACCTCCTCCAGCTCGGCGTCGCCGCCGCTGGTCAAGGCGACCGGTTCGAGCTCGCCCAGGCCCTTGAGCTGGGGCTGCAGCACGCTGCGGACGGGCGCGACGACGACTCGCACCCCGACACCGGCGGGGTGGGCGAGCCGGCGCAGCACGGCCAGCCGGCGGCCGACCGTGTCGGACCGCGGAGACAGGCGCTCGTGCGGCAGCGTCTCCCAGGACGGGTAGACGGCGACCTGGTCCGGGTCGAGCAGACAGCCGAGCGCGCCGGCCAGGTCGTCGGCCTCGCGGCTGGTCGCGGTGACGGCGAGCACGGGCCGGCCCGCGCCGCCGCTTTCGGTGGACGCGGCAACGGCGGCCA
The DNA here is from genome assembly GCA_032160305.1 of Actinoplanes sp. Taxonomy (GTDB): domain Bacteria; phylum Actinomycetota; class Actinomycetes; order Mycobacteriales; family Micromonosporaceae; genus Actinoplanes. The sequence goes on from JAVHVY010000443.1 coordinate 10,968, forward strand.
CCACGAAGGGCCGCAGCGAGGCCGGGGCAGTCAGGTCGAGGGCGTCGGAGTCGACACCGCCCTTGCGCGCCAGGTCTCGGGCGCGCGCGAGCCCACGGTCGCGCAATGCGGCCGGGATGAGTCCTGCGAGTTGCATGAACGCTCCTGCGAGCACGTCGAATACCCCCGGGCGTCGTGGACGGGGGGTGCGGCTTCCAGGATAGTCCGGGGGTACGACGGTGCCGCACTCGCACGCTGCCACCGGCCGGCCACCACCCGCGGTATGAGACTCACCTCAAAGCACGCCGCCCCGGTGCCGTCCCGATACGATCGGCGGGAATCGGGACAGTGCTGTCCTCCGCACGTCCTGCATAAGGAGGCGCCCCGGTGAGCGAGCAGCACGGGCAAGTCGACCACGGGCAAGCCGACCCGGACGGCCCCGACGCGGCCCTGCGGGCGGACATCCGTCGCATCGGCACGGTGCTCGGCCAGACCCTGGCCCGGCAGGAGGGCCCGCCGCTGCTCGACCTGGTCGAGGAGGTCCGGGCGCTGGTCCGCGAGGACGCCCAGGCCGCGGCCGACCGACTCAAGGCGATGGACGTGACCACCGGCACCAAGCTGGCCCGCGCGTTCTCCACCTACTTCCACCTGGCCAACATCATCGAGCAGGTGCACCGCGCCCGGGACCTGCAGCGCCGCCGCGCCCGCGACGGCGGCTGGCTGGATCAGGCCGCCAAACGGATCGCCGAGCAGGGCGTGCCCGCCGACGAGATCGCCGCCGCCGCCCGCCGGCTCGCCGTACGCCCGGTCTTCACCGCGCACCCGACCGAGGCGGCCCGGCGTTCGATCCTGTCCAAGCTGCGCCAGCTCGCCGACACGCTCGACGCCGAGGCCGCCGCCGCGGTGCTCTACGGCGCTTCGGACACCGCCGCGTCGACCCGGCGCTTCGCCGAGCTGATCGACCTGCTCTGGACCACCGACGAGCTGCGACTGGACCGGCCCGATCCGACCGACGAGGCACGCAACGCGGTCTACTACCTCAAGGATCTCTATGCCGACGCCGCGCCGCAGGTTCTCGACGACCTGGCCGACACGCTGCGCCAGCTCGGCGTCGAGACCGGGCCGACCGCCCGGCCGCTGACCTTCGGCACCTGGATCGGCGGCGACCGCGACGGCAACCCGTTCGTCACCCCGGCGGTCACCCGGGACGTGCTGATGATCCAGCACGAGCACGGCATCCAGGCGACCGAAGCGGCGATGGACGCGCTGATCGACGAGCTGTCGGTCTCCAACCGGCTGCGCGGCGTCTCCCTCGACCTGTCCGCCAGCCTGGCCAAGGATCTGGACGCGCTGCCCGAGGTCGCCCCCCGCTTCCGCCGGACGAACGCGGAGGAGCCGTACCGGCTGAAGGTGCGGTGCATCAAGGCGAAGCTGGCCAACACGCGCACCCGGCTGCGGCAGGGCATCGCGCACGTGCCGGGCCGCGACTACCTCGGCACCGACGACCTGATCGGCGACCTCGAACTGATCCGGGCCTCGCTGGCCCGCAACTCCGGCCAGCTCACGGCGGTCGGCGTGATCGCCACGGCGGTGCGTACGGTGTCGGCCTTCGGGCTGCAACTGGCGACGCTGGACGTGCGCGAGCACGCCGAGAAGCACCACGAGGTGCTGGCCCAGTTCTATGCCCAGGTCGGCGAGGTCGACGACTACCCGTCGCTGAGCCGGGCCGAGCGCACCAGACTGCTCGCCGACGAGCTGACCGGGCGGCGCCCACTGGCCGCCCTGGACGTGCCGCTGACCGACTCGGCCCGCAAGACCTTCGACGTCTTCGGCACGATCCGCGACTCGCAGGACCGGTTCGGCCCGGACGTGATCGAGTCGTACATCATCTCGATGACGCTCGGGGTCGACGACGTGCTGGCCGCGGCCGTGCTGGCCCGCGAGGCCGGCCTGATCGACATCCACACCGGGCGGGCCCGGGTCGGCATCGTGCCGCTGCTGGAGACCCCGGCGGAGCTGGACGCCGGCGGCGAGCTGCTCGACGAGATGCTGTCGCTGCCGGCGTACCGGGCGATCGTCACCGCCCGCGGCGATCTGCAGGAGGTCATGCTCGGCTACTCCGACTCCAACAAGGAGGCCGGGATCACCACCAGCCAGTGGTCGATCCACAAGGCCCAGCGGGCGCTGCGGGACGTGGCCGCCCGGCACGGCGTACGGCTGCGGCTCTTCCACGGCCGGGGCGGCACGGTCGGCCGCGGCGGTGGCCCCACCCACGAGGCGATCCTGGCCCAGCCGTACGGGACGCTGGACGGCGCGATCAAGGTGACCGAGCAGGGCGAGGTGATCAGCGACAAGTACACGCTCCCGGTGCTGGCCCGGGAGAACCTGGAGCTGACCGTCGCCGCCGTCCTACAGGCGACGCTGCTGCACACCACCCCGTCGGTCGACCTGACCGCGCTGGCGAACTGGGACGTGGCGATGGACACCGCCTCGGCGGCCGCATTCGTGCAGTACCGGTCGCTGGTGGAGAACCCGGACCTGCCCGCGTACTTCTGGGCCGCCACCCCGACCGAGCTGCTCGGCGCGCTGAATATCGGCTCCCGCCCGGCCAAGCGGCCGAACGCGGACGCGGGCCTGAGCGGCCTGCGGGCGATCCCGTGGGTCTTCGGCTGGACCCAGACCCGGCAGATCGTGCCCGGCTGGTTCGGCGTCGGCACCGGCCTCAAGGCGGTCCGCGAGTCCGGCGGCACCGAGGTGCTCAAGGAGATGTTCGCCAACTGGGAGTTCTTCAAGACCTTCATCTCGAACGTGGAGATGATGCTGACGAAGACCGACCTGAGCATCGCCGGCCGCTACGTCGAGACCCTGGTACCGGCCGGGCTGCGGCCGATCTTCGACGACATCGAGCAGGAGTACGAGCTGACCGTGCACGAGGTGCTGGCGGTCACCGGCGCCGAAGGCCTGCTGTCGAGGCAGCCGGAGCTGGGCCGCACGCTCGGCGTCCGCGACACGTATCTGGAGCCCCTGCACCACCTGCAGATCGCGCTGCTGCGACAGTACCGGGACCTGAATGCCCACGGTAGCCGCCAGCCAGCGATCGCGCCGGGCGCCCGCCGCGCCCCGTCGGACACCACCGCACTCGAACGCGCGCTGCTGACCACCGTCAACGGCATCGCCGCCGGGATGCGCAACACGGGCTGACCCGACCGGGCCGGGTGCCCCGCTCCCGGCCCAACCTGAGAGTGGCCTGAGCGCTCTCAGGGTGCCATCGGGGGCACACCTGATCCGCAGGATGCCCCGGGTTCCTACGCTGCTCCCTGTGAGCATTATCGCGACGAACCATTTGACCAAGACGTACGGCGGGCGGGTGACCGCCCTGGCCGACCTGAGCGTCGACGCCGAGCCCGGCGTTATCGGGCTAGTCGGCGCCAACGGCGCCGGCAAATCCACCCTCATCAAGATCATGCTCGGGCTGATCGCCCCGACCAGCGGCGACGTGCGGGTCTTCGGCATCGACCCGACCGTCGAGACGGATCAGGTCCGGGCCCGGGTCGGCTACATGCCGGAGAACGACTGCCTGCCGCCGGACGTGTCCGCGGCCGAGTTCGTCACCCACCTCGGCCGGATCAGCGGCCTGCCGCGCACCGCCGCCCGCGAACGCGCCTCCGAGGCGCTGCGGCACGTCGGCCTCTACGAGGAGCGCTACCGGCAGATCGGCGGCTACTCCACCGGCATGAAGCAGCGGGTCAAGCTGGCCCAGGCGCTGGTACACGACCCCGACCTGCTGTTGCTCGATGAGCCGACCAACGGCATGGACCCGGCCGGCCGGGACGCGATGCTGGCGCTGATCCACCGGATCGGCACCGAATTCGGCATCTCGGTCGTGGTCTGCTCACACCTGCTCGGCGAGGTCGAGCAGATCTGCGACTCGCTGATCGCCATCGAAGGCGGCCGGCTGCTGCGCGCCGACCGGATCTCGGCGATGACCACGGCCTCCGACGTGCTCGCGGTCGAGGTCAGCGAGGGTACCGAAGAGCTGCTCGCGGCCCTGAACAAGCTCGGCCTCGAGGTCACCCAGGAGGGCCGGCTGCTGCTCGTGCCGCTCGCCGACGAGGCCACCTACGACCGCATCCTGCGCGTGGTCGCCGACCTGGACCTGCCGTTGCACCGACTCGACCAGCGACGGCACCGCGTCGCCGAGCTCTTCGCCCAGAGGGAGACCGCTGATGTCTGAAGCCAGCGTCATCCATGACATCGGCTACCAGCGCTACACCGGCCGCCGGCTCGGCCGCCGGGCCGTCTTCGGCGCGATCTACGTGCACGGCATCCGGGCCGCGTTCGGGCTCGGCCGCAGCGCCAAGGCCAAGATCTTCCCGTGGCTGGTCGCCGGGATCGTGCTACTGGTGGCGGTGATCCTGGCCGCCGTCCGGGCGCAGATCAACGTGCTGCCGTTGAACTACTTCCAGTTCGCCGACGCGATGAGCTGGCTGGTCATCTTCTTCGTGGCGGCCGTCGCCCCCGAGCTGGTGTCCCGGGACATGCGCGCAGGCGTGCTGCCGCTGTATTTCAGCCGGCCGCTCCGGGCCGCCGACTACATCGGGGCGAAGTGGGCCGCCCTGGTCAGCGCGGTGTGGCTGCTGCTGGGCGTACCCCAGCTGGTGATCTTCCTGGGCGCCGCCTTCACCACCAAGACCGGCTTCTCCGGGGTCTGGAAGGAACTCGGCGACCTGCTCCCGGCGTGGGGGTACAGCCTGCTGTGGGCAGTGCTCTTCGCCTCGATCAGCCTGCTGGTCGCCTCGATCACCGGCAAGCGGGCCTTCGCGGCGGCCGGGATCGTCGCCGCCTTCCTGATGACCTCGCCGGTCGTCGCCGTGCTGCTGGTCCTACCGTCGCCGACCGCACAGCACCTGGCCGGGTTGGCCAGCCCGATGTCGCTGAACTCCGGGATCGCCACCTGGCTGTTCACCGGCTCGAACACCGGCATGGTGGTGGACCGGTTCGGCCCGGTCTACGGCATCGAGGCGGTCACGCTGATCGCGGGCTGCCTGCTGCTCCTGCTCGCCCGATACCGGAAGGTGGCGTCCCTGTGACCACGCTGGAACTGCAGAACGTCTCCCGCTGGTACGGCAACGTGGTGGCGGTCAACGACATCAGCCTCACCCTCGGGCCGGGCGTGACCGGGCTGCTCGGGCCGAACGGCGCCGGCAAGACGACCGTGCTGCACATGATGGCCGGCTTTCTCGCCCCGTCGCGCGGCACGGTGACCCTGGACGGCTCGCCGACCTGGCGGCACCCGGAGGTCTACCGGCAGCTCGGGCTGGTCAACGAGCGCGAGTCCGTGCACGGCTTCCTGACCGCGTACGAGTTCGTGCTGGCCAGCGCGAAGATGCACAAGCTCGCCGACCCGCGGGCGGCGGCCGTGCGGGCGCTGGACCTGGTCGAGATGACCGAGGCGCAGGACCGGCGGATCGAGACCTACTCCAAGGGCATGCGGCAGCGCACCCGGGTCGCGGCGGCACTGGTGCACAACCCGCAGGTGCTGCTGCTGGACGAGCCGTTCAACGGGATGGACCCGCGGCAGCGGATGCACATGATGAGCCTGCTGCACACGCTCGGCGACCACGGCCACACGATTCTGTTCAGCTCGCACATCCTGGAGGAGGTCGAGCAGGTCTCCGGAACGGTCCAGGTGATCGTGGCGGGCCGGCTCGCCGCCTCCGGCGACTACCGCAAGATCCGCCGGCTGATGACCAACCGACCGCACGTCTTCGCCGTGCAGTCCTCCGACGACCGGCAGCTGGCGGTCGCGCTGATCGGCGAGAAATCGGTGAGCGGCGTCGAGATCGAAACAACCGGTCTGACCGTACGGGCGTCCGACTACGGCAGCTTCACCCGGGCGCTGCCCCGGATCGCCCTCGACCGCGGCATCCGGCTACGCAAACTGTTGCCGTCCGACGAGTCGCTCGAAAGCGTCTTCTCGTACCTGCTGGAGGCCTGATATGCCCACCGTCGCGTACATCACCGCCCGGGGGCTGTTCGGCCGCCGCCGGGCGCTGCTTCTGCTGCCGCTGCCGCTCCTGCTGGTCGGCCTGGCGGTGCTCTGCCGGTCGTACGACGTGGATCCCGGCCACTGGGGCGTCCCGGTGCTGGTCGGGCTGGGCCTGGCCGTGATGCTGCCGGTGACCGCGCTGATCGTCGGCACCGGCGTTCTCGGCTCCGAAGTGGACGACGGCACGATCGTGCACATCCTGACCAAGCCCCTACCCCGGCGTGACATCGTCCTGGCCAAGCTGGGTGTGGCCCTGGGCGTCACCGTGGTCGCCACGGCCGTGCCGCTCTTCGTCACCGGGATTCTCGCGGAGAACGTACGCCTGGGGCTGGCCCTCGCGGCCGGCGCGGCCGTCGGAGCCTGCGCCTACACGGCCTTCTTCCTGATGCTGAGCCTGCTGACCCGGCGCCCGGTGCTGCTGGGCCTGGTCTACATCCTGGTCTGGGAGGGTCTGCTGGCCCGCTTCGTCAGCGGCACCCGGGTGCTGAGCATCGAGCAGTACGTGATCGCCATCGCCGACAAGATCGCGCCCACGGACCTGCTGACCGCCAAGGTCTCGATCCCGCTGGCCGTGATCATGAGCGCGATCTTCACCCTGGGCTGCACGCTGGTGGCGATCGACCGCCTGCGCTCGTTCAGCATGGCCGGCGAGACCAGCTGACGGGACGTCGACACTGTCCCCGGACGGTGGGCGGCCAGGTCACACGACCTCGCTCCACCGTTCGGGACATGTACAGAACTGCTACCTCCCCCCTTTGGTAAGCCCAACCCTCGCCAAGCTCCCCCCTTTAGGTAGGCCGACACCCCTGAACCCCCCGGGTTTTGGTAACTTTCTGGTGTGCCCGGCGGGCGGCACGCTGCCTTCCGGGTCACTGGCCGGTATCAGACTGAAAGCTCCTTATGTCGATTCCGGCGGCCCGTCGTTCGCGTCGCGGGGGTCACGATCGGCCGGGACGAGGAGCCCCGCTCGACCCGCCGGGAGCCTGCTGCGAAACTGTCCCTCTGTCTTCTCCAGGGGGATGTCACGGTGGACAACGGTTCGATGCTGCCTGAGGACGTGCTGCGTGACGCACCGTCGTACACGCCGCGCCCGCACGAGCTGGCGGACCTCGAGCTGTTGCTCTCGGGTGCCTACGCGCCGCTGACCGGATTTCTCACCCGGGCCGACCTGACCGCCCTGCGACGCCGGGGCCGGCTCGCCGACGGCACCGCATGGCCGGTGGCGGTCACCCTCGAGGTTCCGGCGGAGATGGCGGCCACACTCGACCTCGCCGATCCGATCCACCGCACGGTCGTGCTGACCGATCCGGAAGGTGCGCCTGTCGCGGCCATCGAGGTCACCGACGCCTGGCCGACCAGCGACGGCCTGTCCGGGCTCGGCGGTGCCGTCCAGCGACTCGGCGACGGCGGGCACGGACCGTTCCAACGGCTCCGGCGTACGCCGCAGGAGGTCCGCTCCCTGCTGCCGCCCGGCCGGGTGCTCGGCGTGATCGCCGACCGGCCGTTGCACCGCCCGCAGCTCGCGCAGATCGCGCACGCCGCCCGCACCCTGGCCGCGCACCTGCTGATCATCATTCCGGTGAGCGGCCCCGGCCCCGACGGCCTGCCGCCGGAGGCGCTGGTCCGGGCCGTCTTCGCGGCCCGCGACCGGATGCCCCCCGCCACCGTCGTCGCGGTCCCGCTGCTGCCGCGCGGCGACGAGATGCGCGACGCGCTGCTTCGAGCCAGAGTGGCCACCGCGTACGGGGTGACCCACGTGCTGTCCACCGGTGACATGCTCTCCGGCGGCGGCCTGCGGGTGCTCGTGCCCCGCGAGCTGGCCTACGACAACCGAGACGGGCAGTGGCGCTGGCGCGACGACATCCCGCCCCGCAACCGGCGGCTGGCGATGACCCCCATCGAGATCGACGACCTGCTCGACCGGGGTTTCCCGCTACCCGAATGGCACACCCCGCCGGCGGTGGCCAAGGAACTGACCCGGGTACGCCCGCCGCGCCGGTTCCGCGGGCTGGTCGTCTTCTTCACCGGCTTCTCCGGCTCCGGCAAGTCGACCATCGCGCGCGGGCTGGCCGACTCCCTGCGGGAGAGCGGCGAACGGACCATCACCTTGCTGGACGGCGACGTCGTGCGCCGCGAACTGTCCGCCGGGCTGGGCTTCAGCCGGGCCGACCGGGACCGCAACGTGCGCCGGATCGGCTGGGTGGCCGCCGAGGTGGCCCGGCATCGCGGGATGTCGATCGCCTGCCCGATCGCCCCGTACGCGGACGCCCGCGCGGCCGTCCGGGCGATGGCCGTCGAGGCGGGCGCCGGATTCGTGCTCGTACACGTGGCGACCCCGCTGGAGGTGTGCGAGCAGCGCGACCGCAAGGGCCTCTACGCGCGCGCCCGGGCCGGCCAGCTGCGCGGCATGACCGGCATCGACGACCCGTACGAGGAGCCCGCCGACGCGGAACTCGTCATCGACACCAGCACGATGCCGGTCAGTGCGGCGATCGAGGTGACCCTCGGTTACCTCGTCGAGAACGGCTGGGTGGAGCCCAAGCTGGCCTGAACCGGGTTCGATGCGTTTCTCAGGTAGTGAAGCAGTTACGTCGCGGCAACCGGGCCGTTTACCCCACGGGGGCGAAACGCCCGATTGGTAAGTAACTCACTCGCCTGGGAAGGGCCGTCGTACCGATGGAAGAGCCGCGCCCGGTGTCCGCCGACCTCTCGCACTACCTGGGCGTGCTGCGCCGGCACTGGTGGGTGCTGCTGGTCGCCACCGGCGCCGGCCTGGGCGCGGGAGTAGCCGTCACCCACCAGCTGCCGAAGGTCTACGAGTCGTCCACCTCGGTGCTGGTCCAGGCGGTCGGGCAGGACGCCAACGCCTCCGGTGGCCGGACCAACGCCACGATCAACCTCGACACCGAGGCCCAGTTGGTGCAGTCCGGCGCGGTCTCGGTCACCGCCGCCACCCTGCTGCGCAGCCCGGACAACCCGATCGACCTGGCCAAGAGCGTCACCGTCGTGGTACCGGCGAACACCACCGTGCTGATGGTCACCTTCCAGGCGGACACGGCCACGGGCGCCCAGGCGGGATCGCACGCCTTCGCCGAGGCGTACCTGCGCAACCGCGAGGCCACCGCCCAGGGCTCGCTGAACGCCCGGACCAAAGCGCTGAACGCGAAGCTGCACCAGCTGACCGGCGGCCTGACCGCGATCAACACCCGGGTCGCCGCGGCCCGGGTCGGTAGCTCGGAACGCGCCAACCTGGACAGCCTGCGCAACAACCAGCAGAGCCAGGTCAACTTCTTCAGCAGCAAACTGAACGAGCTGACCACCACCACGATCACCGCCGGCACGATCATCAGCGACGCCCGCCTGCCGGATACCCCGACCAGCCCGAACCCGATGCTCGACCTGGCCACCGGCGGGATGGCGGGCCTGCTGCTCGGGCTGCTGCTGACCGTCATCCGGGAGAAGCTCGACCGCCGGTTGCGTACCGCCGCCGACGTCCGGGACCGGGCCCGGGTCCCGGTTCTGGCCAGCTTGGACGAGCGGACCACGCCGCATTTCGAGGACGTGCTCCAGCCGTACGGGCCGGGGGGCCGGATCTTCAACCGACTGCGTAACGAGGTGCTGGCCCAGCTGGAACCGACGGACCAGGTGATCGTGGTGACCGGGGCCACCCGTGGACCGGCGACCACCCTGGTGGCGGTCAACCTGGCGGCGGCCCTGGCCCGGACCGGCAACGAGGTCGTGCTGATCGGCGCGCACCTGCCGGACTCCGTGCAGGACGCGGCCCCGCTGGCCCGGATGCTCGGGGTCGCGGCGATGCCCGGCCTGTCCGACCTGCTCTCCGGCCGGATCGGCCTGAGCCGCGTACTGCAGCGCACCCCGCGGATCCCGTCGCTACGGGTGATCACCACTGGCGGCACCGCCACCGCGGCCGGGCTGATGCAGTCGCAGCGCCTGCGCGACACCGTGGAGGCGTTGCGCCGGCAGGGCGGATTCGTCGTCATCGACGCCCCGTCGACGAGCAGCAGCGCCGACGCGCAGAGCCTGGCCAGCCTCGCCGACGCCGCGATCCTCGCGGTCGAGCTGCGGCGGGCCCGCCGCCCGGCCCTGCTGGACGCGGCCGACCAGCTGGAACGGGTCGACACGAAACTGCTCGGCGCGGTGGTGCTGCCCAGGCTCGGGCCGCTGCAGGTCGAGGACGGCAACCAGCCGGTCGTCACGTTGAGCCCGTCGGCGGAGCGCCGGGAGGCACGCCGGCCCGTTCCGGCCATGGACGAGACCGCGGTGCTGGAGATCGAACGCACCCAGCCGATGCGCTTCCCGACCGGCACGACGTCGAAGGTCCGCCCCCGGCGCGGCGGCGTCGACGACACCGCGGTGATCGAGCTGACCGCCGGCCGGCATGAGAGCCCGGACGACAGCAAGAGCGACGAACGGTGACGCGGGCCGTCGTCGGCGGCCGCGCGGCGACCCGGGCGGCCCGCGCCGCCGCGACGTGGGACGGTCACGCGGCCCGGCGCCGGACGCTGCCCGACTGGCCGGTGACCTTGCTGCTGGCGCTGTATCCGCTGTGGTGGGCGCTCGGCCTGGGCGTGCTGATCTTCCCGATCGTCGCCGCTCCGATGGTGCTGCTCCTGCTGCGCTGCCGGTTGGCGGGACGGCCGGTACGCCTGCCGCCCGGCTTCGGTTGGTGGCTGGTCTTCCTGACGGCCGTGGTGGTCAGCATCGGGGTGCTGGGGGTGGACCCGCCCGGCACCGTCGCAGAGCACGCCGGCACGCGGCTGGTCGCCGTGGTCTACAAGCTGGCCATGTATCTGGCGCTGACCGTGCTGCTGGTCTACACCGGCAACCTGAGCGCCACGGAGTTGTCCCGGCGCCGGCTGGTCCGGCTGCTCGGCTGGCTCTTCGTGGTCACCGTCGCCGGTGGGCTGCTCGGGATGGTGGCAGGGCGTTTCGCGTTCACCTCGCCGGTCGAGTGGCTCCTGCCGCACCAGATCCGCGACAAGGGCTTCGTGCAGTCGCTGGTGCATCCGTACGCGGCGCAGATCATGGACCTGGTCGGCGCGGCGAAACCGCGCCCGGCCGCGCCGTGGGGTTACACGAACACCTGGGGCAACAACTTCTGCCTGCTCGCCGGCTGGCTGGTGGTGGCCGCGTTCAGCGCGGGCACCCGGCGCCGGACCAAACTCCTCGCCGCGCTGTGCCTGCTCGCGTCGGTCGTCCCGGCGGTCACCTCGCTGAACCGCGGGCTGTGGATCGGGCTGGGACTGCTGACCGGCTACGTCGCGCTGCGCTACGCGCTGATGGGCCGGCTGTGGATCTTCGGCGCATGCACGGTGGCCGCCGGCGCACTCCTGGTCGCCCTGGTGGCGAGCCCGCTCGGGGACACGGTCAACGCCCGGCTCGACAACGGCAAGTCCAACGGCGTGCGGTCCTTCCTGATCGAACGCGCCGTCGACGGTTTCGAATCCTCGCCGGTCATCGGCTACGGCGGCACCCGCAACACCATCGGCGGCCGCAACTCGATCGCCGTCGGGGAGCGCGCCGGCTGCGAGCACTGCGGCAACTTCACCATCGGCGGCAACGGCCAGCTGTGGCAGTTGCTGTACTCGCACGGCGCCGTCGGCACCATCGGCTATCTCGGGTTCTTCGGCTACGGGCTGTGGCGTTTCCGGCGGGACCGCTCGCCGATCGGGATCGCCGCCGGCGCCGCGATCGCCACGTCCTTCTCCGCGATGCTCTGGTACAACTCCCTGGTCACCCCCTTGGCGTTCATGTTCCTGGCCTTCGCGCTGCTCTGGCGCAACGAATCCGAGGGGGACAACGGATGAGTCCGGTGAAGACCGCACCCGCCGCGCTGACCGTCGGCGACACGGCCCTACGGACGCAGTACCTGACCGAGGTGCTCGACCTGCTCTACCCGGCGCCGTGCTCGACCGCCGACCGCGCCGGCCAACGAATCGTCGAGTACCTGGTCGTGCCGGACGCCCGCAGACCCCGGCTGCTGGTGCCGGCCGGGTCGCGCAAGGTCGCCGCCGCCGCGGTGCGCCGTTACGCCGAACCGCAGTCGCGTTCGGCCCGGCTGAAGCGGGACGCGGTGGTGGCCGCCATCCGGTCCGGCGCCGCCGGCCTGCTGCTGCGCGACCGGATCATGATCACCGGGCCGGTCGCGCAGAGCATCGACGGGCATCTGCGCGCGGCGCTCGGCCGGGACCTGGCGGTCAGCATCCACATCGGACCGGCCCGCGCCAACCGTAAGCCGGTCCTGCAGCTGATCAGCCCGGAGGGCGAGACCTTCGGCTTCGGCAAGCTCGGCACCCGGCCGCTGACCCGGAGCCTGGTCCGGGCCGAGACCAGCGCGCTCACCGGCCTGAGCGGGGCCGGGCTGACCAAGCTGACCGTTCCGCGGGTGCTGCACTGCGGGCAGTGGCGCGGGCTTGAGGTGCTGATCCAGTCGGCACTGCCGGTCTGGCTGCCCCGGGCGCCGCTGACCGCGGGCCGGCTGGCGGCGGCGATGCTGGACATCGCCGGCTGCCTCGGATACACCCACGGAACGCTGACCGGCAGCGTCTACTGGGCCGAGCTGCGGGCCCGGCTGGCCTCCGTCGGCGACCACGCCGAGGGCGCCCAGCTGGCCGCCGCCGCCGAGCAGCTCGGCGAGTACGCCGGGCGGCAGGTCCTGCGGTTCGGCTCCTGGCACGGCGACTGGGCGCCCTGGAACATGGCGAACCTGACCGACGCCCTGCTGGTCTGGGACTGGGAGCGCTTCGCCCGGCACGTGCCGACCGGCTTCGACGCCGTGCACCACGAGTTGCAGCGGTGCATCCAGCTCAGCGGCGACGCGACCCAGGCGGTGGAGGCGACCGTACGCCGGGCCGGAACGCTGCTGCAGCCGTTCGCGGTGCCGCCGGAGGCGCGCGAACTGACGGCCCTGCTCTACCTGATCGATCTCGCCACCCGTTACCTGACCGACCGCCAGGCCGAGGCGGGCGCCCGGTTGGGCGTGCTCGGCACCTGGCTGCTGCCGGTCCTGATCCGTCGCGTCGAGGAGCTGACCGACCGTGCCCGTTCGTAACGTTCCGGTCCCGGTCAAGCGGTTCGTGCACCTCGGCTCCCGCTCGTACGGCCGGCTGACCGCGCCCGCCCGGATGACGCCGTCGTTCCTGATCTGCGGCGGCCAGCGCTGCGGCACGACGTCGCTCTACCGCGCCCTGGCCGCCCACCCGGTGGTGCTGAAGGCCGTGCTGCACAAGGGCGTGCACTACTTCGACATCGACTACGCCCGCGGGATGGGCTGGTACAAGGGACATTTCCCGTTGCGCGGCCGCGGCGAGAAGATCCGGGCCCGCTACGGGGTGCCGGCGCAGACCTTCGAGTCCAGTCCGTACTACCTGTACCACCCGCAGGCGGCCGCCCGGATCGCCGCGGATCTGCCCGGGGCGAAGCTGGTGGTGCTGGTCCGCGACCCGGTCGAGCGCGCGTACTCGCAGCACGCGCACGAGGTGGCCCGGGAGTTCGAGACGCAGCGGAGCTTCGGCTCGGCGCTGGCCCTGGAAGCGGACCGGCTGCACCGCCAGGAGGACCGGCTCGCCGCCGATCCCGGGTATTACAGCTTCAGTCATCAGCACCACGGCTACCGGGCCCGCGGCGAGTACGCCCGCTATCTGACCGGGCTGGCCGCGCCCGTCGGCCGCGACCGGATCCACGTGGTGGAGAGCGAGCGGTTCTTCACCGAACCCGAAGTGGTGTACGACGAGGTGTTGACGTTCCTCGGCCTGCCGCTGGACCTGGGCCGGCCGCCGTTCGACCGGCACAACGCGCGGCCCCGGGCGGCCGAGATGGATCCGGCCGTCCGGCGCGACCTGACCGCGCACTTCGGACCGCACGACGAGGCACTGCGGCCCTGGCTCGGCCGGATGCCGCTCTGGCGCCGTCAGTGACCGCACCCGTCCTCGCCCGCCCGCGCCCGGCCGGCGCCCGTGGGGTGGCCCGGGGCGGGGTGGCCGGGATCGCCGGTTCCGCCGTGGCCGGCGGGTGCGGGGTCGCCGTTACCTGGGTGGTCGCCCGGGCGCTGGGCGCCGAGCAGGCCGGGGCGTTCTTCGCCGCGACCGCCGCGTTCGTGCTCGGTGGCGGGCTGGCGAAGCTTGGCACCCAGACCGGGCTGGTCTACTGGCCGGCGCGGCTGCGGGCCACCGGCCGCGGCCAGCTGCTCGGCGCGTGCCTACGGACCGCGCTGACCCCGGTGCTGCTGCTGTCGGTGACGCTGGCGGTGGCGATGTGGCTGGGCGCGCCCGCGATCGCCCGGATCACCGCCGCCGGCTCGCCGCACGTGATCGGCGAGCACGCCGCCGGGCTGCGGATGCTCGCCCTGTTCATGCCGTTGCAGGCGATGACCGACGCGCTGCTGACCGGGACCCGCGGCTACCGCGCGATGCGCCCGACCGTCCTCTACGACCGGGTGCTGCGCAGCGTTCTGCAACTGGTCCTGGTCGGCGCGGCCGGGATCGCCACCATGTGGACGACCGTGCCTCGACCCAGGCCTGGACTATCGGTCGGCGGAGCTGGTTCGCTGCCGCTGTTCGCGTTCGCCTGGGCGGCGCCCTACCTGCCGGTGACCGTGCTCGCCGCGCTGTCGCTGCGCACGATCTACCGCCTCAACCGGCCGGCCGGCCCGCGTACCCGCCGGGTCGAACGCCGCCGGCTGAGCCGGGACTTCTGGCGCTTCACCGGCCCCCGCGCCGTGGCCAGCGTCGCCCAGCTCGCCCTGCAACGGGTCGACGTGCTGCTGGTCGCCGCACTGGGCGGGCTCGCCCCGGCCGCCGTCTACGCCGTGGCGGGCCGGTTCGTGGTGCTGATCCAGTTCGCGAATCAGGGCATCTCGCAGTCGGTGCAGCCGCGGCTGGCCGAAGCGCTGGCCACCGGCGACCGGGCCACCGCCAACCGCCTCTACCGCACGGCGACCGGCTGGCTGGTGCTGGTCAGCTGGCCGATCATCCTGCTGGTGGGCCAGTTCGCGCCGCTCTACCTGGGCGTGTTCGGCGGCGGGTACCGCTCCGGCGCACCGGTGGTCGTGGTGCTGGCCGGCGCGATGCTGGTCGCCACCGGCTGCGGCATGGTCGACATGGTGCTGGCGATGGCCGGCCGGACGTCCTGGAATCTCGTCAACGTGCTGATCGCACTCGGCGTCACGGTCGGCCTGGACGTACTGCTGATCCCCCGGCTCGGGGCGCTGGGCGCGGCGATCGGGCTGGCCTGCGCGATGGTCGCCAACAATCTGCTGCCGTTGGTCCAGGTCGGCCGGGTCGCCCGGCTGCATCCGTTCGGCGCCGGCACCTGCTCGGCCGCGCTGCTCGCCGTGGGCTGTTTCGGCGTACTCCCGCCGATCGTGACCGCGCTCGCCGGCAGCGGCGTGGCCGGCCTGGGGATCACGGCCGGCTTGGCCCTGCCTTGCTATGCCGGCGGCGCCTGGCTGCTGCGGCGCCCGCTCGCCCTGGCCGCCTTCAAGATCCGTCGGAAGCGAACCGCCTGAGGAGCAGTCATGTCCGATTACCCCGAGGTCTTCCGCCATGCGGGGGCCGTCGAGAAGTACGAGCACGTCACCTACGCGCCGGACAGCTACGCCACCCGGATCAACGAGCGCCAGCAGGCCTACCTGCGCAAGCTCGTACGCCGGGAGTTCGGCGGGACGAGGCCGGTGCAGCACGATTTCGCCTGTGGTACCGGGCGGGCGATCCGGACCCTGCACGGGCTGGTCCGCGCGGCGCACGGCTACGACACGTCGGCCGCGATGATGCGCAAGGCGGCCGAGGTCGGCTCGCTGGCCCGCTGGCATCCCGTGCCGGTGGACGGCCCGGTGCCGGAGCCGGCGGACGGCGGCATCCCGGCGATCGTGACCATGTTCCGGCTGCTGCTCAACGTGGACGACGGCGTGCGGGACCGGGCGCTGGCCTTCGCCGCGAAAGTGTTGGAGGAGCCGGCGGACGGCATCCTGGTGGTCGAGAACCACGGCAACGCCCGCTCGCTGCGGCATCTGCGGGCCCGCCGGCACTCGGGCGAACGCTGGTTCGCCGAGCTCTCCCACGAGCAGGTCGCCGAGTTGCTGGACCGGCACGGCTTCGCGATCACCGAACGCCAGGGCTTCTCCATGCTGACCCAGTCCTTGCACGGCAGCGCGGTGGCCCGCGCGGCCGACGCGGCCGCCCGGGCGCTCCCCGGCAGCGGCGGTTACGCGGTGAACGTGCTCTACACCGCCCGGCGGAAGTAGATGGTCATGCGTCGCCTCATCGTCCTGCTCGGCGTGCTGCTGCTCGCGCTCGCCGGCTGTTCCGCCCATCGCCGGGCCGAGCCCGGTCCGACCGCCGCCCCGCGGCTGACCGACAGCCCGCCGGCCGTCGCCGTCAACCCGGGCCCGTACGACTCCGGCCCGTTCAAGGCGCCGGCCGCCGGGGCCTATGTCGGCGCGTGGATCAAGCCGGAGCGGCTGACCCATGTCGGCCGGATCGAGGCGGTCGACGGTCTCGAACGCGAGCTCGGCCGCCGGCTGCCCATTCTGAACACCTACCGCCGCTTCGACCAGCTGGTCGGCACCCGCTCGGACCGCGCGTTCCTGGCCCAGGGCGCGACCCTGATGGTCAGCTGGGCCACCGGCGACAACCGGTCGATCGCCTCGGGGATGCACGACGCGCTGATC
This sequence comes from Actinoplanes sp., assembly GCA_032160305.1. GTDB lineage: Bacteria > Actinomycetota > Actinomycetes > Mycobacteriales > Micromonosporaceae > Actinoplanes. Next base: position 27,683 of record JAVHVY010000443.1, read on the forward strand.
CGGCGGCAGGCGCTGGCGATCAAGCGGGTCGGTGCCCCGGTGCTGCTGCGGATGCGTTGGGAGATGGACCGGCCCAACCTGCGCGCCGAGATGTGGTCCGGCGCCGACTACGTCACCGCCTGGCGGCACGTCCGGGCGATCTTCACCCAGCTGAAGGTCAGCAACGTCTCCTGGGTCTTCTGCCCCACCGCCGAGGGCTTCCAGCGGGGCGAAGCGGCCGGCTTCTACCCCGGGGACGACCAGGTCGACTGGACCTGCGTCGACGTCTACGCCGGCGGCGTCTACCAGCCGATCGGGCAGCTGATGGGTCCGTTCCTGCAATGGGCCGCGCAGCATCCGAAGCCGATCATCATCGGCGAGTTCGGGGTGGCGAAGGCGTGGGGTTCGGCCGCGCGGGCGGCCTGGCTCGCCGACGCGGCCCGCACGTTCAAGGCGAACTCGCAGATCAAGGCGATTGCCTACTTCGAGTCGGATCCGGCCGGCAACGGGCCCAAGCAGCAGTTCCAGCTGGCCGGGGACGCTCCGGCGTTCAAGGCCTTCGCGGACCTGGCGAGGGACAAGTACTTCAACCCGCAGTGACCAGCCCGCAGTGACCAGCCCGCAGTGACCAGCGCGCAGTGACCAGCGCGCAGTGACCAGCCCGCAGTGACCAGCCGCAATTCGGCCGGCTTGTCCGCCTTCATGCGGGAAATCCGTACCGCAAAACAGTACGGGCGTACGGTTAGCGTCGGGTGGCGGCTCCGGCGAGCAGTTTCATCGCGTACGGGGCGTCGTGCCGCAGGTACCGGCCGGCCAGCCGGCGGGGCTCCGCGCCGAGCCGGTGCGCCCACTCCAGGCCGGTGCGCTGCATCCAGCGCGGCGCCCGCCCGAGGTCGCCGGCCACGAAGTTGACCGCCGCGCCGCAACCGACGAACCAGGCACCGGGCAGGTAGCGCCGCAACCGGGCGATGAGCGCCTCCTGCTTCGGGAAGCCCAGGCCGACGAAGACCAGGTCCGGACGGGTGGCAGCGACCTCGGCGCACAGTTCGGCGCACGCCTGCGGGTCTTCGTCGAAGCCGAGCGGGGGGCACCGCGCACCGGCGATCCGCAGGCCGGGGCTGCGCTCGGCCAGGCGTTGCGCGGCCCGGGCTGCGCCGTCCGCGACACCCCGGGACGCGGGCGTGCCACCGATCACGAAGACCGACCCGCGGTCGTGACCCAGTCCGGCCGAGAGTGACCAGATCAGGCTGCTGCCGGCCACCCGTTCCGGCACCGGCTGGCCGCCGAGCCGGCTCGCCCAGACCAGCGGCATACCGTCGGCGACCACGAGGTCGGCGCTCTCCAGGAGCTGACGGTACTGTGCGCCCCGGCGGGACCGGCGCAGGATGTCCACGTTCGGGGTCATGATCCAGCCACCGCGGCCGCTCGCCAGCGCCTCGCGCACCACCGCCACGACCTCCCCCTCGGTGATCCGGTCGATCCCCGCTCCATCGAGCCGTACCCGCTCGAACCCGTCAACCGTCACTGCCGGACGCCTCCTTCCCACCGTTTCACTCGTTATATGAGCGAAACGATCGAAGGCGGAGCAAAGTGGCACGGGTTCTTTATCTGGGTGGATTAGGACGAAGCGGAACAACACTCGTCGAGCGTCTCCTCGGTGAACTACCCGGCGTGGTCGCCCTCGGCGAGATCGTCCATCTGTGGCAACGCGACCTCGTCGATGACGAGCGCTGCGGCTGCGGAGCCCGGTTCTCCGCCTGCACCTTCTGGAAACGGGTCGGCGAACGGGCGTTCGGCGGTTGGGGCACGGTGGACGTCGCCCGGGTGCACGCCCTGCGCGACGCGGTGGAGCGGACCCGGCACATCCCCCGCCTCGCCGCCGGCGCGGCCACCCTCGCGGTACGCGAATACGCCGACTTCTACGCCCGCGTCTACCGCGCCGCCGCCGACGTGGCCGGCGCGCAGGTCGTCGTCGACTCCTCGAAGCACAGTGCCCTCGCGCACGTGCTGCGCCACGCCCGCGACCTCGACCTGCGGGTCGTGCACGTGGTCCGGGACGCCCGCGGGGTCGCGTACTCGTGGACCAAGACCGTGGTCCGGCCGGAGAGCGACCACGCCGAGGAGATGACCCGCTACTCCCCGGGGCGTTCGGCGCTGCTGTGGAACGCCCACAACGCCGCCTTCGGGCTGCTGGCCCGGCGCGGCGTCCCGGTCCGGCGGATCCGCTACGAGGAGTTGTTCACCGACCCGCGGGCAGCGCTGCTGCGGCTCGCCGACTTCGCCGGCCTCGGCACCACGGCCGCCGACCTCGACTTCCTACGCCCGGAACACGCGGACCTGAGGGTCGGGCACAGCGCGGCCGGCAATCCGATGCGCTTCACCGTCGGCCGGTTGCCGCTGCGCCGGGACGACGCCTGGATCCGCGCTCTGCCCAGCGCGCAGCGCCGCCTCGTCGGGGCGGTGTGCGCACCGATGCTGCGCGCCTACGGCTACCCGCTCAATCCCGCGAACTCCCAGGAGGCGTCATGAACTGGCCGTCCGTCGGCGTGGTCGTCCCGACCCGCAACCGTCCACAGCTGGTCCGCAAAGCCCTCGCCGCGATCCGCGCCCAGCACTACCCGGGCGAGATCACCGTGGTCGTGGTCTACGACCAGACCGAGCCGGACCCGTTGCTCGCCGAGACCGACGGTGTCCCGGTGCTGGTGCTGACCAACTGGCGAACGTCCGGGCTGGCCGGGGCGCGCAACACCGGCGTGCTGGCCCTGGACACCGAACTGGTGGCCTTCTGCGACGACGACGACCGGTGGTCGCCGGACAAACTGCGCCGCCAGGTCTCGGCGCTGCTGGCCGAGCCGGAGAGCGACTTCGCGACGTGCGCGATCGAGGTCGAGTACGACGGCCGGACCACCGCCCGGCTGGCCGGCCTGAGCCGGGTCACCGTCGACGAACTGGCCCGCTCCCGGATGGCCATGCTGCACTCGTCGACGTTCCTGGTCCGCCGCGCCGCCCTGACCCCAGGCCCGGTCGGATTGGTCGCCGAGGACGCGCCGGGCAGCCAGAACGAGGACTGGGACCTGCTGCTCCGGGCGGCCCGGCTGGCCCCGATCGTGCACCTGGACGAGCCGCTGGTCCGGGTACTGTGGGGCCGTTCCTCGCACTACGCCTACGAATACAGCACCAAGATCTCGTCGCTGCGCTGGATGATGCAACGCCATCCGGAGATCGCCGGGTGCAGGCCGGGCGCGGCCCGCGTCTACGGCCAGCTCGCCTGCTGGTCGGCGGCGACCGGCAACCGCGGCCAGGCCTGGCAGTTCAGCAAGGAGGCCGTCCGGGCCAACTGGAAGGAGCCGCGGACGGCCCTCGCCCTGGCCGCTATGACCGGAGCTGTCAAGATAGAGAACGTTCTCTCCGCTCTGCACAAGCGGGGCCGCGGCATCTAAACATTGTCAGCGGTAAAGGTCACTCTTTTGCGCACACCCGATCACCAGGTAGTGTTCGCACGTGTTCGAAATAGTGCGGTTGCCCATTCCTAGCGTGGAGGGGTGCTGATGCTGGCACAGCAGCGTCAGGCAGCGATCCTGGACCGGGTCCGAGCGGCCGGCGGAGTCCGGGTCAGTGAACTGGCGTCCGAATACGGCGTCTCCGACATGACCATCCGCCGCGACCTCGAGTCCCTGGCCGATCGCGGCCTCTTGGCGAAGGTGCACGGCGGGGCGACCACCGTCAGCCCGGGCTCGGCCCACGAGCCGGGCTTCGCGGCCAAGTCGGTCCGCCAGCGCGCCGAGAAGGCCGCCATGGCGATGCGGGCCGCCACCCTGGTCTCCCCCGGCGACGCCATCGCGCTCTCGGCCGGCACGACCACCGCCGGCCTGGCCCAGCGCCTGGTCGACGTGCCCTCCCTGACCGTGGTCACCAACTCGATCCCGGTCGCCGACATCTTCTACCGGGCCGGGCGCCCGGATCAGACAGTCGTGCTGACCGGCGGCACCCGGACCCCGTCCGACGCGCTCGTCGGCCCCGTCGCCGTCGCCGCGATCGGCCGGTTGCATTTGGACATGCTCTTCCTCGGCGTACACGGCATGAGCGAACGCGCCGGCTACACCACCCCCAATCTGATGGAGGCCGACGTCAACCGCGCGCTGGTCGAGGCCGCGGAACGGCTCGTCGTCCTGGCCGACCACACCAAATGGGGAACGGTCGGCATCTCCTCGATCGTGCCGCTCGATCGCGCCGACGTCGTGATCACCGACGACTCACTGGACGAGACGGCCCGCGCCCTCCTCGCCGAACAGGTCGACGAACTCATGGTGGTGTCCGCTCAGTGACCATCGAAAAACGCGAAGCCATCCGGCTCTCGGACGGTCGCGAGCTGATCTACTTCAACGAGCACCCCGACGCCGACCGGGCCGGCTATCGCGACCTGCGCCAGCTGCCACCCCCGCCGCCGACCTCCCAGCTGCGCTACGACCCGCTGGTCGACGAGTGGGTGGCGGTCGCCGCGCACCGGCAGACCCGCACGTTCCTGCCGCCCAGCGACAAGTGTCCGCTGTGTCCGTCCACGCCGGACTTCTCCAGCGAGATCCCGGCGCCGGACTACGACGTGGTGGTCTTCGAAAACCAGTTTCCCTCGTTCTCCGACCGGGTGAAGCCGGACGAGATCACCGAGCTGACCGACCTGGTGCCGGTCCGATCGGGGATCGGCCGGTGCGAGGTCGTCTGCTTCACCAGCGACCACAACAGCTCGTTCGGGGCGCTGAGTCTGGAGCGGGTCCGGACCGTGATCGACGCGCTGGCCGACCGGACCACCGAGATGTCGGCGATCACCGGCGTCGCCCAGGTCTTCCCCTTCGAGAACCGGGGCATCGAGATCGGTGTGACGCTCAGCCACCCGCACGGGCAGATCTACGCCTACCCGGTGCTCCCGCCGCGCACCCAGTCGCTGCTCACGGCATCGCGCCAGCACGCGCAACGCACCGGTGGCCGCAACCTGTACGCCGACGTGCTGGCCGCCGAGCAGAAGGCCGGCATCCGGGTCGTGACCTCCAACGAGCACTGGACCGCCTACGTCCCGGCGGCTTCGCGCTGGCCGTTCGAGGTGCAGATCGCGCCGCACCGCCAGGTGCTGGACATCCCCGCGCTGAGCACAGAGGAGCGCGACTGCTTCGGGCCGCTCTACCTGGACGTGCTGCGCCGCTTCGACGCGCTCTTCGGCAAGCCGATGCCGTACATCTCCGCCTGGAACCAAGCCGTGGTCGGCGCGGGCCGCGAGCTGGGCTACCTGCACCTGCAGGTGTTCAGCATCCGGCGCGCGGCGGACAAGCTGAAATACCTGGCCGGATCCGAGTCGGCCATGGGCGCCTTCGTCAACGACATCGTCCCGGAGACGGCGGCCCAGAAGTTGCGCGACGTCCGCTGACAGTTCAAGGGTCTCGTCGAGACGCCGCGCATGCGGGAAAATCTGAGCGTGGTCGCTCGCCGACGTCGTGTGTCTCTGGCGCAGGAGAGGCCGTCTGACAGTTTGACGCCGGGAGCCGCTT
>JAVHVY010000450.1:0-13223 GCA_032160305.1 Actinoplanes sp.
CCTAATCGACGCCGTGACCACCAGAAAACCGACCGTGACCAGGAACAACCCGACTACGCAATAGCCCTGGGATGCGACGACCAGCGCTGTCAACGAAGGCGAGGTCGTCGAACCTGTCACCGTCGAATAGCTTCCTGTCGACGTGGATATTCGGGACACGCCTGAGGATCAGATCGACACCGCAGAGCGCAGTCACGAGATCTTGGTACTCGTATCCCGAGTGGGCGTGTCCTAGCCCCGTCATCCTTACGCCCTCCCGTAAACAAGAACGGCCGCATTGTCCACGTGGGCTGCCGCGGATTTTCCGGACAGTCAATTAATGGCTGTTTAGGCAGCTGACTGTCGGTCCAGGTACTCATCGCGGGCTTCGTGGGGAGTCCGGTATCCCAACCCGGAGTGGAGCCTTTTGGAATTATATCGAGATTCGATGTACTCCGCAATATCTGTACGGGCTCTTTTTCGGGTGGGATAGGCTGTTCGATGCACGCGTTCAACCTTCAGGGCAGCGTTGAACGATTCAGCCATCGCATTGTCGTAACAAATTCCGGTCCGGCCGACGGACTGCCGGATCTGCAAACCTCGCAACGTCTCGGCGAACTCCTGCGATGTGTAGTTGCTCCCGCGGTCGGAATGAAAGATCGCATCGGCAGGCAACGCGCAATTCTGTGCCGCCATCGTGATGGCGGCGGCGATGAGCGGTGTCTTGTAGTTGTCATCCATCGCCCACCCGATAATGGCCTTCGTGTGACAATCGATGACGGTCGCGAGAAAGAGCCACCCCTCCCATGTCGGAATGTACGTGATATCGCCGACCATCTTCGCGCCCGGCATTTCGGCGGTGAAGTTCCGATTCACCAGATCAGGAATGGGACCCGCGCCGGCGTCGGCACTGGTGAGGCTGTGCCGCCAGGGCTGCGGCTGACAGGGCACCAGGCCCAGCTCACGCATGATCGACCGGACGAGCTCGGGGCCGCAGTCCACGCCCCACCTGACGAGTTCGGCATGCACGCGCCGGTACCCGTACGTCTCCTCGGACTCGGCAAACGACAACTCGACGACAGCGCTGATATCGGCTCGACGTTGAGCAGTCGCCGATTTCCCCCGATCTCTCCATTCGTAGAAACCTGACCTGGAAACGAGCAACTGTACGCACATGAATGACACCGTGAACTCGTACTTCCCGTCACGGGTCGTGAGGGACTCCATAAACTCGTACTTCTCGCTTACGGCTGGCGCTGGGCGAAGTACGAGGCACATTTTTTTAGGAACTCGTTCTCCATCTTGACTTCCCGCAGTTCGCGTTCCGTCTCACGAAGCCGGGCTCGCTCGTCAAGAGTTAGTTGCGGCTCCTCGCCGGCGTGATCGCGCCGATAGGCAGCGACCCAGTTGCCGAGCGTCCCCTCCAGCAAACCGAGTTCCCGCGCAACCTTCGCCACGGGCAGCGACGACTCGATCACCCGCTTCACGGCCTCAGTGCGGTATTCCGGGGAATAGCTCCGACGTTTCTCAGGCACAAGTTCCTCACTTTCTGGAAGAAGATCTTAATAGATCCCCTGTCCGGAAAGCTCGTGGCGGCCCAACGGTAGGTACGACGTTCTCCGCCTGGCTCATTTGCGTAGCATGGCGATGACTCGTTGGACGAGTTTTCCGTCTCGCCGGTAGGGCATGTGTCGTGCTGAAACGATGACCTTGTCTTCCACTAGTCCGGTGAAGCCTTGGTAGTCGGTTGCGTGCGTTTCGAGAATGTTTGCGAGCGGAGTGTCGTCGGCTACTGACTTTCTGGTCGGAATAGTTGGCATTCCGTACCGACTGACCGCCCACCGTACGCGTAGCTTCTTCGGGATGGGCGGTGGCTCGTGGCCGAGGAGGCCCGTGTAGAGGCCACGCTGGCGCATCTCTTTTTCTTCGGCCTTGCGCCATCCGGGTTCCAGAATGACTACTGCGGTGGGTGTAGCGCTGAGGGCGGCTACACGAAGGGCGGTGGCCTCGACAGCGGCGTGGAAGGTTTCTGCCGTATCTATGACAACGTCAAGGTCAATTTCGGCTGGGAGGCGTTCGAGTACTGCTTGGCGTGGTAGGAGGAGTTCGGCTGCGCCCACGTCGCATAGATACTCTTCGGTGTCGCTTCGATCGTACTGGCCAATGGTTGGGTCGGCGCGAGAACGTCGTTGTTCGCGGAAGCCAGGGAAGAACGTGTGATTTATTTCGTGGCCGATAGTGAATCGGCGACGTTCTTTTCGATCTTCTGCGCGTATCCGCATGATGAGACGGGAGCCGTCGAAAAAGATGCATCCTGCTTCTTTTTGGCTGACGACTTCGATCTCGGCGACGTCGCGGAACGAGGCAAGCATGCGCATGTCGACGGGGATGTCGGCGCCAGCCTCGTCGAGGAGTTCTTCGCAGAGCCTGCGGATCACCGCCTCGGGGTCGTCGCCCCCGTGCTGGCGGAGGAACTGAGCGATGACGGTGTCGCGGTGGAGGGACACGCTACCGGCCTTCGTCGAGTACGCGGCTGGTTCGGATGGCGTCGTAGATGTGCTGCCACCTGCGTGCGGTTCGGGGTTGTTCGTTGCGGAAGCGGATGGAGGCGAGCATCGTGACGTCCGCCTCCGGCAACTGGTGATCGGCCGCGAAGGCCGCGAGTCCTTCGGGAAGTTCGTCGCTGGCGGCGGGGGTGACGCTGCGGCCGAGGATGTCGGCGATCGTGACGCCGAGGGCGTCTGCGATGCGTAACAGCACATTGCCGGACGGTCGTCGTCCGGCCCCGCTTTCCAACTCGGAGATGTACGTCTTCGACAATCCGGCCGCGGTCGCGAGCTCGGTCTGGGTCAGACCCTTGTCTGCCCGATATGCCCGCATACGTACGCCGAGTGCCGCTCCATCAGATCCTGTGTCCGCCATCGTTGAACTCTAACGTGTCGGAAGTTGACATTGGCTGGCCGGGTCGCCTAATGTCGCTCCTCGGTTCAACTACTCCGAACTCTTGATCTACGATTGGAGGTGGTCCGATGAAGGTCGCGGACTGTGTGCTGGCCGAGGTGGTGCTGCCGGATGCCCGGTACGAGGGTATGTGGGAGTCGATCGTCGCGGCGGAGGCGGTGAAGGAGCGGCTGCTGCGGCAGGTCTTGCTGGGCTTGCGGTTGCGGCGGGACCTCCCGTTCACGGTGACCGCTTTGCACGGTTTGGTGCTGATGTATGGGCCGCCCGGCACGGGCAAGACGACCCTGGGCCGTGGTGTGGCCGTTCAGTTGGCCGGCATGGTGTCCGGCGGGCGGGTGCGGCTGATCGAGATCGACCCGCACGGGTTGATGAGCGCCGAGCATGGCCAGTCGCAGCAGCGGGTGACCGAGCTGCTCGTCGAACACGTGCCGCTGCTCGCCGATGACGGCATGCCGACCGTGGTGCTGCTCGATGAGGTGGAGTCGATGGCGGTGGCGCGCAGCGCGGCCTCGCTGTCGGCTAATCCGGCGGACGTCCACCGGGCCACCGACGCGGTGCTAACGGCGATGGACCGGCTGACGCTGGAGCACCCGCACGTGATCACGGTGGCGACGTCGAACTTCGTGAGCAGCCTCGACGAGGCGTTCCGTTCCCGGGCCGACGCGGCGATCGAGGTGCCGCTGCCCTCGACGGAGGCAATCACGCAGATCCTCCGGTACGTACTGTCCGAGTTCGGGGCCGCCTACCCGGGGATTGCACGCTTGGCCGAGGACGTCGGCGTGGAGCGGGTCGCGACCGCGCTGACCGGCCTGGACGGGCGGCGCATCCGCAAGGTCGTCACCGAGGCGTTGGCCCGCCGGACCGAAACGGTCCTGGACCCGTCGGCGCTGACAATGGCGGATCTCGTCTCGGCAGGCGCCGCCGCGACGGCCGAGGGATTGGCGGACGACTGTGTTGCGGCGTAGGACGATCGCGAGCTCTCCGGTCCGGCCGGCGACGGACGCCTGGGCGACCATCGGCACGCTGGTCGCCGACACCCTCGACCGGTCCGCGGTGATCTCCCGCGACGCGGTCGAGGCGGTCTTCGACACGGCCGCCGGCCTTGGCCGGCAACTGGTGGCCGGCGGGCACCTGGAGCGCCACGACCTGGTCGTGGTCGCCGCGCCGGTGCACCTGGCGATCCGTACGGTCAGCGGCGCGGCGGCGATCACGATGGACGAAAAGCTCGACCCGGCGCCCGGCGGTGCGAGCGCGACCGGATGGACGGTATATCTGCCGACGCCGGATCCGCTCGCGCCGCTCGTGCGGGAGCTGGCCGAGCGGGTGGAGCACCTCAGCGCCGAGCCCGCCCCCGCCGAGATCGAACGGTCGGCGGCGGCGCACGGGTACGACTCGGCGATCGACCTCGCGGCGGTCGCGCAGCGGCTCGGCGGCGCCTCGTGAGCACCGCCACCTACTCCACGCTGTATACCCGTACGCACACGGCGACCTACCTGACCGATGTGGTGCTCGGCTCTATCGGGGACATCCTCGCGCACCTGGGCCTGGGCTTAACCCGCCACTATGCCACGTTCGCCACCAACGAGACCGCCATCAACCAGTGGATCCATGAGGAGTCGCTGGACAGCGTGGTGCTGGAATGCACCGCGCCGAACGGGACCATCGTCCTGGTCGCCGAGTTCCCCCTCGACTACACCGGCGGCGGCCAACAGCAGGCCGAGTTCGTCAACTCCCGGGCCGCGCTGGCCCGATACCGGGCCAAGCTGGCTGCCGTACCGGCCGGCACCACCTACCGGCTGGTGTGCACCTTCCGGTCCGCGCACACGTCGATGCCGGGCTGGTCGACCACCAGCAGGGCCTCCACCGCGGGCGTGAGCGGCTACACCTTCGGCACCCTGGCCGGTGCGCCGCACGCCAGTGCGTCGGCCCGGTTCTACCTGCGCACCTAACCCTTCGGCCCGGTCACGGGCCACCTTCCCCGAAAGAGAGGCACGTTCACCATGGGCTACGTCGACGACGCGTTCGCCAAACTCAAGCGCACGCTGGAGATCACCAAGGCCGAGGAGCAGCTGGCCAGTCGCCGCCACAACGAGATCCGCGACCATGTCTGCGCCCACCTGCAGGTCGTGCGGCACTTCCTCACCGGCAGCTACAAGCGCGAGACCAAGACCAAAAAACTCAAAGACGTCGACATCTTCTTCGTCATCGACTCCACCGGGGCCGACGCGGACCTGCGCGACCTCACACCGGATCAGGCCCTGCAGCGGATCGCCGACATCCTGAAGAAGAAGTACACCACGGTCACCATCGGGCGCCGCTCGTGCACCATCGAGTTCGACACCGAGGAGGAGATCGTCTCCTTCGACATCGTGCCCGCCTTCGACCGCGACGGCGGCGGGTACGTCATCCCCGACCGGATCAGCGGGCAGTGGGTGGGCACCGACCCCACCGTGCACGCGGCCAAGGCGACCGCCAAGAACGCCGCCTGCGACGGCAAGTGGATCCCGTTCGTGAAGATGGTCAAGGGCTACAACCGGGAAGCCGGCAAACCGGTACGGCCCTCGTTCCTGCTGGAAGTGATGGCGCTGGACCTGGTCAAGGAACCGTTCGGCCGCTACCAGGACGAGATGCGCTGGTTCCTGGCCAGCGCCGCGGACCGCATCACCGACGTGTGGCCCGACCCGGCCGGCCTCGGCCCGGACGTCAACAGCTCCATGACCAGCGCCGAGAAGCAGCAGGCCGCTACCGCCTTGCGGGAGGCGCTCGCGATCGCGGAGACCGCGATCCGTCTCGAAGACGACGGCCACGAACGCGCCGCGGTCGAGGAGTGGCGCAAGCTGTTCGGCTGGCGCATGCCCCGCCCCTGGTAGACCCCTTCCACCTTAGTCCGACGACATCCGCGAGGAACCCGATGACCGTGCTCCCAGCCCCGGCGGCGGGACCGCCCTCACGCACCGCCGTACGCCGCGCCGGTGACCACTACCAAGACTTGGTCACCTGGTGCTGCGTCCTGCGTGCCCTGCTACCCGGTAGCACGGTCACACAGCTGGAGATCGAGGTCGATGGCGCCGGCAACGTCGACGACGTCGTACAACGCCACGCCGCCCCACCCCACCGGTACAGCCAGCTGAAGTACGCCGTCCGCGCCGAAGGCCCCATCAACACCGGCTACCTACTCACCCGGCAGAACAACGGCACCTCTCTACTGGAGAAGTTCTACGCCAGCTGGACCTTCTTGGGCGCCGGCCCGGTCGCGCCGGCCATGGAGCTGGTCACCAACCGTGCGATCGACCCGAGCGACGAACTGCTGAGACTCTGCGACGGCCGTAGCGATCTTCTCCTCCCGGCAGCGCGGCTCGCCCCCTTACGGTCCGGAGCGGGCAAGCTGGTGACCGAGTGGGCAGCGCATCTACAGGTCGACCGCGATGACCTGCTCGCGATGCTTGAGCACCTGGTGTTCCGCACCGGCCGGACCGTCTCTGCAGAGCGGGAACGCGCCGAAGCGCTCATGCTCGCGGCCGGCTTGCGCGCCGACGAAACGGCGCTGCGGCTGGGCACCGCAACCGTGGCCGAATGGGTGCGGCAGGGCCGCCGGGTCCTGCCTGTCGGTGAACTCGCCGACGAAGTCGAGGCGCTCGGACTGCGGATCGCCGAACCCCGAGCCGTCCTGCTCCTCCAGGCGATCGACCGCGACCCGCACCCCGACGACGCCACCGTCGCCCTGGACTGGGTCGACCTCTACGACGGCGACGAGCCTGCGGTACGCCGCAGCCCGAAGAACCCCGAAGCCTGGCACCAGATGAGCACCGAGCTGGACGCCGCCACGAGCCAGCTGCGCGCCAGCGGACACCGCGACGTCCTGGTCCGCGGAGCCATGCGCCTCGGCACGTTCTTCGCGGTCGGCGCCCGGCTCGCCCAGGTCACCGGGATCAACGTGCACTACGCCCGGCACGGCACCATGTGGTCGAGCACAGCGCCACGGACCCACACCGAGCCACTTCGGTCCGACTACCTGCCGCTCGACCAGGGCGACGACCTCGCGATCGCGATCGCCATCACGATCGACCCGACCGAGGCCGTAGCGCGCCACCTGCGCCAAACCGGCACCCCGGTCCGTGGACTGCTCACCCTGCGCCCCGCCGAGGGACCCCACGACCAGGCCGTGACCGGTCCTGGCCACGGCGTCACGCTCGCCCAGGAACTACGCAATGCGGTCCGCGGCGAACTAGAACGGCGACCCGCCGCGCGGGTCCATCTCTTCCAGGCCGGCCCAGGGGGTCTAGCATTCCTCACCGGACACCGCTGGAATCGGGTGGCGCCCACCCTGCTCTACGAGGATCTTGGGCCCGGCCTGGGCTACGTGCACGCCTTCACCATCGCCGCGTAAGGCCAGCCCCGCCACTCCTCACCTCATGTCGCCGGCGCGTCGCGCCGGCGACACCCGAACGTGCCCGATGACTCCGACCGCGAACGGAGCTTCCCCCTTGAGGTTGCTGCACACGTCCGATTGGCACCTCGGCAAGACCGCCGTGGGCCGCCACCGCCGGGACCGCGACTTCGACGCGGTCCTGGCCGAGATCATCGCCATCGCCCACGACGCCCAACCGGATCTCATCGTGCACTCCGGAGATCTCTTCGACGGCGTCCGGCCCACGGTGCCCGACATGGTCCGCGGCATGCGCGCGCTTCAGGGCCTCGCCAAAGTCGCGCCCGTCGCGGTCCTGGCCGGCAACCACGACTCTCCCATGCTGCTACAGCTATTCAACCTCGTGGCCAACGGACTCGACACCGACACCACCGCAGCAGCCACCCATCGCATCACCTTCGTCGATGAGGCCGGCCCGGCCGGCCGTGGCCACATCCTGGACTACCCGGCACGCGGCGGCACCGAACGGATCAGGCTGGCCGCGCTGCCGTTCGTGCACGCCAACCGCGTCATCGCCCACGCCAGCACCGCGGCCGTCACGACAGGCCACTACGCCGCGCATCTGCGCAAGATTCAGGCAGATCTCGGCCAGAGCCTGCGTCACGGTTATCGACATGACGCTGACGTGCTGATCTTCACCGCGCACCTCTACCTCGATGGCGCTCTGTTGGCCAGCACCGAACGGCCCTCGGAGACCAACGACAGCTACGCCGTCGACGCCCTCACCATGCCTCCGGTCGCCTACGCCGCCCTGGGCCACATTCACCGGCCCCAACAGGTCACCCGTGCCGGCTTCGCCGCCCGCTACGCCGGCAGTCCGCTGCAATTGGACTTCGGCGAGGCCGGCGAAGACAAGAGCGTGGTGGTTGTGGATGCGTCTCCGTCCGGGACCGCCAGGGTGGAGGTTGTCCCGCTTCGCGCTGGTCGACGACTCGTCGAGCTCGACGGAACCCTGGATCAGATCGTCCAGCAAGCCGCCGTTGTGGGCGATGCCATCGTCAAGGTCATCGTGGACATCCCCGTCCCGGATCCGCGTCTCGCCGAGACCGTGGCCGCCGCGCTTCCGGACGTCACCATCGCGGCTGTCGAGCCCCGGTGCGCCGGGACCGCTATCACCATCCTCAGTCGCGACAACGCCGTCCGCGAAGAACGCGACCTTCCCGACCTGTTTCGCGACTACTTGGAGGCTGTCGGTACGCGCAACGCGGTCGCCGACCACGTCCTGTTCACCTTTGCCGCCATCCTGGCCGACGCACATGCCGGCAACAGCGTCCTGCCGGAGGAAAAGCTGCTTGGCGACGTCCTGCGCCATCCGGCGAGCGACCCCGCGCAATCCGGCGAGCCACCACACGAGCCGCGCACCGCGGTCGCCGCGAAGGAGCACCCGTGAGACCGCTACAACTGAGCTTCACCGGTCTGCGCAGCTACCCCAACGACGGCCCGCCCATCGACTTCACCGGCAAGACGCTGGTCGGCATCCTCGGCGACACCGGTGCCGGCAAGTCGACCATCCTGGAAGCGCTATGCGTCGCGCTCTACGGCAGTTGCTCGTGGAGCGACCGGGACGTCCGCGAGCTGATCGCCGACTCCAGCCCCACCATGACCGTCGACCTCACGTTCACCCACAACGGGCAGTCCTGGCGCGTACGCCGCGCCTACCACGCCAACAGTAAGCCGAGCAGTCATCTGCTGCAGAACCTCGACACCGCCGAGGCCATCGACAACGCCCGGCCCGTCGACAAGGCCATCACCGCCATGCTTGGCCTACGCTACGAAGCGTTCAAGGCCTCGGTGCTGCTGCCACAAGGCAAGTTCGCGGAACTCCTGCACGCCACCGGCTCCGCCCGCACCAAACTCCTCAAAGGGCTGTTCGAGGTCGACCTTCTCGAAACCGTCCGTGACCGGGCAGCCGCACGATCCGAGGCGCTGACCCAACTCGTCCACGAAGCGGAGCTGGCCCGAGCCCGATTGAGAGACGATCCCGCCGGAGCAGCCGAGACCGCCCGCCGCCAAGCCGAGACCGCCACCACCATGGCCGAGAGCCTGTCCAGCACTCTCGAAGAACTCCGCCGTCAGCAAGACGAACTACGCAAAGCCCAGGACCGCAGGCAGGCGCTGCAGAGCGCAGCCGAGCCGCTGAAGACCACCACCCGGACTGCTCTGGCCGCAGCCACCCGCCGCCTCGACAAACTGGACGCCACCGAGGCCGAACTCACCGAAGCTGCCCGCGGCCTGGACGCCCGTGAGGCTGAGGCTCGGACCGGCCTCGCGGTAGCCATTGAGGCGCTCCAGCAGGCAGCTACATCAGGCGACACCCCGGAGAGCCTCGCCGCCGCTCACGCTCGGCTCGTCGCTGTGCCACAACAACTCACCGACCTTACGGACACCGATCGCCTGCTGGTCTCCGAGGAACAACGACTCGCTGCAGAAGTAACCCGGCTTGCCGCCGCCGAACAGCAAATCGGCGGCGATACCGCGCGCGTCAGCGAACTCGCCCTCACCGCCG
The DNA here is from genome assembly GCA_032160305.1 of Actinoplanes sp. Taxonomy (GTDB): domain Bacteria; phylum Actinomycetota; class Actinomycetes; order Mycobacteriales; family Micromonosporaceae; genus Actinoplanes. Next base: position 9,873 of record JAVHVY010000450.1, read on the forward strand.
AGCAGGCCAGGCCGCGAGCAGAACAGGCCAGCACCGCGGTCAGCGCGATTCGGGAACACATCACTCTGGCACTCGATGCCGCTGCGGCCGTAGCCAGCGCCGCGACCGCCGAACGGCAGGTTCGCGCCCGCGCGGAACAGACCGAAGCACAACTGCCGGACGCCGTCAGCAACCTCAGCAAGGCACGCCACCGCGCGGAGGCTGCTGCAGCAGACCTGGCTCGGCTGCAGCGCACCGAATGGGCGGCGTCAGCCGGAGCGCATCTGCACAGCGGCGACCAGTGCCCTGTCTGCGTCCGTGAACTACCCGACCACTACACCCCGCCGGCACCCGCGGATCCCCTCCGGCTTGCCGATGCCACGCAGGCCAACACCGATGCAGCCGAGCAGGCCCGAGAAGCCGAACGAAAGCACGCGGCAGACATCAGCACTGCCCAGTCAGAGCGCCAGCACGCCACGGACCTGGCCGCAGACCTGCGTGAGGCGGCCGAGCGGCTCAAGCGGGACATAGCCACCGCCCGGACCCAGATAGTCGGCTCGCCAACAGCAACATCCGAGTCAATCGAACCCCGACTTGACACCGGCACCCTCGACGATCAGCTCGCAGCCGCCGTTGCCACAATCATCGACGGCGACGGCGACCGCCGCCGCAACATCAGACGAGCCACGATCAAACGGTTGATGGCTGGACCCGACGGAGTCGTCGCAACCCTGCAGGCGACCGCCCGCACAGACGCGGAAGCGGCCAGCACCGCAGCACACGCACTCGAAACCGCAGGCAAAATGCTGCGCCAGAACCAGAAGACCCTTCACCGTGATCGCCAACGCCTCAAAGACGACCAACGCCACCGGAACGAAGCCGAACAACGGCTTCGAGCAACGCTCCAAGCTCTGCCACCTTCCCTGAACGCAGCGCGACCTGAACCGGCAACCGCGCTGCCAGACCAAGCACAGATCGCCAAGGCATTGGAGATCCTCGCGGTCCGCAGAGAGCAGATCGATGAGCAGGTGAACAAGCGCGACCACGCCAATACCGCGATTGAACAGATCGGCCAACGGCGGCTCGGACTTGCCAACCGCCGCACCGAGGAAATCACCAACCAGATCCAGACTCTGCTGCAAACCCTGAATCCCGTTACCCTCGCCATCCAGAACATCTCGGCACTGCTCCAGCCGAGACAGCTCCCATCACCAGATGCCCCTCAACAGCAGCTCAACCCCGACACTGCCTGGACCTATCTCGCCGACCTGACCGCCAGTGCAGACCGCGCGCTCGACGGGGCCAGCACCGAGCTGCGCGCCCAAGCCGCGACCGTCACGCGCATCGCTGGCCACCTGGCAAAAGAACTGGCCGTTGCCCAGACTGGCCACGCACAAGCAGGCGGACTGGCCAGTCACACCGGCAGCCTCGCCGTCCCCGCGCGACAGGCCCATACCTCTGCAGCCGATGATTTGACCAAGCCGAACAGCCTGGACGCACTCGCCGAGGCAGGCGCCTGGTGGCGCACCCAGGCCACCAGCGCCCGCCGAGAACAGTCTGGAGCTGAAGCTGAGATTCCGCAGGCGACACGACTTGATGAGGCCCTGGTCCCCGCCCGACTACGACTCGCAGCTCTGGCAGAACTGCGGGCACACCTCACCGACGCCAAGTTCCTCAAGTACCTCATCAGCCAACGCACCAACGCACTGCTCGGTACCGCCAGCGACATCTTCGGTCGACTGTCCGGCGGTCAATTCGGATTCACCGAGGACTTTCAGGTCGCAGCCCGCCGCAGCCAAATCGCCCGCAGTCCGAGAACCCTCTCCGGCGGAGAGACCTTCCTCGGCTCGCTCGCCCTGTCACTCGCTCTCGTCGAGATGTACGCCCGAGGCGGCGGCCGGCTGGGCGCCCTCTTCCTCGACGAAGGCTTCGACACCCTCGACGCCGACAACCTCACGACGGCGCTCAGCGTGCTACGCCAAGAAGCCGGCACGGACAAACTCGTCGCCGTGATCACACACATCCACTCAGTAGCCGAGGTAGTTGATGACGTTCTCTGGGTCGCGAAAGAGATCGGAGGATCAACCGCAAGCTGGCTCGACCCCATCGAGCGCGAGCACCTGATCCGTGACGACATTGCAGACGGGCTTCTCAGCCTCACGGGATAACCTCTCGGCCAAACGTCACGCTGTTTCTGCCCCAGACGAGCCTCCCGATTGGATAGATGGAGCGCTATTCAGAATGGTTCACCCATATCGGGTAGATCTTCAGGCCGGTCACGGTGCGTAGAAGAAACTTTGGGGGACTCGAACGGGCGTCCGCGCCAGCCGGTGACGAGGATCTTCCAGGTAGGTCAGGTGCGCGATGGCCCGTTCGGCGGCGGCGCGCGCACTGTTGATCGCCTCGTTGCAGGCGCGTTGGACGTCGGTCAGCGCTCCACCGGATGGCCTGCGGGTGCCGGTGATCGCCGGTGTGCCGAGGTCGGCGAGCAGGCCAGGCCCGCCGGGTCGCAGGTGGCCGACCCATCACCGACACCAACACTCCTTCACCAACTCGCAGGACAGAGGTGGGCGGGCTGCCGGGGTACGCAAAGCATCCCCCCGGGTCCGAAGCGTGCGCTTTCGATCCGGGCTAGCGTTGCCACCGGGTGCCTCGTCGACGGCATCCAAATACCGACATCGACTACGCGGCAGAAGCGGGAGCCTGGCGCTCACCAGCAAGGGGGAAGCTCCATGTCAGGCCCGGCCGCCATGATCTTTTGGTTCTTATGCCGTAACCTCGGCTCCACCAGGAGAAACAGCCCGGACCGCGGTCCGGGCCTTTCTCTTTGTGCCAGATCCGTGCCAGATCATTCAATGACCTTGCTGCGCGCTTCCACGATCAGCGCGTTGAGCGCAGTGGGCGATGGCATCATCTCTTCGACTTTGTGATCGAAACGGCTGACGCAAGCGAACGCGTACTGATTGTTGTTAAGCGGCGAGCTCCCGCCAGGAACTCTTTCCGCAAGCAGTTGGAGCGGATGCCGCCCGTAGATAAAATTCTGCTGGTATCTGATGAAATCGATGTAGGACCGTTCCAGGTACTCGACCCTCGGCTCACCGCTATCGCGGTAAGAGACCGAGCAGATTCGGAGAGGCTGGCTTCGACGCTCGGGGAGCTACTGCAACTTCCGAACCTGGGTATGACGGCACAACGGAGTGACTAACTGAGTGACAATCACCAGTAACCACGGTGGACGCCCATGGATGCCTGAGGATTAATGTGTGCAGGTCGCCTGCGTGTTGACCAAGCTCATTCAAGATCATAAGTTGTCTGGGTCTAGGCGTGCGCGACGCCTGCCTGGACGCCGAAGTCCGGTGATACTGCCAGCGG
>JAVHVY010000474.1:0-5268 GCA_032160305.1 Actinoplanes sp.
GGCCACCGCGATCAGCCGGTCCACCCCGAGTTCGGCCGCGAGCCGGCCGACCTCGACGTGCCCGGAGCGTTCGAAATCGCCCAGCTCGGCCATGTAGCCGAGCACCGCGACCGTGCGCCGGCCCTGCCCCATCGCCGCGAGCGCGTGCAGCGCGGCGGCGGTCGAGGACGGGTTGGCATTGTAGGAGTCGTCGATGACGGTGATCCCGTCGGGACGCTCGAAGACGTCCATCCGCCGGGCCGAGGCGAGGCCCACCTCGCCCAGCGCGGCGGCGACCTCGGCCGCCGGCATCCCGAGCTGCAGGGCCACGGCCGCGGCGGCGAGCGTGTTGCTCACCTGGTGCCGCCCGGCGACGGTCAACCGCACGGCACAACCATTCATGGCGTACGCGGCGCGGCCCCGCGCGTCGATCGTCACGCCGGTGGCCCGCACGTCGGCCGACTCCGTCTCGCCGAAGGTCACCACCCGCGCCGAGGTCCGCGACGCCATCGCCGCCACCAGCGGGTCGTCGGCGTTCAGGATCGCCACCCCGTCCTCGGGTAGCGCCTCGACCAGCTCGCCCTTGGCCAGCGCGGTGCCCTCGACCGAGCCGAACTCGCCGAGGTGCGCCGCACCGATGTTCAGCACCACGCCGATCCGCGGCGGAGCGACCTCGGCCAGCCGCCGGATGTGCCCGATCCCCCGGGCGCCCAGCTCGACCACCAGGAAGCGGGTCTCGACGGTCGCCTTGAGTACCACCCAGGGGTGGCCCAGCTCGTTGTTGCGCGAGCCGGGCGGCGCGACGGTCGGGCCGAGCCGGCTCAGCAGCTGCCCGACGTAGTCCTTGGTCGTGGTCTTGCCGGACGACCCGGTCAGCCCGACGATCGTCAACCGCGGCAGCCGGTCGACGACCACCCGCGCCAGCCGGGCCAGCGCCACCAGCTGATCCTCGACGACCACGCCCGGCTGGCCGGTGTCCCTGGCGCCGAGCACCCCGGCCGCCCCGGCGGCGACCGCGGCGGCGGCGAAGTCGTGCCCGTCCACCCGCTCGCCCGCGAAGGCGACGAACAGCCCGCCGGGGACGAGTTCGCCGGTCTCGTACTCGACCGGGCCGGTGACGGTCGTGGCCGGGTCGGCGTTGACGAGCCGGCCGTCGGTGGCCGCGGCGATCTCGGCCAGGGTCATCGGGATCATCGGGCGCCGCCGGACTTCGCGGTCAGCGATGCGGTCAGCTCGATCCGGTCGTCGAACGGCAGCACCTGGCCGTCCACCTCCTGACCTCCTTCGTGTCCCTTGCCCAGCACCGCCACCACGTCCGCGGGGGCGGCCAGCCGCACCGCCTCGTCGATCGCGGCCCGCCGCCCGGCCACCTCGATGATCTTCGCCGCGGCGGTGGCCCGCTCGGCGCCCCCGCGCACCGCCGCCCGGATCGATTCCGGATCTTCCGTACGCGGATTGTCGTCGGTGATGATCACCACGTCGGCGCCGCGGGCCGACGCCGCGCCCATCAGTGGCCGCTTGCCCTTGTCCCGGTCGCCGCCCGCGCCGATCACCGCGATCAACACGCCGCCGCGGGCCGTGGCCAGCTCCCGCAGCGCGGCCAGCGCGGCGACGATCGCGTCCGGCTTGTGGGCGTAGTCGACCACGCCGAGCACCTCGCCGGGCGCGGTCACCCGTTCCAACCGACCTGGCACACCCGGGCAGGCCGCGATCCCGTCGGCGGCCACCGTCGGGTCGACGCCCACCGCGACCAGCGACGCGAGCGCGAGCAGCGCGTTGGCGACGTTGTGCTCTCCCGGCAGCGCCACCCCGGCCTCGACCCGGACGCCCGGCCCGTGCGCGGCGAACCGCTGCCCGAACGCCGCCGGCCGCACCTGGGTGGCATACCAGGTGGCGGCCGGATCCCCGGCCGCCGAGTAGCTGATGGTCGACGCCTTGACCAGCGGGATCAGCGCGGTGTCGTCGTGGTTGAGTACCTCGTGCCGGCAGCGGCCGTCGAAGAGTTTCGCCTTCGCCGCGAAGTAGTCGTCGGCGTCGCGGTGGAAGTCGAGGTGGTCGGAGCCGAAGTTGGTGTAACCGCCGACCGCGAAGCGCACCCCGCCGACCCGGCCCATCGCCAGCGCATGACTGGACACCTCCATGACCACCGCGGTGACGCCGCGTTCCACGGCCACGGCCAGCAGCGCGTGCAGGTCGGTGGCCTCCGGGGTGGTCCGTTTGCTGTCGATCCGCAGGTCGCCCAGGCGGGTCTCGACCGTGCCGATCAGCGCGGTGGTCATCCCGGCCGCCCGCAGCCCCGCCTCGACCAGATAGGCGGTCGAGGTCTTGCCAGCCGTGCCGGTGATCCCGATCACCGTCAGCCACGCGGTCGGATCGCCGTAGACCGCCGCGGCGATCGCGCCCAGCACCGCCCGCGGGTCGTCAACCACCAGGACCGGCAACCCGGCGGCGGCCGCCCGCTCGCGGCCCGCCGGGTCGGTCAGCACGGCCACCGCGCCCGCCGCCGCGGCGGCCTCGGTGTAGTCGGCACCGTGCCGGTTGGCCCCCGGCAGCGCCGCGTAGAGATCACCGGGCCGGACCTCGCCGCTGGCGAGCGTCACGCCGCTGACCGCGGCGCCCGGGCCGGTCAACGCGGCATCCGGGCCGGTCAACGCGGCATCCGGGCCGGTCTGCGCGGCGGCCGGGCCGGTCAACGCGGCACCCGCGAGAGCGGCGAGAGCGGTCAGCCGGGACGGCGAGATGGTCTGAGGACGGGGAAAGCCGGACACGGCGTCAGACCCTACCCGGTGTCGACCATCCGGCCGCCAACGCCACAGTCACTACGGATAGATCTTGAAACTCGGCGGCTTCGTCGCCGAGGGTGGCACCCGGTAGTGCAGCAGCGCGAAGGACATCATCTTGCTGAACGCGGGCGCCGCGACGTCGCCACCGGTGCCGTCGGGCACGTCGGCGAAGACCCCGATGACGAAGCGCGGATTGTCCGCCGGCGCCATTCCGATGAATGACCCCGCATTGTGGGTCGTGTACCGACCGTCCGTGAGCATCTTGCCGGTTCCGGTCTTGCCCGCGACCCGGAAGCCGTTGACCGCCGCCTGCGTGCCGGTGGCGCCCTTGACGTCGACGACAGCCTCCATCATGGACCGCATCTGCCGCGCGATCTCCGGCGAGAGGACCCGGTGCGTCTCCGGAGCCGCCGCCGGCTTGACCGTGCCGTCGGGCGCGATGGTCGACGTGATCAGGTGCGGCTGGATGTAGGTGCCGTTGTTGGCGATGGTCGCGTAGCCGGCCACCATCTGCATCAGGGTGGCGTCCACGCTCATCCCGATCGGCACTGAACCCGAGGCCGAGCCGCTCCACTCGGCCGGGGTCAGGAGCCGGCCGGTCGCCTCGCCGGGCATGCCCTCGTCCGTCGCCTGGCCCAGCCCGAACTTCTGCTGATACGCGTACAGCCTGTCCTTGCCGAGCTTGTCGGCGATCAGGATGGTGCCCACGTTCGACGAGTAGGCGAGTACGCCCGGGATGGTGAGCTTGGTGCCCGCCTTCTGCTGGTGCGAGTCGGCGAAGGTGTATCCGCCCCGGCTCAGCGCCGGCCCGACCGTGATGGTCGACGACGGCGTGATGACGCCCTCCTGCAGAGCGGCGGCCAGCGTGAACGCCTTGTGCGTCGAACCCGGGTCGGCGACCACGCTGGTCGCCACGTCGTCCCGGTCGGCCGGCGACGAGTCGAACGGCTTGGCGGCGTTGTACGCCGGATAGCTGGCCTGGGCCCGGACCTCGCCGGTCTGCGCGTCCAGCACCACCGCGGCGCCGATGGTGGCGTTGACTCGCTGCATGTCCTCGCTCAGGAACCGCTGCACCTCGAATTGCAGGTCCCGGTCGATGGTCAGCTCCAGCGACGTGCCGTTCTGGGCCGGGGTCTCCTGGTGAAACCCGCCCGGGATCTCCTTGGCCAGATCGCCGTTGTCGACGTTCGGGTTGCCGGTCTCGAAGACCCGTTCGCCGTCGGTGCCGCGCAGCAGCTCGTCGTAGCGGGCCTCGAGACCTTCGAGGCCGGTGTGCTCCTCGCCGGTGAAGCCGATCAGGTTGGAGGCCAGGTCGGCGCCCGGGATGTCGCGCCGCTCGTCGCGGTCCTCCCGGATGCCCTTGAGCTTCATCGCCGCGATCTTGTCGGCGACCGCGACGTCGACGCCGCGGGCCAGGTAGGAGAAACGGATCGCGCCGCCACCGGGCCGCTTGCCCTTGGTCATGTCCTTGATCAGCTCGGACGCCGCGATCCCGAGCAGCGGCGACAGCTGCGCCGCCACCGCGACCGGGTCCTGCACGAGTTCGGGGTCGGCATAGATATAGCGGGCCTCGACGCTGTGCGCGAGAACCGCGCCGTCGCGGTCCAGGATGCTGCCCCGGGCCGCCGGCAGGACGATCTCGGTCAGCCTGTTCTTACGCGCCTCCTGCAGGCTGGCCGCCTCAGCCGGCGACTCGACCACCTGCATCACGACCAGCCGCACGCCGATGGTCACGAAGAGAGCGAGCGCCAGCACGGTGCCGAGCCGCAGCCGGCGGGTGCTGTTGGCGAGCTTCGGCGGCTCGGCCGCGACGACCGGCGGCCGCTTGGTGGTCTGCCGCGGCGGCGGCGCGGCCTTGACCGGCCGCCCGCCCGCTACCCGGCGCGGCGCGGCCTTTCGACCCACCGATTCGGTACGCCGTCCGGACGCGGTCGCCCGCACGCGGCTGCCGCCGGCCGTGGTCCGGGTCGCCCCGGACCGGGCCGTGCGCCGGCGTCCAGCCTCCTCGTCCTCGTCGCGCCGGTCGGAGCGGCTGCGCGGGATCCGGCCTCGGCCGTCGTAGTAGTCGTCCTCATCGGGCTCGGCGGCGCGGCCTCGGGGGCTGCGCTCGGGCCGGCCCTTCTGCCCGCGTTCGGCGGGGCGTTCCCGGGCCGCCCGATCGTCGCGGCCGCGCTGCCGGCCCCGCCCACTCGCAGCACCCCGCCCCTCGTCGGGCTCGATCTCGGGCTCGATCTCGGGCTCGGCGCGACGCCCCTGCTCTGGCCGGCGCGACCGCGACGGCGCCTCGTCCTGATCGGCCCGGCTCTGGCTGCCCGGCTGGCCGCCGTCGAGCACCTGCAGCGCCGGCCGGAACGGGTCGGCGTTACGCCCAGCCCGCGGCGACCGGGTCCGCTGGTCGCCCTCGCGCACGGTGCGGCCCCGCGGCGTGTAGGCCCGCGCGTCCCCGATGCCGCCGAAGCCGCGCCCACTCTCGGACTCCCGGCCCTCCGCCGTCGGGCGGTTACGA
>JAVHVY010000486.1:0-4663 GCA_032160305.1 Actinoplanes sp.
GTCCATCAGGAGGGGTGCAAAACGAATGCTGAGGCTGATTTCTCGAACCGAATGTGAAGGTCCTGCCCGTCGCCGTAACGATCTTGATCGCGTACCTTGCGCCGGAACGCGGCGCGTGACGTGCATATCTAGTCAGCCATCGGCTCGTGGTCATGGCGGTGGGTTTGTTCCAGCAGATGTTGCGCCTATTGCCTTCTCGGCTAGTTCGAGTGCCGATGTCAGGGATTCACGTGCCTTCTCGGGTACCTGCCCGACGGCTAGCCCACTCGCCGCGATCAACCGCGTGAGCCGCTCGTGGTGTTCCGGGCCAGCCGCGTAATGGTGGTGCAAGTCGCGTGCCGCGTTGGCGTCTTCGCTTCGGAGCACGTCGGGGACTAGAACGCTAATCGCATTCCTGGCCACGGCTTGCGGTACGTCGGGGATTAGGTCGATGGCCGCGAGGCAGAGGCGGGTACGAAAGACCGAGAGTCCGGGTCCCGTAGGAACTTCTAATGCCCGGTCGAGCAGTTCCTCGTGAGTCGCCGGCCGACAAACGCCGGTGGTTTGGGCATGCCATGTCTGCAGGAGATCGTGGACGACCTGTTCCCAAGGATGCTCGAAGGTGGCTTCGTTGAGGAGGGCGGCAGCTGTGGCGTTGTTGCCTCGCATGGCGAGTGCGATGATCGCCACCTGTCGGCCCTCGCGCAGGGTGGAGCCGATTCCGCTGTAGCGGCGCACATGCGTTAAGGCATCGGCCCACTTTCCGGCGGAGGTGTACGCGCGGGTCCCGTCGGCGAGCAGCACGTCGCGCAGCCATTCGAGGATGTGATCGCGCTGATCGGGGTCCGCGGGTAGGTGCTCGGGGCGCAGCTCAATACCGTCGATAACGGTGGCGGTGCGGCCGTGGATCGCCTGGAATAGGTCGGTGAGCAGGCTGTGTGCGGCGTCGCCGTCGCCGGCTCGGATGCGCAGACGGGCCAGGTTGACGATCGGTTCGAGGGCGAATCGGGCGGCGTGGCCGTCCAGCGGAGCGCGGCGCAGGTAGAGGCTCGCATGGCGGTGGCACCAGGAGCGGGCGAGTTCCGCGTCGCCGCAATCAGATGCGACAAGGGCTGCGCCATTAAACACCATGGATGCCGTGTCGGAGTCTTGGTCGCGAACGGCGTTCTCGGCCAACCCTACGAGGCGCGCTACCCGTCCGTCGAGCGGCTTCGCCGGTGGGCGTTTGTGGTCGACGAGAGGGAAACGGGTCGTGACGGTCAAGGCTGTGTGCACAGTCATGGGTCCTCATCTGCGGCGAGCATCCGCGTGCCGGGGGCAGCGCGGAAGAGCCGATGTCGGCGGCGGCGTCGCTCGGCGGGTGGCCGGGTGTTCGTGGGTGGCCAGGGCTAGCAGGAGGGCTGCCCCGGCGGCATCCAGGGTCAGAACCCGATCGTGAGGGTGGTATCGGGTCGGCTGAGGTCGCCGGGATCGGCCGGCCGTGTCCCGGCTCGGCGGGCGGTGACGGTGGGCTGGTTGGGGCGGCCGGCCGCGTCCCAACAGTCGAGCAGGCTGGCTAGGTCGGCGGCGAGTTTGTCGGCGTCGGGGCCGTGCGCGATGACCCCGAGTTCTTCGGTGTCGCTGCCGGTGGTGTTGAAGGCGAGGTAGGCGATGGTGCCGCCGCGGTAGAGGGCGGCGCCGGCCCATCGGTAGGCGGGGGTGACCAGGCCGCTGGTGCGGGCGGTGTCGCCGACGCCGAGGCGGCCGAACGGTGTGTCGGTGTTGACCAGTAGCCACAGGTCGAGGTGGCCGATGGGGTCAGCATCGCCGACCTCGATACCGGTCCATAGCGTGTGCTGGGGGTGAGTCAGCGCCGCGCTCAGGGCTTGCCGGTCGGGATGGTCGGCGGTATCGAGTTTGAGGACCACGTCCGTGTCGAGGCGGACATGCTGGTCGGCGTGTTCGGCGGTGCCGCGCATGGGAACGAATCCGCAGACCAGCGGGGTCGTGGTGCTCAGCAGTTGGGCGGTGCCGGTGCGGTCGAAGGCAAAGCAGCGGGTCAGGCCGCTTTCGTGCACGCGCAGGGGAACGACGATACGGCCGTCGTCGGTGAGCTGGTCCCACCATGCAGCGGAAATGTCCCAGGCCCCGGCGGTCACGATGATCCGGTCGTACGGTGCGGCGTCGGGATATCCGAGGGCGCCGTCGCCGCAGATCACCTCGACGGTGTCGTAACCGGCGCGGGCGAGGCCGCCGCGAGCGCCGTCGGCGAGGTCCTCGTCGAGTTCGATGCTGACGACCGTCCCGCCCGGACCGGTCAACTCCGCGAGCAGCGCCGCGTTGATGCCGGTCGCGGCACCGATCTCCAGGACGTGCTGTCGGGGCCGCACGTCGAGTTGTTCGAGCATGTCGGCCACGAGGCTGGGGCTCGACGCGGAGGACAGCGCGGCGCCGTGAGAGTCGCGTTTGGTGACGATCTGGCGGCGGTTGTAGACCGTCTCCAGGTCGACGCCGGGAAGGAACTGCTCGCGCGGCACGGTGCCGAACGCTTGCCCCACACTCGCGGATCGGATGTGGCCGCGCTGCTTGAGCAGCGTGACGAGCTGGTCACGGAGCACGGCGGCGTCGGCGGAGCTGGGGCCGGTTTGGGACGTTTTCACTATGCTTACCCTACGGTCGGTGGGACGGGTGGGCTGGTAGCCGGTTCGGCTATCGGCTGGCTGGTGGAAGGTGACCTGGACGGCGGCCTCGGCCAGCAGCCAGGTGTCGGCGGCACTGATGCCAAGGCGGTTGAACTGGAACAGGACATGGTGGGTAAGCACCGCGCGAAGGTCGCGGGTCAGCATGCCCGCCCGGTCGAGTAGGCCGAGTCGGGTTCCGGCGTCGTCGTGCGCCGCCGGCCATGCGGGAGTGCCGTGCAGTGGACTTGCCGGTGTGTCCCCGCTGGCGGTGATCAGTCGCTGCACGGCGGCAATCAGCGGTGGGGTCGGTACGGGCATGGTCGGCTGATGCCGGTGGGCCGCCACGTGCTGCCAGACATCGCCCTGTTCGTAGAACTCAAGTCCGGCGGCGCGCATCAGGCGGGTGGCGAGCAGCGTCCCGAGCTCGCGCCGGTGGCTGCCGCCGGTGCCGGCGAGGTGGCCGAGGATGTGCCGGCTGTCGGCGTGGAACAGGGTGTGGGCGAGGTCGGTGGCCTGCTCACCGCCGAGGGCGTATTGCTCCGGCCTGTAGATGGGTTCGGCCACGCCCAGGACACGGTCGTCGTCGGTGATGGCGGCGAGCACGGCGTAGAAGGAGGGGAGCCGACGGGCCGGCTGGAGTCGTATCCGCCAGGCGTGTCCTTTGCGGACGAACCAGAAGCCGGTGATCGCGCCGTCGTTTTCGGCGCTGGGTAACGCGGTGGCCAGCCGAGTGGCGGCGTACTGTTCGCCGGTCTGCCAGTCGGCGAAGGTCAGGTTGAGCTGACGCCACCGGCTTACCGGGGCCGCGGGCGTTGGCGGCCCAGTATCGAGGTCTGTTTCGAGGTTCACGGCGCTCCTAGGTGATCAGTAGGCTGGTCGCCCAGCGGGCCGTTGTGGCGGTAGCGATGGTGTGCAGCGTGAGGGCGATACCGGCGCGGCTTCCGATGAGACCGGATCGGTCGGGTGCGGGATCGTTGGCGTGCTGGATCAGGAGCCGCGTAATGCGTGGTACCTGCGCTGGTAACGCGACGGTGTGGGCGTCGCGAGCGGCGTACCAGAGGGTGGCGGCGAGTCCCGCCCAGCCGTGGCACAGCGCCGGGTCGACGATCCTGCCGAGTTGCGTGGTGTCGGCGACGCACCGGGCGATGGCGTCTTCCGCGGCTTGTTGCCGGGCCGGATCGCCGACAGCGATGCCGGCGAGCTGTTGTGCGCGAGCCACTCCGGGAGTGCCGTAGCACCAGGATGGCCGGGCCGGCCCTCTGGCGGCGGTTTTGCCGGTGTGCAGCTCGGCGGCGGTGATCTTCTCTGGCCACCACGGTCCAGCCGGACCGGGCTGCCGCCAATGATCGAGCCAGGCGCAGATGCGGTCGATCGCGTCGCGGTGCCCCGGCACGGTGATCTGGTGGCGCATCGCTAGGGCGAGCAGCGCAAGCGGGCCGGTGATGCCGTGGGCCATGCCGAGGTTGCCGTGCCCGCCGGGACCGGGCTTGTCGGGATCGGCGGGGTCGGCGCTCCACCAGCCCGGCGCGTGCCGCCCGACTTCATCGTCGGCCTCCACCGGTTCGGTGAGCTGGACTAGGTATTCCAGCACCCGTCGGAGAAGGTCGCCCGTCGGCTGTCGGGTGAGCAGGTGGGCGCCCAGGCCGGTGAGTCCGCGGACGAGGTCGAACTCCGGCAGCGAAGGCCGTCGGCGCGCGGTGAGGCGCGTCTGGGCGGCGGCCAGTCGGCGCTGTACCAAGTCGGCGACGGCCCGGTCCAGGCGGTCAATTGTCGCCGGGCTGGCGTGCGGCGCGGCCGTGGTCAGCGCGTGCGCGATGGCGGGCGTACCGAACCAGAGGCCGGCTCCGGTGTCGTTGTTCAAGGTGTCGGCGGTGGCGTGTCGCAGCCAGCTGCGCACCGGTTGCCAGTCCGCGTGTCCGGTCTGCGCTCGGACGCCGTGCAGGATGGCCACACCGGCGGCGCCTTTGGACAGTGACTGCGCGTGCCAGCGGGTGCTGCGTGGACCGTAGTCGTCGTCCGCGTAG
>JAVHVY010000021.1:0-35043 GCA_032160305.1 Actinoplanes sp.
CCGTACGCCGGCCTGGTGGTCCGCACCGAGATCGACCTGACCGTCGACGGTGACACCTTCGCTCCGGAGCTCGGCCCCGGGTGGCCGGCCGAGGTCGGGGAGTGGCTCGGCGACGTTCGCGGGCCGCGCTATCGCGTGGTGGAGCACACCCGCGGGTAGGTCGCACACCGGCGCGCGGTGCGCCTGAGCGCCGTCAGATAAGTTGTGGGGTATGACGCACGACCCCGCGCGGCCCTTCGGACGGCTGCTGACCGCCATGGTGACCCCGTTCCGCCCGGACGGCTCGCTCGACGTGGACGGCGCACAGAAGCTGGCCACCTATCTGGTCGACGTGCAGCGCAACGACGCCCTGGTGATCAGCGGCACCGGCGGCGAGTCCCCGACGACCACCGACGCGGAGAAGGACGGGCTGCTCCGGGCTGTCGTCGAGGCGGTCGGCGACCGGGCCCGGATCGTGGCCGGGGTGGGCACCAACAACACCGCGCACACCATCGAGCTGGCCCGCGCCGCCGAGAAGGCGGGCGCCCACGGCCTGCTCGTCGTCACGCCGTACTACAACAAGCCCCCGCAGGCCGGGCTGTTGCGGCACTTCCGGGCGGTGGCCGATGCGACCGGTCTGCCCGCGTTGCTCTACGACATCCCGCACCGGGCCGGCGTGCCGATCGCCACCGGGACCCTGATCCGGCTGGCCGAGCACCCGAACATCGTCGGCGTCAAGGACGCCAAGGGTGACCTGGCCGCCACGTCGGACGTGCTGCGCCGCACCGACCTGGCGTACTACTCGGGCGAAGATGCGGCCACCCTGCCGATGCTCGCCATCGGGGCGGTCGGCATCGTGGGTACGTCGACCCACTTCGCGGGCGCCCCGACGAAGGAGCTGATCGAAGCGTTCGAGCGCGGCGACGTCGCCGGCGCGCTCGCCCTGCACCGCCGGTTGTTGCCGATCTACACGGGGATCTTCCGCACCCAGGGCTCGATCCTGGTGAAGGCGGGCCTGAACCGGATGGGGCTGCCCGCCGGCCCGGTTCGGTCCCCGCTGGTCGACGCCACCGAAGCCGAGACTCACCAATTGATCGAGGACGCCGCCGCGGCGGGTCTGACCCTCGACACCATCGCAAAGGACACTGCGTGAGCCAGGCGCACCAGCAGCTCGATCCACCACCACCACTGCCCGAGGGCGCGCTCCGGGTCATCCCCCTGGGCGGTCTCGGCGCTATCGGCCGGAACATGACGGTCTTCGAGTTCGACGGCAAGCTGCTGATCGTCGACTGCGGGGTACTCTTCCCCGACGTCGAGCAGCCCGGGGTCGACCTGATCCTGCCCGACTTCACCCCGATCCTCGAACGGCTCGAGGACGTACAGGCGATCGTGCTGACCCACGGTCACGAGGACCACATCGGCGCGGTTCCCTACCTGCTCGCCAACAAGCCGGACATTCCGCTGGTCGGCTCCGAATTCACCCTCGCTCTCGTCGAGGCGAAGCTGGCGGAGCGGCGGCTGGCGCCGTACACGTTGACGGTCCGTGAGGGTCGGGTCGAACGGCTCGGCCCGTTCGAATGCGAGTTCTTCGCGGTGAACCACTCGATCCCGGACGCGCTGGCCGTGGCCATCCGCACGCCGGCCGGTCTGGTGCTGCACACCGGCGACTTCAAGATGGACCAGGTGCCGCTGGACGGCCGGATCACCGACCTGGCCGGCTTCGCCCGGCTCGGCGCCGAAGGTGTCGACCTGTTGCTGTCCGACTCGACGAACGCCGAGGTACCCGGCTTCGTGAGCCCGGAACGTGACATCGGCCCGGTGCTCGGCTCGATCTTCGGCAAGGCCCGCGGCCGGATCATCGTGGCCAGCTTCGCCTCGCACGTGCACCGCGTGCAGCAGGTGCTGGACGCGGCGTACGAATACGACCGCAAGGTCGCCCTGATCGGCCGTTCGATGGTCCGCAACATGGGTATCGCCCGGGAGCTGGGCCTGCTGCGCATCCCGGACGGCCTGATGGTCAGCCTGGACGAGGCCACCTCGCTGCCACCCGACGAGATCGTCTTCATGTCGACCGGTTCGCAGGGCGAGCCGATGAGCGCCCTCGGGCGGATGTCCACCGGCGACCACCGGCACATCACGATCGACTCCGGCGACACCGTCGTGCTGGCCAGTTCGCTGGTCCCCGGCAACGAGACCTCGGTCTACCGGGTGATCAACCAGCTGGCCCGGGCCGGCGCCACGGTCATCCACAAGGAGACCGCCAAGGTGCACGTCTCCGGCCACGCCCCGGCCGGCGAGCTGCTCTTCCTGCTCAACGTCGTACGCCCGAGCAACCTGATGCCCGTGCACGGCGAGTGGCGGCACCTGCGCGCCCACGCCCAGCTCGGCATCGAGTCCGGGGTCGCGCCCGATCGGGTGGTGCTCTGCGAGGACGGCGACGTGGTCGACCTGGTCGAGGGCCACGCCCGGCACGTCGGCCGGGTGAAGAACCAGTACGTCTATGTCGATGGTCTGGCCGTCGGCGATGTCAGCGACTCGCTGCTGACCGAGCGGCGCATCCTCGGCGACGGCGGATTCATCTCGGCCACCGTCGTCATCGACTCGGTCACCGGCAAGGTGGTCGGTGAGCCGAGCATCTCGGCCAAAGGTTTCTCCGAGGACCCGGAGGCGTTCAACCCGGTGATCCCGCTGCTGACCGCCGCGCTGCACCGGTCGGCCGAGGAGGGCATCACCGACACCCACCAGCTGCAACAGGTCGTGCGGCGCACGGTCGGCCGCTGGGTGAACGACGCCTACCGGCGTCGCCCGATGATTGTGCCGACCGTGGTCGAGGTGTGACCGAGCGGTAATCTTGCGTTGAATATCTGATTTCTTCAACTATCCGGGACTCTCCTCCGTACCTCGGGGCACGGCGCCGCCCCCACGGCGCTCGAGGCGAGGGGAGTTACGGATGCAGCGCAGAACGGTGGCCGTCATCGCGGCGACGGTGACAGCAGCGGGTGCGGCAGTGGCCTTCACACTGCCGTCGATGGCGGGTACGTCGTCGACCAAGGCGGCGAAGTCGGCCGCGGTGGCCCCGGCGTTACTAGCCGCGTTGAAACGGGACAAAGGCCTCACGGCTGACCAGGCCGCCGCGGCGGTCAGGCGGGCGGCCTGGGCCAGCGGTGTGGCGGCCACGCTGCGGAGCGAGACGGGCTCGGCGTACGCGGGATCGTGGCTCACCGACAAGGGCACCACCCTGAACATCGCCGTCACCGACGCGTCGATGGCCGCCCAGGTCGAGGCGGCCGGTGCGGTCCCGAAGCTGGTGCCCCACAGCGTCGCCCAGCTGGACGCGGCGAAGAAGGCGCTGGACAGCGCGGCCACCAAGGCCGACCGCTCGCTCCCGGGCTGGTATGTCGACGTGGCGGCCAACAAGGTCGCGATCCAGGGGTTGCCAGGCCAGACGGCGAAGGCCCAGGCGCTCGCCGCGAACGCCGGGATTCCGGCCTCGGCGCTGAAGGTGGTCACCACCAAAGCTGCCCCGAAGACGCTGGCCGACGGGGTCGGCGCCCAGCCGTACTTCATCTCGCTGGCCGACGGCACCGCCCGGTGCTCGATCGGCTTCAGTGTGGAGGGCGGTTTCGTGACCGCCGGCCACTGTGGCGCGGTCGGCGACAAGACCACCGGCTTCAACCAGCTCGAGCTGGGTGACGTGACGGCGTCGACGTTCCCGGGCAACGCCGACTTCGGCGCGGTGAAGATCACCGGCGACTTCACGCCGCAGCCGTTCGTGGACGACTTCAACGGCAACGCGCTGCCGGTCGGCGGCAGCACCGAGGCGCCGGTCGGCGCGACGGTGTGCCGGTCCGGTTCCACCACCGGCCTGCACTGCGGGACGATCCTGGCGAAGAACCAGACGGTGAACTACCCGGAGGGCACAGTCACCGGGCTGACCCAGACCGACGCCTGCGCCGAGGGTGGCGACTCGGGTGGCCCGTGGCTGGTCGGTGACCAGGCACAGGGCGTCACGTCCGGCGGTTCGGGCGACTGCACGGTCGGCGGGGAGACGTTCTTCCAGCCGGTCAACGAGATCCTGGACCGCAACAAGCTGACGCTGCTCACCACGTCGGCCACCGCGGCCCCGAGCGCCGTGCCGACCGATGACCCGAGCGCTGTGCCGACGGATGACCCGAGCGCTGTGCCGACGGATGACCCGAGCGCCGTGCCGACGGATGACCCGAGCGCCGTGCCGACGGATGACCCGACCGCTGAGCCGACCGCCGGGCCGACCGATGACCCGACCGCCGAGCCGACCGCCGTCGCCCCGGCGAACAATCCCCGCCGGAGCCACCACCGCTGAGGCGGCGGCCCCCGAACAGCTGCCCGCGTCAGGTCTTCCTCCGGCCCGACGCGGGCAGCTCCGCGTCTATACGCTGTCCCGGTGGGATGTCGCCTGCTGCTCTGGTTCGCCGTCGGCGCACACTTCGCCTTCCTGGCATACGGTGTCTTCGGCGGGTTTCTGAGCTGGCGCTGGCCGCGCACGATCGGGCTGCACCTGGCCAGCGCCCTGTGGCTCTTCGCGATCGTCGTTTTCTCCTGGCGGTGCCCGCTGACCTGGCTGGAGGACCGCAGCCGGCAACGTCTCGGCTTGGCGCCCCGGCCCGGCGGCTTCCTCGCCAATCACGTGGCCGGCGTTTTCTACCCGCACGGTGCCGAACGCGCGGCCCAGCTGGTCGCCGCCCTGATCGTGCTGACCTCATGGGTCGGCCTGGTCGTGCTGCTGGTCCGCCGGCGCCGGCGCCGAGTCGCGCCCGGACCAGCTGACCGCCCCGGCCAGCTGACCGCCCCGGCCAGCTGACCGCCGGTTGCGATCTCGCAGAGCATCACCTGGTCGAGCTGTTCCTCTCCTGGCGGCGATGCCGGCCGGGTAAAAGCGTCGATCGGTCCCGGTGCGCCGCCGGGGCGTGGCAGCCATTCACCGTTACCTTGGAGCCATGGCGGGCCGCACTCCTCCGGCGAGCCGGGGTCGCGCCGCGTCCAAGTCGCGCGGCGCCGCGCCGACCCGTGCCCGGCAACCGGCCCGGCGGGCCGCCCGCAAAACCACCCGGGCCCCGGCCCGTCGGCCGGTACGGCAGCGCATCGGTCTCGGCGCGGTGCTCGTCAACGGTCTGGGCAAGGGCGCCGGCGCGCTCTGGATGGGTGTCGCGCACAGCGTCGGCTGGGCCGCCCGCGGGGTGGGCCGGCAGGCGGCGACCGCCAAGGAGATCGATCCGGAGCACCGCCGCGACGGCGCCGGGCTTCTCATGCTCGGCTTCGCGATCCTGGTCGGGGCGGCGTTGTGGGCTGGCGGGGCGGGCCCGGTCGGACAGTGGATCGCCGACTCGGGCAGGTTGTTCTTCGGCAGCCTGGCCGCACTGCTGCCGCTGCTGCTGATCTACGGCGCGGTCCGGCTGATGCGCAGGCCCGCCGATCCGGAGCACCGCGGGCGCAGTCTGGTCGGCTGGACCGCCGTGATCGTCTCGACCGCGAGCCTGCTGCACATCGCGCAGCGCCCGGGCGACGACATCGCGATCACCCACGCCGGTGGCCTGCTCGGCTACGGCATCGGCGCGCTGCTGCAGCGCGCGGTGACGTCGTGGGTGGCCGTCCCGTTGCTGGTCCTGCTTCTCCTCTTCGGCCTGCTGGTGATCACGGCGACGCCGATCAGCAAGCTGCCCGAGCGGGCGATGCTCCTCGTCGACGTGCTGATGGGCCGGTCGAGTGCCCGCGCGCCGCTGCCGTTAGACGAGGAGGCGAGCAGCCTCGACGTCGACGGCGCCGAGGCGCAGGAGTCGGTCAAGATGCGGCGGCCGCCCCGGCGCCGGCAGGGCTCGCTGGCCGACCTCGGGCTGGGCGACAAGGCCGTTGCGGCCGAGGACGACGAGATCATGCACGACACGGTCCCGCTGTCCCGGGCCGGCAAGCTGCCGGCCAGCCGCCGTCCCCCCGAGCCGCCGGTGCACTCCGAGCCGCCGGTCGCCGCCGAGCAGCTCGACATCTCCCAGATCAAGGGCGACTACCGGCTGCCCCCGCCGAACATCCTCGGCAAGGGCCAGCCGGGCAAGACACGCAGCAAGGCCAACGACGTGATCATGACGGCGCTGACCGGCGTCTTCGACCAGTTCAACATCGACGCCCAGGTGGTCGGCTTCACCCGCGGCCCGACGGTCACCCGCTACGAGGTCGAGGTCGGCCCGGGCGTCAAAGTGGAGCGGATCACCCAGCTGTCGCGCAACATCGCGTACTCGGTGAAGTCGCCCGATGTCCGGATCCTGAGCCCGATCCCCGGCAAGAGCGCGGTCGGCGTGGAGATCCCGAACACCGACCCGGAGAACGTCGCTCTCGGCGACGTGCTGCGCTCCCGGGCGGCCACCTCGGACCAGCACCCGATGCTGGTGGCGCTGGGCAAGGACATCGAGGGCGGTTTCGTCGTCGCGAACCTGGCCAAGATGCCGCACCTGCTGGTCGCCGGTTCGACCGGCTCGGGCAAGGCGCTCGCCCTGGACACGCCGATCCCCACGCCGGACGGCTGGCGGACGATGGCTGACCTCACGGTCGGTGACCGGGTCTTCGACGAGCGCGGTGTGCCCTGCCGGGTCGTGGCGGCGACGCCGGTGCTCGAGAACCGGCCCTGCTACGAGGTCGAGTTCTCCGACGGCACGGTCATCGTCGCCGACGCCGAACACCAGTGGGTGACCTCTACCCGAGCCGGTCGGGTACAGGCGTCCCGAAGCCGGTCGCTGGACGGTGCGCCGGTGACCACCGTGCAGATCGCCGCGACGCTGCGGGACGGTGCGTACGCGAACCATGCCGTTGCGACCTGCGAGCCGCTCCAGTTCCCGGAACGGGACCTTCCCATCGCGCCGTACACGTTCGGCTGCTGGCTCGGTGACGGAACCACCGGGGAAGCCACGATCACGACCGCCGACCCGGAGATCCTGCAGGGGATCCGGGCCGACGGTTACCGGGTCAGCCCGCACGCGGGGCGTCTGAGCTACGGGATCTCCAACGACGCGGAGCGCGAAGCCCGGCTCGATGACGCGCGCGAACTCGTCGGGCGCGGTCTCACTCGTCAGGCGGCTTCGCGGCACCTCGGTGTGGGTCTCTCGGCGGTCGTCGCGGCGACCAAGGGCCTGCCACCGGCACATGCCGAGGCCGGACCGGGACGCGACCCGTACCGCACGCTTCGGGCACTGGTCCGCGAGGTGGGCGAGAAACACATTCCGGAGGTCTACCAGCGGGCCTGTGTGGCACAACGGCGCGAGCTGCTCGCTGGACTGCTTGACACGGACGGGACGGCGTCGAGTCGCGGCGCGATCCAGTTCTCGGTAACCAGCAAACGGCTCGCCCGCGACACCTACCGGCTGGTCACCGGACTCGGTCACCGCGCCACCCTCCGCAGTAGGCGGGTCCGTGGGCGTAAGCCTGCGAGTTCGACCTGCTACACGGTGAGTTTCACGACCGCGGACCCGGTCTTCAAGCTCACCCGGAAGCGGGGGCGTCAGGTCGCCAACGTTCGTCCGAGCACCCGGCAGCGCTTCATCGTCGACGTCCGCCCGATCGCGTCTGTACCGGTCAGGTGCATCCAGGTCGACAGCGCCCGTCAGCTCTACCTGGCCAGTGATGCCTGTATCCCGACGCACAATTCGTCACTTGTCAACACCCTCATCGTCAGCATCCTGGCCCGGGCCACCCCGGACGAGGTGCGGCTGCTGTTGGTCGACCCCAAGCGGGTCGAGATGACCGCGTACGAGGGAATCCCGCACCTGGTCACCCCGATCGTGACCAACCCGAAGAAGGCCGCCGACGCCCTCGAATGGGTGGTCCGCGAGATGGACATGCGCTACGACGACCTGGCCGCCAACGGGGTCCGGCACATCGACGACTTCAACCGCAAGGTCCGCAGCGGCGAGATCACCGCCCCGCCCGGCGTCGAACGCGTCCTGAAGCCGTACCCGTATCTGCTGGTCGTGGTGGACGAGCTGGCCGACCTGATGATGGTCGCGCCGCGCGACGTGGAGGACTCGGTCGTCCGGATCACCCAGCTGGCCCGGGCCGCCGGCATCCACCTGGTGCTGGCCACCCAGCGCCCGTCGGTCGACGTGGTGACCGGCCTGATCAAGGCGAACGTCCCGTCCCGGCTGGCCTTCGCCACCTCCTCGCTGGCCGACTCCCGGGTCATCCTCGACCAGCCGGGCGCGGAGAAGCTGCTCGGCCGTGGCGACGGCCTCTTCCTGCCGATGGGCGCGTCGAAGCCGGTCCGGATCCAGGGCGCGTGGGTCGACGAGAAGGAGATCCGCGACGTCGTCACGTTCTGCAAGGAGCAGCGCGAGCCGGAGTTCCGGCCCGATGTGACCGCCCCGCCGCAGGACAAGAAGAAGCAGATCGACGAGGAGGTGGGCGACGACCTCGACGTGCTGATCCAGGCGATCGAGCTGGTCGTCACCTCCCAGTTCGGTTCGACCTCGATGTTGCAGCGCAAACTGCGGGTCGGCTTCGCCAAGGCGGGCCGGCTGATGGACCTGATGGAGACCCGCGGCATCGTCGGCCCGTCCGAAGGCTCCAAGGCCCGCGACGTGCTGATCAAGCCTGATGAGCTCGAAGAAGCTCTGGCCGCGCTTCGGGTCGACTGATCGGCGGTTCGGCCTCGACCCGCTCGGCGGGAGCGATCTCTGGTTCTGCGGGAGCGATCTCCGGTTCTGCGGGAGCGATGTCCGGTTCTGCGGGAGCGATCTCTGGTTCTGCGGGAGCGATCTCCGGTTCCGGCGGCGCTGCCCGTGGACCGGCCCGGAGGTCGCCGATCAGGGCGTAGCCAGTCGTCAGTACCGCCGCGAACATCATCGTGGCCAGCAGCTTCAGCGGTACCAGCGGGCCGTGCGGCGCCTTCTCGAACAGGAACGGCAGATAAGACAAAAGCGACGCCAACTGTACGAGCAACGGCACGAACCACCAACGCGGCCGGTAGATGGCGAGCACGAGCGTCAGCACGTCGGCCAGGTAGAAGTAGCGCTCGTGCATGCCGGGTAGCACGAACGGAATCGCCACGGCGAAGAACGCGGCCGCCGTGACGATCCGCTCGGCGTTCAGCTCGGCGCGGGCGGCGATCAGGGTGTAGATCACCCCGATGACCAGGATCGCGGCGAAGAGGTAGCCGAGCGTCTTGAGCGTGTCGAGCCGGGTCGTGACCGGGACGAAGGCCCACAGGCTGGCGGCGTTCGAGGTCAGCGCCGGCACGTACCGGGCCTGCCGGGAAGGGCTGTAGAGCGTCAGGAGCTCCCAGGCGTCGCGCCCGGCGAAGATCGCCGGCAGATCGAGCAGGACGTAGACCACCGGTACGGCGAGCAGTGCGCGCCAGCGCACCTTGCCGCCCAGGACCAGCAGCAGCAACAGCGGGAAGACGAAGATCGCCTGCGGCTTGACGGACAGCGCCACCGTCAGCAGCGAGACGCCCCACCAGTCCCGGCCGCTGAGCAGCAACCAGAGGCCGCCGAGCGTGAAGGCTACCCAGATCGCGTCGCACTGCCCGTAGAAGGAGCTGTTGACCACGACGGTCGGCAGGACCGCTACCACCGCCGCGGCCAGGGCCGGGACCCTCCAGCCCGGCCACCGCAGTGCAGTGATCTTGAAGGTGAAGAAGACCAGCAGCGCGTCGAAGAGCAGCCAGGTCGCCTTGATCTTGAGGATCACCGCGCCGGGCAGATAGGTCAGCGCCGCCAGCAGATAGAGGAACGGCGCGTTGTAGTTGCCGATCTCCTGCTTCAGCCCCCGGAAGCCGCCGGCCGCGTCGAGCTTGCCGTACCAGACGTAGAAGATCCGCATGTCCGGCGTGAACTCCCTGCGGCCGGCGTACCGGACCAGCAGCGCGAGCCCGGCCAGCACCGCGATTAAAGCGAATTCCGCCTTGTTTCGGCGCACCACTGTCTCCCCCATTTCGAGCCGACGGCGGACCGTACCGGGCAAAGATGAACGCCGTTCGGACCGCGGATGGCCGTCCGGTGCCATACCGGCCATGCGAGGGACGGGTGACGGACCGTAGCCCGGTAGCCTTTGCGGAGTGTCCGTGACTCCTGCTCCCCGCCGTGTGGCCCTGCTGACCCTGGGCTGTGCCCGTAACGAGGTCGACTCCGAGGAGTTGGCCGCGCGCCTGGACGCCGGCGGCTGGCAGGTGAGCACCGACGCCGAGGGCGCCGACGTGGTCGTCGTCAACACCTGCGGTTTCGTGGAGAAGGCGAAACAGGACTCGATCGAGACCCTGCTGGCGGCCGCCGAAGGCGGCGCCAAGGTGGTCGCGGCCGGTTGCATGGCCGAGCGCTACGGCAAGGAACTGGCCGACAGCCTGCCCGAGGCGCAGGCCGTCCTGGGCTTTGACGACTATCCCCACATCGCCGCCCGGCTCGACGGCGTGCTCGCCGGCGAACGCTTCGACGCGCACACCCCACGCGACCGCCGCGAGCTGCTCCCGCTCACCCCGGTGGCGCGGCAGAGCGCCACGGTCGTCGTCCCCGGGCACGCGACCGTGGACGAGCACACCCCGGCCCACCTGCGCCAGGTGCTGCGCCGCCGGCTCGACAACGGCCCGGTCGCCAGCCTCAAACTGGCCAGCGGCTGCGACCGGCGCTGCGCCTTCTGCGCGATCCCGGCGTTCCGGGGCGCCTTCGTCTCCCGCGATCCGCAGGATCTGCTCGCGGAGGCGGAGTGGCTGGCCCGGTCCGGCGTCCGCGAGCTCGTGCTCGTCTCGGAGAACAGCACCTCGTACGGTAAGGATCTGGGTGATCCCCGGCTGCTGGAGAAGCTGTTGCCCCAGCTGGCCGCGGTCGACGGCATCGTCCGGGTGCGGGCCAGCTATCTGCAGCCCGCCGAGACCCGGCCCGGCCTGGTCGAGGTGATCGCGACGACGCCCGGCGTGGCCGCCTACTACGACCTGTCGTTCCAGCACTCCAGCGAGCCGGTGCTGCGCCGGATGCGCCGCTTCGGCTCCACCGAGCGATTCCTCGACCTGCTCGACTCGGCGCGCGCGCTGGCCCCCGCCGCCGGCGCCCGGAGCAACTTCATCGTCGGCTTCCCCGGCGAGACCCGGCAGGACATGGACGAGCTGGTCCGCTTCCTGACCGAAGCGCGCCTCGACGCCATCGGCGTCTTCGACTACAGCGACGAGGACGGCACCGAGGCGGCCGGGATGACCGGCAAGGTCCGCGAGGACACGATCAAGCGACGGTACGACCGGATCAGTGCCCTGGCCGACGAGCTGTGCGCCCAGCGGGCCGAAGACCGCCTGGACTCCCTCGTCGAGGTGCTGGTCGACACGATCACCGGGGGCGAGATCGAGGGGCGTGCCGAGCACCAGGCCCCCGAGGTGGACGGCTCGACCACCCTGGTCGCCGGGGCCACCGCGGTCGACCTGGCCGCGCTGCGCCCGGGGGATCTGGTCCGCGCTCGGGTCACCGCCACCGAAGGCGTCGACCTGATCGCCGTCCCCGTCGAGATGATCTCCGCGAAGCCGGTGTCGGCGCGGTGACCGACGAGCCGGTTCCGGTCACCACGCCGCGGGTCGTCTCGCTCTACAACCCCGCGAACGCCCTCACCGTGGTCCGGATCGTGCTCGTCCCCGTCTTCCTGGCGGCAGTGATCGTCTCCGGCATGACCTCGGTCTTCTGGCGGATCGCTGCCTGCCTGGTCTTCTGCGTGGCCTCGGCGACCGACTTCGTGGACGGCTGGATCGCCCGCCGCTTCCACCTGGTGACCTCGTTCGGCAAGGTGGCCGACCCGATCGCCGACAAGGCCCTGACCGGCACGGCCCTGGTCCTGCTGTCGGCATACGGCCAGCTCCCGTGGTGGGTCACGGTGCTGGTCCTGATCCGCGAGTGGGGTGTGACCGCGCTGCGCTTCTGGGTGATCCGCTACGGCATCATTCCGGCCAGCCGGGGCGGCAAGCTGAAGACGGTCCTGCAGATCGCCGCGATCGCCTGGTATCTGTGGCCGGTTCCGGCGCCCCTGGACGCGGTCGGCCAGATCCTGATGCTGGCCGCCCTGATCGTCACCCTGGTGACCGGCGCCGACTACGTCTTCCAGGCGATCCGGCTCCGCCGCGGCCACCCTTCGCCCTGACCGTCACCCTAGTGACCGGCGCCGACACCGTCTTCCAGGCGATCCGGCTCCGCCGCGGCCACCCACGCAGCTGAGCCCTTCGCGTGCGCGGTGCGCAGGACGGCGGATAACGTCGCAGGCGCGGAAGGGACGGTGCCGTGACGGATTCCGAGTTGGCTACCGCGGTGCTGGCGGTACGGGCCCTGCTGGCCCGGAGCGAGACTGTGGCCACTGCCGAGTCGCTGACCGGTGGACTGGTCGCGGCGACCCTGGTGGAGATCCCTGGGGTGAGTGCGGTCTTCCGGGGCGGCCTTGTCGTCTATGCGACAGATCTCAAGAGCCTGCTGGCTGGCGTACCGGAAAAGCTTCTGGCCGAGCGAGGGCCGGTCGATCCGGACGTGGCGCTGGCGCTGGCCGCGGGCGCGCGGGCGCGCTGCGGCGCGGATTGGGGCCTGGCCACGACGGGGGTCGCGGGTCCCGACCCGCAGGACGGCAAGCCGGTCGGCCTGGTCTATGTCGCCGTCGCCGGGCCGGCCGGGGCGACCGTGCGGGAGCTGCGGCTGACCGGGACCCGGGCCGAGATCCGAACCCGCACGGTGACCGCCGTGCTGACCCTGCTGACCGACCAGCTCTGACAGAGTAGACCTACTTTCTCCCGATTAGGGACGCTTCGCGTAGTGGGCGGCCCTGATCCCGCGCCCGGATAGCCTGAGCGCACCCGCTGCGGCTGTGGATCACTCGGCGGGCGGTGTTTCGCTGGCGGCGTAGCACCTTCCCCAGGCTTGGGAAGCCGGCGGAAAGCGCTGGTCGGCGGCGGGAATCAGGAGCAGATCATCGACGTTTCCCGATCGGGCGCAGTTGTCTGCCCGTGGCCACACCCGGTTTTCGGCGGGGCGGGATGTCGGCGTGGCCCGCAGCGGGTACGGTTGCGGGAAGCCTCCGGCGGCTGCCGGCGGCCCCGCCGCAGGAGGAGGTGCCATGGTCCTGCTACGCCGGGTTATCGGTGACGCACTTCGGGCGCGCCGGCAGGGGCAGCGCCGCACGCTGCGTGAGGTGTCGACCGCCGCCAACGTGAGCCTGGGTTACCTCTCCGAGATCGAACGCGGCCAGAAAGAGGCTTCCAGCGAGCTTCTCGCCGCGATCTGCGAGGCTCTGGGAGCCCGCCTCTCCGAGGTGCTCGGCGAGGTAAGCAGCACGCTGGAGCTGACCGAGGGGATGGACGGAGTGCTCGTTCCGGTCGAGTCCGGTGCGCCGGTGCAGGCGGCTTCCGTTCCGGTCAAGTCCGCCGAGGCGACCGCGGTGCGCCAGGTCGCGACCGACGGCACGGTCTCGGTGTCCGTACGCCAGCAGACTCCGTTGAAGGCCACGCTCCGGGCCACCCACAAGCGCGAACGCGAGATCGTCTACGCCGCCTGACCCCGGCGGAGCGTGGGTGTTTGGGCTGGTCCGGGCGCTTAGCGAAGGCAGTGCGGGCGACCTGGGCCGGTTACCCAGCTGGTCCTCGGGTTCCGGCTTAGCCGTCTGGCGTGTCTGCGCGTAGCCTCGGGAGCTGGGGGAGACCCTGAAATCCCCCCGAGGTCACGTGACGCCGGTGGCACTGAGCTGACACGATGGAGCTCGCGCCAACGCTGCGGAGCGGACCGGTATCGGTGGCGTGTCCGACTGAGTGACATTGAGGGGATACCGCGGATATGGCGAACCCGTTCGTCAAGGGCTGGCGTTACATGATGGCGCTCTTCGGTTCGAAGATCGACGAGTATGCCGACCCGAAGGTGCAGATCCAACAGGCCATCGAGGACGCGCAGCGTCAGCACCAGGCGCTGGTCCAGCAGGCTGCTGCCGTCATCGGCAACCAGCGTCAGCTGGAGATGAAGCTGTCCCGCCAGATGGGCGAGGTGGAGAAGCTGCAGGGCATGGCCCGGCAGGCGCTCGTGCTCGCCGACCGCGCCCGCGGCGGCGGTGACGAGGCCGAGGGGCAGAAGTACGAGGCCACGGCCACCACCCTCGCCACCCAGCTGGTCTCCGGCGAGCAGTCGATGGAGGATCTCAAGACCCTGCACGACCAGGCGCTGTCCGCGGCCGGCCAGGCCCGCAAGGCGGTGGAGAACAACGCGATGGTGCTGCAGCAGCGCATCGCCGAGCGTTCCCGCCTGCTGAGCCAGCTCGAACAGGCCAAGATGCAGGAGACGGTCGCCAGGTCGCTGGAGTCGATGTCGTCGCTCGCCGCGCCGGGCAATACCCCGTCACTGGACGAGGTGCGCGACAAGATCGAGCAGCGCTACGCGACGGCGATGGGCCGGGCCGAGCTCGCGTCCAACTCGGTCGAGGGCCGCATGCTGGAGGTGCAGAAATCCAGCCTCGACATGGCCGGCTCGTCCCGGCTTGAGCAGATCCGGGCCAGCATGGCGGGCGAGCAGCTCGGCGCGTCGCCCGCGCAGCCCGCGGTCGAGTCGGGTCCCCCGAGTGCCGACCCGGCCAGCGTGGCCCGGCTCGACGAGATCCGGGCCAGCATGAACGCGAAACGCGGCGACACCAGCGCGGCCGGCTGACACCGGACGCGCTGACGGACGGGGAGGGCGACGGTGGACGAGCGGACCCGCTATTTTCGCCGGCTCAAGCGGTTGCGCCATTCGGCACGCCGCTGGAGCGTCGTCGGGGGTGGCCTGACCGCGGCCGCTGCCGTCCTCATCCCGTACGCGGGGATCGGTCTGCCTGATGCCTTCTGGGCCGCCGGGGCCGGCGCCTCGGTCGCGCTGGCCTGGTGGCGGTGGAGCGATCACCGTGAGCTGGCGGCCCTGCCGGCACCGCCCGCGCCCGACCCGGCGCTGGCCGGGCAACGGCTGATCGCCGTGGTGTCCCGCTTCCCGGCCGGTCGCCAGGTCGTCCAGGAGGTCATGCGGCAGAAGGACCGCTATGCCCTCCGCGGCTCGGCGGTGGCGAAGGCGTGGGACCGGCTCGACAAGGCGGCGCAGACGCTCGCGGGGCTGTCCGGCCGGTTGACCGGGCCCGGCGAGGCCGCGGTTCTCGAGGCGGCCGTCGCCGAGCAGTGGCTGCGCGATCTGGGCCAGCGCGTCGCCAGCGTGGAACGGGCGATCCCGCTCAGCGCGGCCGAGCAGCGACCGGCGCTGGCGCAGTCGCACGACGCGCTCGCGGGCCAGTTCACCGAGGGCGTGACCGCCTACGAGCGGCTGGTCGCGGCCGCGGCGAGCTACGTGGCCGAGGACGGTCATCCTGTCGGCGGCGACGACCGGCATCCGACGCTGGGCCGGCTGGTCGAGGCGACCGACCGGATGCGCGGCATCGCCGAAGGCCTCTCCGAGCTGCGCCGCTACGGCGGCACCGCCACACCCGCCGCCTGAGCCGTCACAGCTCGGGTTGGCAGCGCGGGCACCAGTAGGTGACCCGTTCGCCCTGGCCGGGCGTGCGGAACTCCGTGGCCCACGGCGCGGTGCAGTTGGGCTGTTGTCCTTTCGCTCGTCGCCGCCCCGGCGGCACCGTTTGGGTCGTCAACCTCACTGACGCGGCCGGTTACTTGTTTGCCTCTTCACGGCTATGGCGGATAGAAGGAAGGCGAGGGAGCGGCTTCTCGGCGGCACCGGTGAACCCGGCCTCCCCCTGTCGCACGGTGCCCATGGCTGGCGATGCCGGGGCACCGTCGCGGGCCGACAAGATAGACGCAACACTGTGGAGCGGGGCGGCGAGGGCACGCTGCGTGCTGATATCTTCACCCGCGTCGGTGATGCGCGAGGAGGGCGTGGTGGTGATGACCCAGCCTGCTACGGAGTTGCGGCGACTGGTCGGCAAGTTCGCCCTGCTGTTCGCATTCATCTACCTCCTGTTCCTGATGACGGGCGTGTTCCGGGCGATCCGTGGACCGTCGCTGCCCGTCGAGGGCTGGCCGCTGTTCCTGATACCTGGCGGCGCGTTCGTCCCCGCCGTCGTCAACGCGGTCCGGTTACCGCACCTCCGACTCCGACCGGCTGAAGACCATGTGGCCGCGGTGTGCGGCGTACACGGTCGCGGGGATGGTGCTGATCGTGGCGGGCACCATCGCCATCGGCAAGATCGGGTTGACGTCGTGACCTTCCGGGTTGAGCCCCAGGCGATCCGGGCGTACGCGCTCCAGATGCAAGAGGCAGCCCACGTCGCCGGCATCGCCACGGGATACGTTCGCCGCCACGACAACGTCAACACCCACGGAACCGGGCTGCTGGCGCAGGCCATGGGCTCGCACGCGGAACTGGTGAGCGCCCTCGACAACATGCTGGACCACCTCAACCGGCTCACGGACACTTCAGAGACGGCGCTTAAGCAGACCGCCGCCCAGTATGAACACACCGACCGATACGCGGCAGCCAAGATCGATGCCGGCGCGCTTCAAGTTCGGCGCGGCGCGCGGGTCGTCATGTTGCCCCCTTGCCTTGACACAACGGGCACCAGTACACCGGCCGGGTTTGAGGCGCTTGGCCATGCGTCGCTCGGACGACAAGCGTTTCGCATCGCAGGCAGGCCCTTCCCTGACGGCCGTAAACCCAGAGTCTGCGATCGCGTCGGGTGTCGCCGGTCGTCACCCGGTCCCAACGTCCGCGATTTGCCAGGAGGAGTCGGCGCGCGAGCCGTACAACCCGGCCCAGGTCCGCCTGCTCGACTGGCGCCAGTGGATGCACTCCAGAGAGGTAGGACAGTTCCGAGGCGTATACGTTTCCGATTCCTGCCAAGTTCTCCTGATCAAGGAGCGCCTCACCAAGGGCGCGTTGTGGCTGCCTCGCCAGCCGACGCACGGCCTCCTCTTCCACCCAGTAGCCATGGGCCACAGGGTTGAACGCCCGATCTGTACTAAAATAAGGGTCTACCCTGGCCAGATTGTGCTGGTCGAGCAGGGCCTCGGCGATGCTGGCGGCCGGCTTCGCCGCGATCCGCCGGACGGCCTCCGCCGGATCCCAGTCCGCGCCGAGCAGATCCGGGCCCAGATGGTCCAGCAGGGCCGCCTCCCCGGCGGTCGGGATCAGCGTCAGCTCGTGCAGGTGATAGCCGACGGCGACGGAACGCCTGCTCCGCAGGACGACCCGGATCAGGTGAGCGGGCCTGCCCGTCCAGCGTTCAGCCGGGCCGTAGGCACGCCAGGCGCCGTCCATCCGCAGGTGCGAGTGCAGGGTCATGGCCCGGTCGTCGCGGGTCAGGCGCAGCAGCAGGTGCTTGCCGCGGCTGGCCGACTCGGCGACGGTCCAGCCGGCCAGATCGGTGGTGGCGAGCTGCGGCACCCGGAAGTCGGAGCCGGTCAGGACGTCGCCGACCAGGGCGCGTTCCACCACGCGCGCCGTGTTCCAGACCGTGTCGCCTTCCGGCATGCCTCCATCGTGCCCCCGCCCGGCCCCGATCAACCCCGGTCGCGGGGTCGCGGGGCCGCGGGGCGAAGGTTCGTCGGCGAGGATGGGGCTCTGCAGGGTCTGCAGCGCGGGGCCCGATCAACCCCGGTCGCGGGGGCCGTGGAGCGCAGGGTCGTCGGCGAGGATGCGGCTCCGTAGGGTCTGCAGCGCCGGGCCCGATCAACCCGGGCCGTGGAGCGCAGGGTCGTCGGCGAGGATGCGGCTCTGCAGGGTCTGCAGCGCCGGGGTCAGCTCGGCGGCCCGGCTCAGGGTGGTCAGGGCATCGGCTCGGCGTCCGATTCGGTAGAGGGCCAGGGCCAGGAGCTCGCGTCGGCGGGGGCGGAGCGGCTGTGCGCGTACCGATGCCTCCAGGTCGGGGATCGCGGCGGACGAGTCGCCCAGGGCCATGCGGGCCGCCAGCGTCTCCTCGACCGCGACCGTGCGTAGTTCCTCCAGCCGGGTCCGTGCCGGGGCGACCGACGGCGTAGCCGGCAGGTCCGTGTACGGCGTGCCGCGCCACAACCGCAGCGCCGCCGTGAACGCCCGCGCCGCCTCGTACGGATGCCCGGCGATCAGCAGGCGGCCCCGGTCCACGTGCGCGGCGAACGTCGTGGCGTCCGTCGTCGCCCGCAGCCGGTAGCCGTCGTCGACCCGTTCCAGAGCGTCCCGGAACGGGCCCAGTGCCGTGCGCAGCCGGGAGACGTGCGACTGCAGCGAAACCGTCGCCCGGGCCGGGAGATCGTGCCCCCAGATCGCGTCGCCGAGGGCCTTCTCCGTCATCGGCCTGTTCTCGGCGGCGATCAGCGCTGTGATCAGACGGCGCGGCAACGGCCCGCCGAGGGCGACGCGGCGGGTGCCCGCGTCCACCTCCGTCGGTCCCAGGACGCGGCAGGTCAGCACGTTCCTGAGCATACGAGTGCAGGTCACGTGCGATCAGGCGGTGAAGTTCAGCCCGTCATCGGGCCGTGATCTTGATCATGTCGCCGGTCTGGACGGAGAGGACGACGACCGCCCGGCCACGATTGACCGCGATGGCGACCCGGCCCGCCGAATCCTCGTAGACCAGCACGTCGCCCGGCTCCACGTCCTGGAACGTGGTGCCCAGCCGCGCCGACACGTTGCGGTTCAGGGTGAGCTGCGAGCTGAGCCCGGAGAGGGCCGACCCGGCCGCGGCCAGCTGCACGTTCCCGAAGCGGTCGACGGTCAGCACCTCCGCCTCGATCCAGCCGTCGCCGATCGTCACGAGCGGGTCGGGCAACCGCACGATCGAGTCCGCCGGCACCGCCGGACCAGCCTCACTCAGCTCGGCTCCGATCGCGATTCGGGCCGCCGCCGGTGCGAAGACGTCCCGCCCGTGGAAGGTGCGCGAGATGTCGCCGACCGTCCAGTCCTTGTTCGCCAGCTCGACCACCTGGTCGATGCCGCCGAGCGCCTCCGCCGCCCAGACCAGCAGGCCGTTGTCCGGGCCGACCAGCACGCCGCCGGGGGTGCCGATCGCGATGCCGCGGCGGGTCGTGCCCACGCCGGGGTCGACCACGGCCACGTGCACGGCCGCCGGCAGGTGCGGCGCGGTCTGGGCCAGCACGGCGGCGCCCCGGGTCACGTCGGCGGGCGGCACGTGGTGGGTGACGTCGATGACCCGTACCGCCGGGGCTATCCGGGCGATCGATCCATGACAAGCCGCTGCGAAGCCGTCGAACGTCCCATAATCGGTCGTGAGGCTGATCCATCCATAGCCGCCCATGGTGCTCAACGTTAGCCCTCACACACGCTCGGTGCTCACTTCGCCACGGCCTCACTTCGGCGGATCCGGCGGGTTTGATGGTGCTCAGCCGCGTAGCCGCAGGCCTCGCGGGGTTGCTCGGAAGCCGGCGGCGGTGAGCGCGTCGCGCAGCGGCGACGAGTGCACCGCCTCGCCGTCGGCTCGTTCGACGGACATGGCGCCCAGGGCTCCCGACCGGACCGACCCGGCCAGGGCCTGTCCGGCGGCGACCAGGGCCTCCGGATCATCCACGTAGGACAGCAGGGTCCGGCCGCCGCGCTCCACATACAGGACGAGCTCGCCGCCGACCAGTACGACCAGTGCGCCGGCCTTGCGCCCCGCCCGGTGGCCGGTGGCCGGCACGGTCTCACCGTTGCCGCTGTCCACCACCCGCTCCGGCCACGCCAG
Source organism: Actinoplanes sp. (assembly GCA_032160305.1). Lineage (GTDB taxonomy): Bacteria > Actinomycetota > Actinomycetes > Mycobacteriales > Micromonosporaceae > Actinoplanes. The sequence continues at coordinate 19,621 of JAVHVY010000021.1, forward strand.
CGCCGCCCCGTACGGGTTGGCCGGGTCGGTGGCGGCCAGCACCACCGCCGACGCACCGGTCCTTGTCGCCAGCTCGGCGGGCTCGGCCAGCGCTCGCAGCCGGTCCACCGCCCCCGGCACCGCGAACTGTGCCGCACCCAGCCCTTCCACGAAGTACCCGCGGCGGGCCGCCCCGCGCTCCTCGAGCGCGGCCAGCACCGGATAGACCGCCGCGAAGCCGCCCGGCACGCCCTCGGACATGACCGCGCCGCGGGTTACCACCCCGTGGCGTTCGAGCAGCAGGTCGGCCAGGGCGGCTGCCCGGCGGGTCGGATCGAGGTCGCGTTCGGGCAGGCGGGACCAGCGCCCGGCCATCGCGGGCGGGCCGTTGCGGCTGGGCAGCACGGCCCGCCCCGGCCGCCGGTACCGGGTGCGGGCCGGCGCTGCCTTGGCCCGGTGCGCGCCGCTGCCGCCCAGCAGGGCCCGCAGCGGCGCGAACGTGTCATTGGTCAGCCGGCCGGCCCAGACCAGATCCCAGACGATGCCGGCCAATGCCTGGTCGTCTTTGGCCCCGACCTTGTCGGAGAGCGACCGGAAGAACAGCGCCTGCCCGTCGCCGAGCGCCGCCAGCACCCGCTCGTGCTCGGGGGCCAGCGCCAGTTCCTCATCCGGCGCGGGCAGCAGCAGCGGAGCACTGTCCGCGTACGCCAGCGTGACCCAGCCGTCGCCGCCGGAGATCGAACCGGAACCGGCCCAGAGCACCTCACCGCCGCCGCACAGCTCGTCCAGATAGGCCGGCGAGTAGTCGGCGACCCGGCTGGGCAGCAGCAGCCGTTCCCAGGCCGAGGCGGGCACCGCGATGCCCTGCAGCTGCTCGATCGACGCGGCGAGCGCGTCCACCCCGCGGGCGTTCCCACCGATCTGGTGCCAGCGGGGCAGGAAGGCGGCCAGCACCCGGGGCGGCACGGGCTCGATCTCCCGTCGCAACGCCGCCAGGGAGCGCCGCCGCAGCAGCCGGAGCACCTCCGCGTCGCACCACTCGCTGCCCGCGCCGCCAGGGGAGAACTCGCCCGACACCACCCGGCCGGTGGCGCTCAGCCGCTTCAGCGCCTGCTCGACGACGAAGACACCGAGCCCGAACCGGGCGGCGCAGGTGGCCGCGGCGAACGGGCCGTGCGTCCGGGCATACCGGGCGACCAGGTCACCCAGCGGGTCGGGCGGTGACTCCAGGAAAGCCTCCGGCAGGCCCACCGGCAGCGCCACCCCGAGCGCGTCGCGATAGCGCCCGGCGTCCTCGACGCCGATCCAGCGTTCCTGGCCCGCGACCCGGATCGACACCGCGCGGCGGTCCAACGCCGGCATCCAGGCCAGGTCGACGCCGCGTTCGGTCAGCTCGGCCGCGGACAGATCACCGAGCAGGCGCAGCAACTCCACAGTGTCCTCCGCGTCGCGGGGGCGGCGCTGGGCGGTCAGCCACTGCAGTTGGCCCTCGCTCTCGGCCACGACCGCGGGGTCGAGCAACTCCCGCAGGTCGACCCGGCCGAGCAACTCACCGAGCAGCGTGGAATCCAGCGCCAGGGCGGCCGCCCGCCGCTCGGCCAGCGGGGCGTCGCCCTCGTACAGGAAGGCGCCGACATAGCCGAAGAGCAGCGACCGGGCGAAGGGCGACGGCCGGGGGGTTTCCACCTCGACCAGGCGCACCTTGCGGCCGGCGATCTCCCGCATCAGCCCGACCAGCCCGGGCACGTCGAAGACGTCCTGCAGGCACTCGCGGGCAGCCTCCAAGGTCACCGGGAAGTCGGCGAACTCGCGCGCCACGTCGAGCAGCTGGGCCGAACGCTGCCGCTGCTGCCACAACGGCTGCCGGCGGCGGGGATCGCGCCGGGGCAGCAGCAGCGACCGGGCCGCGCACTCCCGGAACCGGGATGCGAACAGGGCCGACGTGCCGACCGACTCCTCGACGATCTGGGCGATCTCCGCCGGGTCGAAGGCCACCAGCTCGGCGCCCGGCGGTTCCTCGGCGGTGTCGGGCAGCCGCACCACGATCCCGTCGTCGGACGGCATGACCTGGCCGTCCACGCCGTACCGCTCGGTCAGCCGGCGGGCGATGGCCAGTGACCAGGGGGCGTTGACCCGGGCGCCGAGCACACAGTGCACGGTCAGCCGCCAGTCGCCCAGCTCGTCGCGGAAGCGTTCGACCACGATGGTCTTGTCGTCGGGCAGGTTGCGGGTCGCCTCGCGCTGGTCGCGCAGATAGGCGATTAGGTTGCCGGCCGCCCACTCGTCCAGCCCGGCCGCGCGCAGCGACTCCGTGGCCGCCTCGTCGCCGGCCCGGGTCAGCGACCGCAGCCGCGCGCCGATGGCCCGGCCCAGCTCGACCGGCCGGCCCAGCGCGTCGCCCTTCCAGAACGGCATCCGGGCAGCCGCGCCGGGAGCGGGGGAGACCAGCACCCGGTCGGGGGTGATGTCCTCGATCCGCCACGACGTCGAGCCGAGCAGGAAGACGTCGCCCACCCGGGACTCGTAGACCATCTCCTCGTCCAGCTCGCCGACCCGGGAGGCACGCTCGGAACCGGCCAGGAAGACGCCGAACATGCCCCGGTCGGGGATCGTGCCGCCGCTCGTCACCGCCAGCCGCTGGGCGCCTGGCCGGCCGGTCAGCTCGTCGGTGCCGCGATCCCAGACCAGCCGGGGCCGCAGCTCGGCGAACGCCGTCGACGGATAGCGCCCGGAGAGCATGTCGAGCACCGCGTGCAGCGCGGAATCGGGCAGCTCGGCGAACGGCGCGCAGCGGCGCACCAGGGCGGCCAGCTCGGCCACCTGCCAGGCGTCCAGTGCGACCATCGCCACGATCTGCTGGGCGAGCACGTCCAGCGGGTTACGCGGGTAGTGCAGCTCCTCGATCGCGCCCTCGGCCATCCGCTCGGCGACGACGGCACAGGACACCAGGTCGCCGCGGTGTTTGGGGAAGACGACACCGCGGGAGACCGCACCGACCTGGTGCCCGGCCCGGCCGACCCGCTGCAGGCCGGCGGCCACCGACGGCGGCGCCTCGATCTGCACGACCAGATCGACCGCGCCCATGTCGATGCCCAGCTCCAGGCTGGAGGTGGCGACGACGGCCGGCAGTTGCCCGGATTTCAGTGCTTCCTCGATGTGTTTGCGCTCCTCGCGGGAGACGCTGCCGTGGTGGGCCCGGGCGACGATCGGCGCGGCGCCGGTGGCGATCGGGGACTGCGCCATCAGCGCGGCGGGCGCCCGGTCGGCCGGCGGCTCCGCCGCGACCTCGGCCCGCTCGGCGGCCAACTCGTTGATCCGGGCGCAGAGCCGCTCGGCGCCGCGCCGGGAATTGGTGAACACGATGGTCGAGCGGTGCGCCTCGATCAGGTCGAGGATGCGCTCCTCCACGGCCGGCCAGATCGACGGGGTGCGCCGGCTGCCCTCGCCCGTGTCGGGATCGACATCGGGCACCTCGTCGAGCCGGGTCATGTCCTCGACCGGCACCTCGACCGTGACCTCGATCGTCTTCGCGCTCGGCGGCTGGACGATCTGCACGTCGTGCGCGCCGCCGAGGAACCGGGCGGTCTCGTCGATCGGCCGGACGGTGGCGGACAGGCCCACCCGTTGCGCGGGCTTCGGCAGCAGGGCGTCCAGGCGCTCCAGCGACAGCGCCAGGTGCGCGCCGCGTTTGGTGGCGGCGACGGCGTGCACCTCGTCGACGATCACCGTCTCGACGCCGCGCAGCGAATCCCGGGCCGCCGAGGTCAGGATCAAGAACAGCGACTCGGGCGTGGTGATCAGGATGTCGGGGGGTGTGCGCAGGAAAGTGCGGCGCTCGTCGGCCGGGGTGTCGCCGGTGCGCATCGCGACCGTGATCTCCGGCGGGGGCATGCCGAGCCGGCCCGCGGTCTGCCGGATCCCGGACAACGGAGCACGCAGATTGCGCTCGACATCGACCGCCAGGGCTTTGAGCGGGCTCACGTACAGGACCCGGCAGCGGTGCCGGGGATCGGCCGGGACTCCCTCGCTGGCCAGCCGGTCGAGCGACCACAGGAACGCGGCGAGCGTCTTGCCGGAACCGGTGGGCGCGACCACGAGCGCGTTGCGGCCCGCGCCGATGGCCCGCCAGGCTCCGGCCTGGGCGGCGGTGGGCGCGGCGAAGGCGGCCCGGAACCACTCGCGGGTGGCCGGGCCGAACTGCTCCAAGACGTCCTGCACGCTTGCCATCCTCCCCCGGGGGTACGACAAACGAGGCCGGCCACCGGGCAATTCCGACGTACGAAATGAAAGATCGTGAAACGAAGCTATGAGACTCGGGCGCCAGACGTCATCAGAAGGACGGTCGGGTGGCGGCTCCGCTTGACCGGACGGACCATGGTGCGCTCCGGTGTCCTGCGGCACATTGATGTGCGTTCCCTTTGACGAGCTCAAGTCCCCGCCAAGACAGGAGGCTTCGTGTTCAGCAAAACTCCTTCGGTGCGGCGCCTCACCGGTGCCGCGGTCGCCGCGGCACTGGTGGCTCTCACCCTTTCGGCGGCTCCCGCAACCGCCGCAGCCGGCGACGGTTATGTCCGCCTCGCCCACCTTTCTCCCGACACTCCGGCCGTCGACGTCTATCTGAAGAGTGACAGCAACAAGGTCAAGGAGCAGACGTTCCCCGGTGTCGCCTACGGCGCCATGTCCGACTATCTGCGCCTCCCGGTCGGCACGTATTCCGTCGCGATGCGCAAGGCCGGCGCCGCCGCCAGCACCAAGCCGGTGCTGACCACCGAGGTCACCGTCGAGACCGGACAGGCCTACACGGTCGCCGGCGTCGGCCGCTACGCCGACCTCGGCCTGCGGGTGCTGAAGGACGATCTCACGCTGCCCGGTCCGGACGAGTCGAAGGTCCGGGTCATCCAGGCCTCGGTGAAAGCCCCGGTGCTGGACGTTTCCGGCAAGAGCGGGGCCACCATCGCCGATGGGGTCGCGTTCGCCACGACCACCGCGTACAAGCACGTCAAACCGGGCAAATGGACGGTCATGGTGCAGCCCTCGGGCGGCGGCAAGGCCAGCGCGCTGCCCTGCACACTCGGCGCCGGCAATGTGTATTCGCTGCTGGTGCTGGACGACAAGAGTGGCGGCCTGAAGGCCGAGTTGCACATCGACGCCGGTCGGTCGGGCGCCGCACCGCTGGGTGGTGTGCAGACCGGTGACGGCGGTTCCCAGCCGAGCTCCAGCCTGCCGATGGCCCTGCTGCTGGCCGGTCTCGCCGCCGTCCTGACCGGTGGCGTCATCGTCGCGCTCAGGCGGCGGCCCCAGCCGGCGTGACCGACTGCACCGCAGCGAAGCAAGGGCCAGAAGGGCACGCCGAAGGAGGCACCGCGTGACCGCCTTGTCCGAGCCCCGCGTGCCGTCCGGACCGGACGGCCGCGGGCCGGTCAGGCAGGGCGGAGCAGTCTATTCGTCCCAGCACGCGATCCGCAGCCTGATCCGGTCCCAGACGGACACCAGGGCGATCGACTGGCACCCCGAGAACTGGCACCCCGAGAACTGGCACCCCGAAAAAGAGCCCGAGCCGGCCCGCGTACGCGAAAAGGGCCGGATGTTGCTGCCCGTGCTGGTGTCGGCTCTGGTGGCCTTCGTCGTAGCGGTCGGCTACGTTGCGGTCCGCGAGCCCGCCCCGGCCGCCTCGATCGGCCGCTGGGGCGCGACGACGCCCGCGACCGCCACTGCCGAAACCGCACCGCCGCGGCTCGGCACACCGGCGGACCCGCTCGCCGCCGGTGTGCCGGACCCGTTCCACACCCACACGCTCGCCCTGCAGGGCGCCCCGACCCGGCTGAAGATCACGGCGATCGGCGTCGACACCGCGCTGGAGACCCTGCACCTCGGCAAAGCCGGCGAGCTGGACCCGCCGAAGGACTTCGGCAAAGCCGGCTGGTACGCGGACGGGACAGCCCCGGGCGAGGTCGGCCCGGCCGTGCTCGCCGGCCACATCGACACCAAGCGGGGCCCGGCCGTCTTCTACCGGCTGCGCGAGCTGGAAGAGGGCGACCGGATCGAGGTGGTCCGGGACGGCCGGACGGTCACCTTCACCGTCTCGTCGTCGGCCTGGTATCCGAAGAACGCCTTCCCGACCGACCGGGTCTACGGCCCCACCCCGGACAGTCAGCTCCGGCTGATCACCTGCGGCGGGGTTTTCGATCACCGCCTGCGGTCATACCGGGCCAACCTCGTGGTCTACGCAGTCGGCGGGTGATCGACGTTCCGGTCGCTGCTCAACGTGACTACTCTGGTACGCAACGGACAGGGTGGGGGCGCTGATGGCGGTCAGGCGTACGCTCATCGCCGGTCGGTATCGACTCCTCGAGCCGGTCGGCACCGGCGGCATGGGCCGGGTCTGGCTGGCCCGTGACGAGATGCTCGACCGTGACGTCGCGGTCAAAGAGTTCATCCCGCCGGACTGGATGAACGATGACGAGCAGAGCCGCCTGCGCACCAAGACCCTGCGCGAGGCCCGCAGCGCCGCCCGCCTGAACCACCCGCACGTGGTCCGTATCTACGACGTCGTGCACGCCGAAAACCTGCCCTGGATCGTGATGGAGTACGTCCCGTCCCGCTCGCTCTACCAGGCGGTCGGCGAGGACGGCCCGTTCATCCCGGTGGTCGCGGCCCGGATCGGCCTCGACGTGCTGGACGCGCTGTCGGCCGCGCACGGCGCCGGCGTGCTGCACCGCGACGTGAAGCCGCACAACGTGTTGATCGGCCACGACGACCGGGTGGTGCTGACCGACTTCGGCCTGGCCACCTTCGTCGACGACGGCTCGGTGACCAGCGGCATGGTCGTCGGCAGCCCGCAGTACGTGTCGCCCGAGCGGGCCCGCGACGGCACGTCCACGGTGGAGTCCGACCTCTGGTCGCTCGGCGCCACCCTCTACGCCGCCGTCGAAGGCCGCTCGCCGTATGCGCGGGAGTCCGCGATGGCGACGCTGATGGCCCTGGCCACCGCCGAGCCCGACGAGCCGGAGCTGGCCGGCCCGCTGGAACCGGTGCTGAGAGGCCTGCTGCGCCGCGACCCGGCCGAACGCCTCACCGCCGCCGAGGTGGAGAACGGGCTGCTTGAGGTACTGGCCACCGAGGGGCGCGGGCCGGCCCGGCGCCGGTTGGTCCTGCCGTCGCCACGGCGCCCGGCAGAGGATCCCGGCGTGGGCCGCCCGGCGGTCACCGCCGGCGACGTGGCCGGCGACGTGGCCGTGGCGGTGGCCGTGGAGAGCCTGCCGTTGCCGCCGGCGACGGTGATCCGCCGGGCCAGCATGGCTCCACCGGCGGTCGGCAGGGTGCCGCCGCCGCGCATCGTCCCGGTCTCCCCGGCCCCGCCCCCGCGCTCGACCGGGCAGTCCCCGCCGTCGTCCGGGCCGGCGCCGTCGCCGGCCACGGAGCCAGGGCGCCCGCGGCGCCGCTCCCGCACCCGGCTCGTGGTGGCCGCGGCGGTCGCTGTCGTCCTGCTCGCCGCCGGTGGGGTGATCTACGGCCGCTGGCAGAACCAGCGCGACGACCGGGTGGTGGCTTCGCCGCAGGTGTCGTCCGGTGCCGGCAACCCGGGCACGGTCAACTTCAGCCCATCGCTGTGCGACGGGACGCCGCCGACCGACCTGCCCACGACACCGCAGTCCGGCGCCGCGCGCGGCGTCAACGGCTACGACCTGCTGCCGACCTATTCCTATTTCACGGATGCCGGCTCCGATCTGCACCTCGCGGTGCCGGACGGCTGGACCTACCAGCGGATCGGCACGACGATCTGTTTCCGCGACCTGGGCAACATCCGCTACCTGAGCGTCGACACCGGCCGCAATCCGAGCGGCGATCCGGTCAAGGCCTGCCAGACCGAGGCGAAGAAGCTGATTGCGGCCGGGGAACTGCCGGCGTACAAGCAGCTCTCGATCGGCAAGGTGAGCCTGCAGGACCAGGCGGCGGACTGGGAGTTCCGGTACCAGGGCCCGGACGCGCTGCCGATGCATGCGAGCACGCGCTGGTTCGCGATGGGCGGCAAGGCGTTCGCGGTGGGCTGGGCGACCCGCGAGTTCGACTGGCAGACCAACCTGAGCATCTTCTCGATGCTGAAAACGACGCTCTACGTCAACCACCCGACCGGCCTGCGCGGCACACCACGCCGGTCGGTGACGCCGAGGGCCTCGGCGACGAGATAGGGCAGCACGGACACCACCCGTGGCCCGCACCTACAGCACGTGGTCCGCGTGGAAGGTGCGCTGGTGGCCGGGTCCCGGCCAGCGGACCGGCCGGCCGGCGTTGATCAGCTAGTGGCTAGTCATGGCTGGCCAGCACTTCACGGAGGTGCGCTGCTCGCGCCGGCCATTCGTCGGCGGTCATGGCGAAGAGCACCGAGTCTCGCCACGTCCCGTCCGGGCGTAGCCGGTGGCGGCGGATCACGCCGTCCCGGCTGGCGCCGAGGCGGGCGATCGCCTTCTGGGAGCGTTCGTTGCGGATGTCGGTGTACCAGAAGGCGCGCTCTGCGCCGAGCACGTCGAAGGCCCGTTCGAGCAGCATCAGCTTGGCCTCGGTGTTGACGCCGGTCCGCCACCAGGGTCGTCCGATGATCGTGTGGCCGATCCCGAGAGATCGGGCCGCCACATCGATGTCGTGATAGCTGGTCATGCCGATCGCCGCGCCGGTCGCCGGGTCGCACTGCGCCCAGGCGACACTCTCGCCGAGCCATTGTCGCCGTGCCGCCGCCGCCACCTGGGCAGCCGTCTCCTCGCGAGTCCGGGGTCGTGGCGTGGGCAGGAACTGCCAGACCTCGTCATCGGCCAACGCTTCGTGAAGGTCGTCCACATGCGAGGGTGCCAGCGGCTCGAGCGCGACGTGTTTGCCGCGCATGGTCACCGCGGTGTGCCACGGTGAACGGGGGCCGCCGAGGTAGGCGGGCATCGCCGCGGAGACGTCCGGGTCGGGCTCGGGTGGCCCGACGACCCGGCGCAGGGGGAGCACTCCGGCCCAGTGCGGCAGGTCGTGGTCCGCAGGGTCGTCGACCACCGGACCGGTCCGGGCCCGGACGGACACTTCGGTCAGCGGCAACGCCAGCACAGTGGTTTCCGCCAGCTCTCGGCGGCTCGGTGGCCGGCTGTCGGATGCCCGCCCGCGCCCGACCTTTTCCACCAGTGCTGTCATCGCCCTGCGCTTCTCGGCCGGGTCGATGACGGCGCGCGCGGTGCCCATCGCCACCACCGAGCGGTAGTTGGCGCTGTGGTGGAACTGGGACCGCCCGTAGACCAAGCCGTCGAGCAACGTGACCGACAGGCAGACCGCCACGCCCTCGCCGCGGCCCGAAAGGCCCAGCCGCCCGCCGCTGGAGCCGTGCAGGTAGACCGTGTCGTCCACGCGCACGTGCAGGGTCGGCAGCACCCGGGGCGCGCCGTCGACCACGAATGCGACGGCGCAGTCATACCCCTCGTCCAGGATGGCATGGGCGGTGGCGCGCTCGTACTGCATGCGGCCGCGGGTGCGGGTCGCTGTCGTGCGGGGAGTGGGCTCGAAGCGATCGGTCACCGTGGCCTCCCTGGCGGGCTCGGACTTGCATGAGGCTCTGTGGACTTGCATGAAGCCCTGTGGACTTGCGTGAAGCCCTGTGGACTTGCGTGAAGCCCTGTGCTAGTACAGAATCATTCGTGTGTCAGTACAGTATCAGGTCTCCGGTTCCAGCGCCGCCTCGATTTCCGCCAGCATCGAGGCCGGCATCCGCGGCGGCGATTTCCGGACCGGCGCGGCCCTGCCGTCTGTGCGCATCCTGGCCGGGGCCCTGCACGTCAGCCCCGCGACGGTGGCGAAGGCGTATCAGGAGCTGCGCAGTCGCGGTGTTCTCGAGACGGTCGGCCGGCAGGCCACTCGGGTCCGCACGCGGCCGGCCGTCGACCTGCCGCGTTCCGCGTTGCGGCTCGCGGTCCCGCCGGGGATGACAGACCTGTCCGCCGGCGATCCCGACGTCCGGCTGCTGCCCGGCCTCGCCCCGCACGTGCGGGCCGTCGCCGGCCGGCTCGGCCGCCCGTCGGGCTATGCGGCTTCCGGCGCGCTGCCGGAGTTCGTGGCGGCGGCCCGGGCCCGCTTGGCAGCCGACGGCGTGCCGATGGAAGCCGCCGCGATCACTGTCACCTCCGGCACGCTCGACGCTATCGAACGGCTGCTCACCGCCCATCTGCGCCCCGGCGACAGGGTCGCGGTGGAGGATCCGGGCTGGGTCGATCTGCTCGATCTGCTGGCCGCGCTGGGCCTGACCCCGGTGCCTTTCGCGGTCGACGACGACGGCCCGCTGCCTGAGGCGCTGGCCGCGGCCCTGGGTAAAGGGGTGGGCGCCGTCGTGATCACCACCCGCGCGCAGAATCCGATCGGGGCCGCCGTCAGCGCCGATCGCGCGACGGCCCTGCGCCCCATCCTGGCGGGGCATGCCGAGGTCCTGCTGATCGAGGACGACCATGCCGCCGAGCTGGCCGGCGTCGCCCTGCGGTGCCTCAGCGGCGCGACCGGAGCATGGGCTTTCGTCAGGTCGGCGTCCAAGCCGTACGGTCCGGATCTGCGCATTGCAGTGCTCGCCGGCGACGAGGCGACCATCGGCCGGGTGGTGGGCCGAATGCGGATCGGCGCCGGCTGGGTGTCCACTCTGTTGCAGCGCCTGCTGCTGGCGTTGTGGGAGAAGCAATCCGTCACCGCCGGCGTCGCCGCCGCGGCCGCAAGTTATGACCGCCGCCGCACGGCGCTGCGCACGGCACTCTCCGACCGTGGCCTCCCGGCCCACGGCCGGACCGGCATCAACGTCTGGGTCACGGTGCCTGACGAGACACGGGCGGTCAGCGCCCTGCGCGACGCGGGCTATGCGGTGGCCCCCGGCTCGTTGTTCCGCATCGCTTCCCCGCCCGGCCTGCGCGTCACCGTCAGCCCCCTGGCCGAAACCGACGCCGAACCCCTGGCCGACGCGATCCTCGCAGCCGTCAGTCCGACAGCCACCCGCACCCAGTCCCGATGACGTCGAAGCCGACAGCGAGGAGCACCAAGAAGACCGGACTGTCAGGTGGGTGCCCGGGCCCGGGCGGGTCCGGTTGGTATGGGTGCGAGGTGACCGGGTAGAACGGCGGGATGGCAATGACGCAGAGCCCGCCGGGCGCTCAGGATTTCATTCCGGCCGGCGCGCACACCCTCGACGAGTTGAAGGCCGCCGCTCCCGGCTGTCGCGGCTGCGAGCTGTATGCCGACGCCACCCAGGTCGTCTTCGGGCGGGGTGCGCTGGACGCCCGGCTGGTGCTGGTCGGCGAGCAGCCCGGCGACGTCGAGGACCAGCATGGCCTGCCTTTCGTCGGGCCGGCCGGCCGCCTGCTGCGGGAGGCGGTGGACGACTCCGGAATCGATCCGGCGACCATCTACCTGACCAACACGGTGAAGCACTTCCGCTTCGAGCTGCGTGGTCAGCGGCGGATCCATCAGACGCCCGGGCCGGTTCACATCACCGCCTGCCGGCCGTGGCTGGTGGCCGAGCTGGCTCTACTCAAGCCGTCGCTGGTGGTGGCGCTGGGGGCGACTGCCGCGAAGGCTCTCTTCGGCCCGTCGTTCCGGGTCACCCGTTCGCGTGGTGAGTTGCTGCCGTGGCCGGCCGCCGCGCACCATCCCGCGGACTTTCCGGTCGGTCCGCTGCAGGCGATGGCGACGATCCATCCTTCTGCTGTGCTGCGGGCCGACAACCGCGACATTGCGTACGCGGGACTGGTCGATGATCTGAAGATCGTGGCCCGCGTGCTGGCGCCGTGAGGTGGTCGTGCGCCGTCGGGCTCGGGCACGATGGTGCGGACCGGCGGAATCGAAGGAGTGGACAGTGCGGCTGACCGACTTCTGGAGCCGTCTCGAGGAGGCATTCGGAACCGCTTACGCGCGGAGCCTGGCTCGCGACTACTCCTTCGCGCAATTGGGTGGCCGGACCATCGATGAGGCCATTGCTCAGGGTGTGGAAACGGTTACCGTCTGGCGTGCCGTGGTCGCTACCTACCCCGATCGGGTACCTGTCCGCCTGCGCTGACCAGCATTAGCACGTTTGTTCTGGCGTGTCGCTCGGAATCGAACAAGTGTTCGGCTATTGTCCACAACGGCATGGTCATCCACAGGGCACGGCCGGGCGGCGACTTTTTGTCATACCCACCGCTTACGGTGTCCGCGTGGTGAACAGAAGCTCTTCGGCGAAGACGCCCGCGAACGCGAAGTCGAGTACAGGGGTGGCGGACATGGTGGCAGGACCCGATCGGGACAAGGCGCTCGATCTAGCGCTGGCGCAGATCGACAAGCAGTTCGGCAAGGGCTCGGTGATGCGGCTCGGTGAACGGCCGGTCATCCAGACCGCGGTCATCCCGACCGGCTCGATCGCGCTCGACGTCGCGCTCGGCGTCGGTGGCCTGCCGCGCGGAAGGGTCGTCGAGATCTTCGGCCCGGAGTCGAGCGGTAAGACGACGGTCGCGCTGCACGCGGTGGCCAACGCTCAGCGCAACGGCGGCATCGCCGCCTTCATCGACGCGGAGCACGCGCTCGACCCGGAGTATGCCCGCAATCTGGGCGTCGACACCGATGCCCTGCTGGTCTCCCAGCCCGACACCGGTGAGCAGGCGCTGGAGATCGCCGACATGCTGATCCGGTCCGGCGCGCTCGACGTCATCGTCATCGACTCGGTGGCGGCGCTCGTGCCGCGTGCCGAGATCGAGGGCGAGATGGGCGACAGCCATGTCGGCCTCCAGGCCCGGCTGATGAGCCAGGCTCTGCGCAAGATCACCGGCATCCTGAGCAATTCGGGCACGACGGCGATCTTCATCAACCAGCTCCGCGAGAAGATCGGCGTCATGTTCGGCTCGCCCGAGACGACGACCGGTGGCCGCGCGCTGAAGTTCTACTCGTCCATCCGGCTCGACGTGCGCCGCATCGAAAGCCTCAAGGACGGCACCGACGTGGTGGGTAACCGCACCCGCGTCAAGGTCGTCAAGAACAAGGTGGCGGCCCCGTTCAAGCAGGCCGAGTTCGACATCATGTACGGCAAGGGCATCTCCCGCGAGGGCTCCCTCATCGACGTCGGCGTCGAGCAGAACATCATCCGCAAGTCCGGCGCCTGGTACACGTATGACGGTGACCAGCTCGGTCAGGGCAAGGAGAAGGCCCGTGAGTTCCTGAAGGAGAATCCGGACGTCGCCGTCGAGATCGAGAAGAAGATCCTGGAGAAGCTAGGTGTGGGCCAGACCACCGGCGATGCCGCCGGCGGCCCTGAGCTTCCGCCGGTCGACTTCTGATCATGCTGAGGATCTGTCCGCCGCGCCGGGGCGCTGAGTAGCGATGCCCGGACGACGCGGAGCACGGGCCGGCCGAGGCTGGGACGCCATCCCACCCCGACCGGCCGCCGACCCCACTGATGGCGAGCCCCGGCACGACGAAGCGGAACGCGGAAACGTTCCCACCCGCCGCCGGGGTTCGCCGGGAGCCGGTGTTTTCGCCGGTGAAGGCTCCCCGGGCGCGTTCGGGCGAGATGGTTCGCTGAGTGGACGCGGGCGAGAGACCTTTCCGCGCATGCCCAAGCGCGACGGTTCGTCGGGTGGTCTGGGGCGTGACGGTTCGTCGGGTGGCTCGGGGCGTGACGGTTCGTCGGGTGGTTCGGCGACGCCGCAGAGCGAGTCCGAGCGCGCTCGAGAGATCTGTCTGGAGCAGCTCGCCATGCGTCCGCGCACCAGAGTCGAGCTGGCCAAGGCGCTTGCCCGCAAGGAGATCTCCGAAGAGGTCAGCACCGAGGTGCTCGACCGATACGACGAGGTCGGCATCATCGACGACGCCGCCTTCGCCCGTGCCTGGGTCTCCACTCGCCATCAGGGTCGTGGCCTGGCACGCCGGGCCCTGGCCGACGAGTTGCGCAGGCACGGTGTCGATGCCGAGACAGCGAGCGAAGCACTGGAGACGGTCGACGACGAAGCGGAGGCGGCTACCGCCCGCCTTCTTGTCGAGCGCAAGCTCCGCACAGCTACCGGCGCCCCCGAGGCGATCTTCCGTCGACTGGTGGGTATGCTCGCCCGCAAGGGCTACCCCGCTGGCGTGGCGTACCGGGTGGTCAAGGACGCGCTCGCCGACCGCGACGCGGAAGCCGCCGAATTCGCAGACCGGATAGACGCCGATGCCTTGGCCGAGGAGCAGTGACCGCCCCCTGACGTCGCGGGCCGCTTGACTGCCGCCGCGCAACTTCATCGAGCGGCCGCACTGCCCACTCAGGACGGACCGCTGGGGATAAGCGGCGGGGAGTGCAGGTTCCTCGAGGCGGGATCACCGGTGTCCTGCGTCACTCCCAGGGCGCATGGTACGTAAGGACATGATGTCGGGGATCGATGTCCGGAATATCAATGCCGGATAGCGAACGGCGGCCTGATTCGGTACCTTGCTGATTGCATTGACGAGAGTCACCGTCGAGCGTCACCGTTCCGTGCGGATCTGGGCGACGTCTCGGTCGGAAATCGGGGGGGAAACATGCGAACCAATCAGCTCGCGCGCCGCCGTGGCGTGCGTATCGCTGTGCGTCTTGGACTGCTGGCAGGCGCCGTCGGCGTGGTTGCGCTCGCTGCCGTTCCGGCGGCCAGTGCGGCCCCTGCCCATACACCGACGCAGGGCATCGTGCTCGTGGCCGAGACGCCCGGCACCATCGAGACGGCGGCCGCGGACGATTCGCCGGATCCGACGTCGCCGGTTCCGACGCCGACCACGACGAGTCATCCCGATCCGACGGACGTGCCGCCCACCACCAGCACGCCCGGACCGGGCGAGTCCACGACGCCGACTACGACGGCGCCGACCGACCTTCCGCCGACGACGACCGGTCCAGGGGAGCCGACGCCCACCGCCACCGCTCCCTCGGGCACCGGTGGCGGCAAAGGCCCGAACAACAACGGCTCGGGCAGCAATGGCACTCTGCCTGACGGCGGCACTGGTGGCTCGTCCAACACGGGTGGCGGCGGCCTGCCGATCACCGGAGTCGACGCGGCGGGCATCGCCGGTGCCGGAGCGGCAGCGATCGCCGTCGGCGCCGTCGTGATCCTTGCGACCCGACGCCGCCGTGACGACGGCTCGGAAACCTGATCCGGTAACGCACGACAGCCAGATATCGCGAACCGGGAGCCCGCGCGGGCTCCCGGTTCGCTACTCTTCGGTGGTCTTATCGGGACATCGGCGCTCACCATTAGCTGGTAATCTGCTATGTCGTGACAGACGAATCGCGGGGCGCCACGCCCGGCTCCGGCATCTCCCCCGCGGAGGCCGAGCCGGCCGCGCACGAGATCCGTCACCACAGTGCGACCGACGGTGCGCAGAAGGCATCCCCGCCGCCCAGGCGTGGACGGCCGACACCCGCGACGACCCCTAGTCGGGGAGATCCCACAGCGCTCCAGGGCCATGCAG
>JAVHVY010000065.1:0-5314 GCA_032160305.1 Actinoplanes sp.
CGGCGTCCGAGGCGCATCGCTATTCACGACTCGGACCCCAGGTGATCCGGGTTTAAACCCCCATCGAAAGAAGTGCCGGCAATAGTGCCATGGCCGGCGGGGTTCGTGCATTTCTTCAAACGGAGGATCTGCTGTGCAGAAACCAGGGAAACTGTCCCTTCTGATCGCTGGCCTGTCGGCTGGCGCCATCGTGCTATCCGGGTGTTCCGGTGCCGGATCTACCGCCGGCGGTGGCTCGGGGGGCGACGACAAAACCATTACGGCGCTGATGGTCGGCAACCCGCAGATGGAAGACATCCAGAAGCTGACCGCTGACAACTTCACCAAGCAGACCGGGATCACAGTGAAGTTCACGATCCTCCCGGAGAACGAGCTGCGCGACAAGGTCACCCAGGACATCGCCAACAAGGGCGGCCAGTACGACGTCGCCACGGTCGGCGCGTACGAGGTACCGATCTGGGCGAAGAACGGCTGGCTGCACGAACTGTCGACGCAGTCCGCCGCGGACGCCGGTTACGACGCCGCCGACCTGCTCAAGCCGATGGTCCAGGCGGTCAGTGGCGCCGACGGCAAGATGTACGCGGCGCCGTTCTACGGTGAGTCGTCGTTCCTGATGTACAACAAGGAAATGTTCAAGGCCAAGGGCCTCACCATGCCGGAGCACCCGACGTGGGCCCAGGTCGCCGACTTCGCCGCAAAGCTGGACGACAAGGGCAAGGGTGTCGCCGGTATCTGCCTGCGCGGCCTGCCGGGCTGGGGCGAGATGTTCGCGCCGTTGACCACGGTCGTCAACACCTACGGCGGCACCTGGTTCGACAAGGACTGGACCGCGCAGGTCAACGCGCAGCCGTTCAAGGACGCGGCGAACATGTACGTGAACCTGGTCAAGCAGCACGGCGAGTCCGGCGCCCCGCAGGCCGGTTTCACCGAGTGCCTGAACAACTTCGGCCAGGGCAAGGCGGCCATGTGGTACGACGCGACGTCGGCCGCGGGCACGCTGGAGGACAAGTCGGCGAGCAAGGTCGCAGGCAGCGTCGGCTACGCGTTCGCACCGGTCAACAAGACCCAGTACTCCGGCTGGCTGTGGACGTGGGCGTGGGCGATGCCCAAGACCACCAAGAAGGCCGACAACGCCTGGAAGTTCATCTCCTGGGCGACGAGCAAGGACTACGAGCAGCTGGTCGGCAAGAGTCTCGGCTGGTCGCGTGTCCCGTCGGGCAAGCGCACCTCGACGTACTCGATCCCGGAGTACAAGGCCTCGGCCTCCTCGTTCGCGGATCTGACGCTCCAGTCGATCGAGCACGCCGACCCGACCAACCCCGGCCTGCAACCCCGGCCGGCCCTGGGCGTGCAGTACGTCGGCATCCCGGAGTTCGCTGACCTCGGCACCAAGGTGTCGCAGGAGCTCAGCGCCTCACTCGCGGGCAGCAAGTCGGTCGACGCCGCATTGAACGACGGTCAGAAGCTCGCCGAAGCAGTGGCGAAGAACTACAAGTAGTGCCTAGCGGGGGCGCTGCCGGAGGCGGCGCCCCCGCTACCGACCGGAAGGCCGAAAAATGACCGACGTCATTACCCGGGCGGACGACACGACCCAAGCGCCCATCACCCCGCCGAGGGGTAGCGCCAAGGAGCGCTGGGTCCGCCGCGCCCCGCTGCTGCCCGCCCTCATCTTCGCCATCATCGTGACCCAGGTGCCGTTCCTGTTCACGCTGTTCTTCTCCACGCAAGGCTGGAACGCCCTGCGCCCGGGCTCCCGGCACTGGGTGGGCCTGTCGAACTACGCCACGGTCCTCACCGACGACCGGCTGCGCTCGGCACTGCTCAACACGGTGATCCTCACGGCCGGCGCGGTCATCTTCTCGATGATCCTGGGACTGTTGCTGGCCATCCTGTTGGACCGGAAGTTCTTCGGCCGAGGAGTCGTCCGGACCCTGCTGATCACACCGTTCCTGATCATGCCGGTCGCCGCGGCGCTGCTCTTGAAGCACGGCATCCTCAACCCGGACTACGGGCTGATCAACGGCGTCTTCGGCGGGAACACCGCCTGGGCGACGTCCTACCCGAAGACGACCATCATCACCACCCTGGTCTGGCAGTGGACGCCGTTCATGATGCTGATCCTCCTCGCCGGCCTGCAGGCGCAGAGCACGGACATCCTGGAGGCGGCCCGGGTGGACGGCGCCAACGCCTGGCAGATCTTCCGCCGGATGACGCTGCCGCACCTGCGCCAATACCTGGAACTGGGCGCGCTGCTCGGCTCGATCTACCTGGTCAACACGTTCGACTCGATCTACACGATCACCCAGGGCGGTCCGGGCACGGCGACGACCAACCTTCCCTACGAGATCTACCAGACCATTTTCAGCAAGTACGAGTACGGCGAGGCCTCGGCGGCCGGCGTCGTCGTGGTGATCCTGACGATCATCGTGGCGACCTTCGCCCTGCGCGTCATCTCGGGTCTGTTCAAGATGGAGGAGAGTCGATGACCACCATCGCCCCACCGGTTTCCGCACCAGCCGCCGCCGGTTCGAGCACCGTGACCAAGCGCCGGATCCAGGGCTCGGTCTGGGGTGTCGTCGCCTGGCTGGCCGGGATCATCTTCGTCTTCCCGGTCATCTGGATGGTGCTGACCAGCCTCAAGCAGGCCAAGGACGTCACCACCAACCCGCCGGTCTGGTTCTTCGCGCCGACCATGGAGCACTTCGCCAACGTTTTCGACAGCAACATCACCCCCTTCCTGCTGAACTCGCTGATGGCCAGCGTTTTCTCCACGCTCCTGGTCGTCGTGCTGGCAACCCCGGCGGCGTACGCGCTGTCGCTGCGCCCGGTCGCCAAGTGGAGCGATGCGCTGTTCTTCTTCATCTCCACCAAGATGCTGCCCATCGTCGCCGCGGTGCTGCCGATCTATCTGCTCGCGGTCAAGCTCGGCGTGAAGGACAACATCTGGACGATGGTCATCCTCTACACCTCGATGAACCTGCCGCTGGCCATCTGGATGATGCGGTCCTTCCTGCTTGAGGTGCCGCGCGAGGTGCTGGAAGCCGGCGAGGTCGACGGCGCCGGGCTGATCACCTCGATCCGCAAGATCATCCTGCCGATGGTGTCGCCCGGCTTGGCGGCAACGGCCCTGATCTGCTTCATCTTCAGCTGGAACGAGTTCTTCCTGGCGGTCAACCTGACCGACACGAACGCCAGCACCGCGCCGATCTTCCTGCTCGGCTTCATCTCCGGCCGCGGCCCGTTCCTCGCCGACCTCTCCGCCGCGGCGACACTGCTCTCCCTGCCGGTGCTGCTGGCCGGCTGGGTCGCACAGAACAAGCTGGTCCGTGGTCTGTCGATGGGCGCCGTCAAATGAAGGCAGCCGTCGTCGTCACCCCGGGCACGCTGTCGATCGAGACGGTTCCCGATCCGACGCCGGGGCCGCTCGACGTGGTGGTCAAGCCGGTCGCCGTCGGGATCTGCGGCACCGACCTGCACATCATGGACGGCGAGTTCGCGCCGGCCTTCCCGATCGTCCCCGGCCACGAGTTCGCCGGGACGATCGTCGAAGTCGGCTCGCAGGTCACCGGCTACGCGGTCGGTGACGAGGTGGCCGTAGACCCGTCGCTCTACTGTGGGCACTGCTACTACTGCAAGCGGGCCCGGGGCAACCAGTGCGAGAACTGGGGCGCGATCGGCGTGACGGTCAGCGGCGGCGCGGCCGAGTTCGTCGCCGCGCCGATGGCCAACCTGTTCACGCTGCCCGCACACCTGGCGGCGAAGGACGCGGCTCTGATCGAGCCGCTGTCCTGCGCGGTCCGCGGCTTCGACGTCCTGCCCCGCAACCTGGCCGACAACTACCTCATCTACGGCTCCGGCACGATGGGCCTGATGATGCTGGAGTTGGCCAAGCGGGCGGGCGCGGCCACGGTGTCGATGGTGGATCTCAACCCGGAGCGGCTGGAGACGGCGAAACGGCTCGGCTGCTCCGCATCCGCCGCGTCGGCCGACGAGTTGGACGCTCCGCGGGGGTGGGACATCGTCATCGACTGTACGGGCGCGGAAGCAGCGATCCGCGACGGTCTGTCCCGGGTCGGCCGGGGCGGCACGTACCTGCAGTTCGGGGTGGCCGGCTACGACGCCCGGGTGGCGATCGAACCGTACGAGATCTATCGGCGGGAGATCACGATCACCGGGTCGATGGCCGTGCTGCACAGTTTCGACCGGGCGGGCGCGCTGCTGGCGGGTGGCGTGCTCAACCCGGAGATCTTCGTCAGCCACCGGTTCCCGCTGGCCGCGTACGCCGAGGCGCTGGGCCAGTTCCGGGCCGGCATCGGACGGAAGATCATGATCGAACCCTGAGGGGGGTTTGCCAGGGCCGGCCGGCCTCCCGTACGTCGGGAGTGCCGGCCGGCGGCATGCCCGGCTTCGGCCGGGCCGTTCTTGATCATGGTTAGCATTTCTCAGCCAGGTTGCTTCCTTGGGTGGCGCTACTCAAGGCCTGGTGACTAGAATTATGGTCATGGAGACGATTCCGTTGGCTGACGCGAAGGCCCGCCTGTCCGCGGTGCTCGACGAGGTCCGAGACACCCACGAACGGGTGGTGATCACCCGCAACGGCCGGCCGGAGGCTGTCCTGATGGCCGTAGCGGACCTGGAAGCACTGGAAGAAACTCTCGACCTGCTGGCTACCCCGGGCGCGGTCGACCAGATCCGCCAGGCCGAGGCCGACCTCGCCACGGGCCAGGGCGTGGACGCCGACGAGTTGCGCCGGCGGTTGGCCGCTCGGGTGGAGCGGGAGTCGCGTGGCTGACCAGGCCTATCGACTTTCGCTGGCCCCGGCAGCCCGCCGTGCGTTGACCGAGTCCACACCAGTGGGCCTGCCGCTCGGGGTGGTGATGGCGGTGAGCGAGTTCATCACCGGGCCGCTGCTGGAGCGGCCGCGGGTTGTCGGCAAGCCGCTGACCCGAGAACTGGCCGGCTACCACTCGGCACGCCGCGGCGCGTACCGGGTCGTCTACCGTATCGACGAACAGGCGCATACGGTGCACGTGGTTCGTATCGACCACCGCGCCGACGCCTATCACGCGTAGCCCGCTGAAGCACTGCCTCGCCGACGGCGGGTACTGGGAACCGAATTCGCCGCGATCAACCTCGGCATCGACCCCGACGAGATTTCCTCCCTCACTCGGCCGTAGGAGCTCCTGCGGCGCCGAACCACTTCGCCAGCGCGACCTCGAGCGTGTGCTGATCCTCGCCGGCCCACGCGACGTGCCCGTCCGGCCGGAGCAGTACCGCCGGCACGTCCAGCTCTTCGCTGATGTCGGCGATGTGG
>JAVHVY010000084.1:0-6421 GCA_032160305.1 Actinoplanes sp.
GAAGCCGCTCCGCGAGGGTCTCGCGCAGATCGTCGGGCAGCCCGTCGATCTCAACCAGATCGGGCAGCAGCCCCGGCTCGGTCATGTACGCCCGAAACGCCTGCGCGATCGTCACCCCGTGCGCCGGGCGGTCCTCCACCGTCACCGGATCACCGGCCCACACCTCGCCCGGCTCCAGCACGCGCAAGTACGCGCCCGGGCGGTTCGCTCGGGTGAAGGTCTTCACCCAGCGCGGCTCGCCCATCTTGCGCTGGAACGTGACGCACGGGATGCGGCCGAATGTCGGCTGGAGGACCAACCGTGGACCGATGCGCCACCGCTCGCCGATGACCGCGCCGTTGACGTCGACCCCCTCGGTGGTCAGGTTCTCGCCGAAGAGCCCGTTGGCCAGCCGGCGGCTCAGCCGCGCCTGCCACCAGTCGTAGTCCTCTCGCGCGTACGCGTAAACGGCCTGGTCGTCGCCGCCGTGGTGCTCGATGTCGAAGATCTGGTCGCCGACCAGCCCGCTGTGCAGGCCGATGCCCTTCGGGCCGGGTGGCCGGACCATGACGGGGTGGTCGACCGGCTGTTTGTTGATGCCGGTGCTGCCCACCTTCTTGGCCGTGCTCGCCTCGGGGACGGCCAGGTTGACGGAGAGAACGCTGCCTGCGGTCATGTCGTGAACCCCAGCACGGTCCGGTCTTCGATCGGGCGGTAGCCCAACCGCTCGTACAGCGCGTTGCTCGTCGGGTTGGCGAGGTCGGTGAAGAGGACCACGTCGGCGGCTCCGGCGTCGAGCACCTGCCGGCTGACGGTGGCGGTGACCGCACCGGCGTAACCGCGGCCGCGCAGCTCAGCGGGGGTGTAGACCGGGGCGATCCGGCCGACGCCGGCCTCGATGCGGGTGCGCCCGGCAAGCGAGACGGCCCGGCCGTCGACCTCCCACAGGGTGATCCCGCCGAACGAGATCTTGTCGTCGGCCATGCGGGCCGGGTCGTGCGTGCTCTCGCCCAGGTGCTCGTGGAAGGCGGTCAGCCAGTCGATCAGCAGCTGCCGATCGGCCTGCTCGGCGACTCGGGCGCGGCCGGGCGGCGCCGGTGCCGCCGGGGTGAGCTGATCGAGCCGG
Organism: Actinoplanes sp.; assembly: GCA_032160305.1. Taxonomy (GTDB): domain Bacteria; phylum Actinomycetota; class Actinomycetes; order Mycobacteriales; family Micromonosporaceae; genus Actinoplanes. The sequence continues at coordinate 1,106 of JAVHVY010000084.1, forward strand.
AAGAGCCGGGTCTGCAGGATGACCTCGGCGGCCGCGGACCAGGCGGCGGCGAACGCCCTGGCGTCGGCGTCCAGCCCGTTGACTGCGGGCAGCGGCCGGCCGGCCAGCCGCGCCGCCAATTCCGGTGCGGCTCCCGCCGGCATGGTCGTGAGCACCAGCGGATGCGGCGGGGTCTGCAGGCAGGCGCCCAGCACCGTGCCGTCCGGCGCATACCAGCCGAACAGGGGGTCCGCCGGGCCGAAGTAGTGCAGGTCTCGGTGGCGCAGGGTGTCGAGCAGCGTCAGCGGCATCGTGTTTTCCAGCGGGCGCGAACGCAGGAACTCGCCCGCGGCCGACCAGAAGTCGTCGGGGTCGTCAGTGAGGTGCCAGGCCATGACCCCATCCTCGACCGTGGGTGCGACAGATTCACCCGAATTTACGCGTGCCACGCCTTCGCCAGCCGGGCCAGGGTGTCTCGCCGGGTTGCGGGGTCGTAGACCGTGCCGGCCGACCGTGACTCCGGCGGCCGGGGAGTCAGCGGCGCTGCTGGCGGCGGATCCCCTGGACGCCGACGGTGACCGCGCCGAGCGCCGCGCCGGGGACGAGCAGCCAGATCGGCCAGGGGTAGACGTCACCGGTGACCGTGGCCGAGACGAGGACCCAGACGGCGACGTTGATCGCGGCGATGGAGCCCCAGATCGTCCACAGCACTAGCATCGCCATCGGCAACTTGCGGGCGGCCTTCCGGGCCTCCGCGGTCCGGCGGGCGTGCACCTCGGCGGCGCTCAGGCCCGGCCGCGGCAGGTCGGCGACCAGAATCAGCAACTCGGCGTATGTCCGGGCGGCATAGGCGTCGCGAACTCGCTCGTCATACTCGCCGAGGGAGAGGCGGCCCTCGTCGAGGGCGGCTTTGAGCTGCTCGGCTATCCGGTGCCGGTCGGTGTCCGCGGCGCGCAGCGCCTCGACCTGTTCGGACCGGCGATTGACTTCCTTCGACATCGCGCCCTTCCCCACCCCCGTCGTAGGTCAGGCTATCGAACCAGAACCAGCGAAAAAAGCAACGGGAGAGAAGCGATGACCCAGCATTGTGCCGACCTACTCAACAATCTCCGCCGGTCGCATGACGCCAGTGCGGCGACGCAATGACCAATGAGGATCGAGCTTCCTACGGACCTTGATCGCCGTGGAAATTCTCCGAATCAGCGACGCAGGGTCAGCGGGTCAAGCTGTCGAAGAGCAGTTGCGGGACGAAGCCGACGATCACCGCGAACGCTGAGGCAGCGGCCAGGGCAGCCGCCACCGGCCAGGCCACCGGGAGTTTCGGCGGGCGCAGGTCGGCCACCGCGACGCCGACCGGGCCCGCGTACAACAGCGCCGCCACCCGGACGTAGTAGGCCAGGGCGATCACGGCGTTCAGGGCTACCACGCCGGCCAGCCAGCCCCAGCCGGACGTGATCAGCGAACTCACGATCGTGACCTTGGCGAACAGGCCGGCCAGACCCGGCGGCAGGCCGGCGAGACCGGCGAAGGCCAGCACCAGGGCCGCCCCGAGCCACGGCGACCGGCGGGCCGCGCCCCGGTAAGAGGTGATCTCGCCGCCGTCCGCGCCGGCCGGGCGCAGGGCCACGATCACCCCGAACGCGGTGAACTCCAGCAGCACGTACAGCGTCGTGTAGGCCGCGGCCGCCTCGACGCCGACGGCGCCCACCGCCAGCGGGGCGATGATGTAGCCGGCCTGGGCGACCGACGACCAGGCGAGCAGCCGGACCATCCGGGTCTGCCGCAGCGCGACCAGGTTGCCGACCGTCATCGTCAGGACGGCCAGCACCGCCACCAGCGGGCCGGTGTCCAGCCGGGCGATCACCGCGGCCAGCGCGAGGACGCCGCCGAGCTTCGAGGCCGTCGACAGGTACGCGGCGATCGGCAGCGGCGCCCCGTCGTAGGTGGTCGGCGCCCAGGCGTGCAACGGCACCGCGGCCACCTTGAAGGCGAAGCCGAGCACGACCAGCGTTCCGCCGACGGTGGCCAGCGCCGCCAGCGGGCCGGTGACCTCGTGCAGCGCGGCCAGGTACAGCGCGCCGGACGAGGCGAAGAGCAGGGCGGCCCCGAGCAGGGCGATGGCCGTCGACACCACGCTGATGACGAAGAACGTCACGGCCGCCGACGCGCCGGTGGTCGTCACCTTCTCCCTCGGCGCGAAACGGCGCAGGCCGACCAGCACGTACAGCGGGAGGGTCAGGGTCTCCAGGCCGACGATCAGGGTGATCAGGTCACCGGCGTAGCCGATCACCACGCCGCCGGCCATCGAGCTGGTCAGCAGGAAACAGAACTCCCCGGCGGGCGCGACACCGGAGCGCAGCGCCGGCGCCGACAACGCGAGCACGCCCACGGTGAGCAGGGCGAAGAGCACCGCCGCGACGGTCCCGAACGGCGCCGGAACCCAGGAGCAGCCGGCGCTCGTACACAATGTCGACGTGTCCCGGCCGCCGACCGCGGCCGCGCAGACGGCCGTGGCCAGACCGCCCAGTGCGGCGGCGGCGAGCACGGCCTCCCGGCGGCCGGTCGCCAGCTCCAGGATCAGCACGAGGACGACCGTTCCCGCGGCGGCGTAGAGCGGCAACAGTGCGATGTGGTCGAGGCTCTGGGTCAATGCAGCACTCCGGTCAGCGCGGCGACGGGATCGGCCGTCGCCGCCAGGATCAGGGCCGGAACCAGGCCGATCGCCAGCGCGAGCAGGACCAGTGGGCTCCACGCGGCCCATTCGATGCCCGCCAGCCCCGGCGACGGCAGCTCGATCACGGCCGGTCCGTGGGTGACCCGGCGCAGCAGGCGCAGGAAATACGCCGCGGTAAGAGCGCCGCCGACCGCCGCGACCGCCGCGAGGGTGATCCACAGCGGACCGCCGCGTTCGACGGCCGCGACCACGGCGAACGCCTCGCCCCAGAAACCGGCCAGACCGGGCAGCCCGAGCGAGGCGATGGCCGCGAAGCCGAGCAGACCGGCCAGCCGGGGCGCGGACTCGCGCAGCCCGCCCAGGTCGGCCAGCGCGCCGGTGTGCGCCCGGTCCTTGATCGCCCCGGCCAGGAAGAACAGCAGGCCGGTGATCACGCCGTGGGCGACGTTGCCGATCAGGGCGGCCTGGATGCCGGTGACCGTCAGCGTGGCGATGCCGAGCAGCACGAAGCCCATGTGCCCGACGCTGGAGTAGGCGATCAGCCGTTTCAGCTCGACCTGGCGCAGGCAGACCAGCGAGCCGACGATGATCGCCGCCGCCGCGAGCACGCCGAGGACCGGCGCCGCCCAGGCCGCACCGAGCGGGGCGACGCCGACGCCGACCCGGATCAGCCCGTACGTGCCCATCTTGAGCAGGACGCCGGCCAGGATCACGCTGCCGACCGTGGGCGCTTCGGTGTGCGCGTCGGGCAGCCAGGTGTGCAGCGGCCAGAGCGGCGCCTTCACCGCGAAGGCCACGGCGAAGAGGGCGAAGGCCGCGTACTGCGCTGTTGTGGAGAGGCCGAGTCCGCCGGCCAGGGCCAGCAGGTCGCCCGTGCCGGCGGCGGCGACGACGGTGAAGACGCCGAGCAGGAGCAGCACCGAGCCGAAGAGCGTGTAGAGGACGAACTTGCGGGCCGCCTCGCGTCGCCGCTCGCCACCCCAGCCGGCGATCACCGCGTACATCGGCAGCAGCACGACCTCGAAGAACACGAAGAACAGAACCAGGTCGAGCGCCAGGAAGGTGCCCAGGATGCCGACTTCGAGCACCAGCAGCAGAGCGGCGAGCGTACGCCCGGAGCCCCCGGCCGGGACCCGGTAGACCGTGTACGCACAGCACAGCAGCGTCAGCAGCACAGTGAGCAGCACGAGCGGATAGGAGACCCCGTCCACCCCCAGGTGGAAATCGACCCGCAACGCCCGCACCCAGCTGACGCTGAAGTCGACCCACGGCCGCACCGGCCGCCCCGCCGCCCCCGCCACCGGAGCCGGAGCCGTACGCACGAACCCGAGCAGCACCGCGGGCAGGGCGGTCACCGCGGCGAAGACCGTGGCGACGATCCGTGCCGGCCGGTCGAGGCGCTTGGGTAGCAACGCCACCACCAGCGCCCCGGCGGCCGGGATCACCAGGACCGCCACGAGCAGGGCCTGCGACCAGGTCACGATGCCGCTCCCCACCACGCGACGACGACGCCGAGCAGCAGCGTCCCGGCGAAGACCGCGGCCACCGCCCGGGGCAGGGCCGCCCGGTGCGCGGCGGCGACCAGCGTGCCGAACCGGGTGGTCGTCGTGCCCGCGCCCTCGACCGCCGCGTCGACGACCCGTTCGTCCACGATCGTGAGCGCCGCGGCCAGGGCCCGCACCGGACGGACGACGACCGCGTCCTGCACGGTGTCGAGGTAGAAGCCGTTCGCGAAGACCGGGCGCAGCGGGCCCAGCGCCAACGCCGGGTCGGCGCCGGGCGAGACCCGCCACATCCACCAGGACAGGCCCGCACCGAACACGAGCAGGGCCAGCGGCAGCACGACCGAGATGCCCAGGTGCGGCTGCTCCAACTCCAGTGCGGCCCGGAACGCCGGGACGAAGGCGAGCAGCCCGAGCAGCGCCGTCGGGACCGCCAGCAGCAGCACCGGCCAGCGCATCGCCCCGGGCGGGTCGTGCGGAGTGCTGTCGCCGCGGTCGTACCGGGCGTCGTCGAAGCCGATCGTCCAGTCGTCGTTGTCGGCCCGGCGTGCGCCGAAGAACGTGCGCAACAGCAGGCGGGTCGCGTACCAGGCGGTCACGGCGACTCCGGTCAGCGCGGCGATCCAGACCAGCCAGGCCACCCAGACCGGGGTCGGTCCGCCGCCGTCGGTGGCGTGCGCGGCGGCGACCAGCACGTTCTCCTTCGACCAGAAGCCGGCCAGCGGGGGCAGCCCGGCCAGTGCGCCGAGCCCGATCGCCATCGGCCAGAAGGTGCGCGGCAGGTGCTTGCGCAGCCCGCCCATCCGGGACATCGAGTTGGTGCCGACCGCGTGGATCACCGCCCCGGCCGCGAGGAACAGCAGCGCCTTGAACGCGGCGTGGGTGAGCAGGTGGAAGATCGCGGCGGCCGGCGAGCCGACCGCCAGGGCCCCGGTCATATATCCGATCTGGGACACGGTCGACCAGGCCAGCACCCGTTTGATGTCGTCCTGGGCGGTCGCCGCCAGGGCACCGAGCAGCAGCGTGACAGCGCCCATCACCCCCAGCACCGCCAACGCCGCGGGCGACCCGTCATACAGCGGGAAGAGCCGGAAGACCACGTAGACGCCGGCGGCCACCATCGTCGCGGCGTGGATCAGGGCCGAGATCGGCGTCGGGCCT
>JAVHVY010000113.1:0-10815 GCA_032160305.1 Actinoplanes sp.
GTACGCCGGGATCGGCTGGCTGGACGTGATCGTTCCGTTCGGGTCGATCTACCAGCCGTTCTGGCTGGGCTTCGGGGCGGTGGCCGGTGACCTGGTCATCGCGATCATCGTGACCAGCCTGCTCCGGCACCGGATCGGCGTGCGGGTATGGCGGGCGGTGCACTGGGCGAGTTACGCCTGCTGGCCGATCGCCGTCGTGCACGGCCTGGGCACCGGCGGCGCGGACAGCCACTCCCCCGTGGTGCTCGCATTGGACCTGACCTGCGTCCTCGCCGTGACGGGCGCCGTCGCGTGGCGGGTGAGGACCGCGCATCCGGACACCCGGGCGCGCCGGGGTGAGCAGGTGCCGCGATGACCGCGCCGCCCGTGCACCCCGCTCCGGCGGACACCCGGCGGCTGCTGAGGGCGGGCCGGGCGAAGGATCTCGCGGCGCAGCTGGCGGCGTTCGGTCCCCGACCGTCTGTCGACCCGGCGTTCGTCGAGGTCGTGGAACGCTCCGGCCTGCGTGGGCGGGGCGGCGCCGGTTTTCCCACCGGCCGCAAGATGGCCGCCGTCGCCGCCGCCCGGGGCCGTCCCGTGATCGTCGCCAACGGGTGCGAGGGCGAACCCGTGAGCTCCAAGGACCGCGCTCTGCTCGGCCTGGCACCGCACCTGGTCCTCGACGGCGCCGCGGCGGCGGCCGACGCGCTCGACGCCGACGAGATCATGATCGCTGTGCACCGCGGCGACCCGGCCGTCGCCACGCTGCGGGCCGCCGTCGCGGAACGCGGCGCCGACCGGCTCGTCGCCCGGGTGGTCGAGATCCCGCCGCGCTACGTCGCCAGCGAGGAGTCGTCGCTGGTCAACTTCATCAACACCGGGCTGGCCAGGCCGACCGCGAAGCCGCCCCGGCCGTTCGAGCGGGGGGTCCGGGGGCGGCCCACCATGATCAGCAATGTGGAGACGCTGGCACACCTCGCGCTGATCGCCCGGTACGGCGCAGCGTGGTTTCGTACGGCTGGGACGGCGGACTCTCCCGGGACCACGTTGGTGACCGTCAGCGGCGCGGTCCGCCAGGCCGGGGTGTGGGAGGTCGCCCTCGGCACGACACTCGGCGCCGTCCTCGACCTGGCCGGCGGCCCCAGCACCACCTGCCAGGCGCTGCTGGTAGGTGGCCTCGGCGGCGGCTGGCTGCCGGCCCACCGGGCTGCGGGCGTACGCCTGACCCACGACGACCTGCGCGCGGCCGGCGGCACGTTGGGGGTGGCGTCGATCGTGGCGCTGCCGGCCACCGCGTGCGGGGTCACCGAGACCGCCCGCATCGCGCACTACCTCGCCGGTGAGTCGGCCCGGCAGTGCGGGCCGTGCATGTTCGGACTGCCCGCGGTGGCCGCCGATCTGGCCGCGCTGGCACACGGTACCGGTGATCTGCGCGGCAGCCTGCAGCGCTTGCACCGCCGGCTCGGCCTGCTTCCGGGCCGTGGCGCCTGCGGGCACCCGGACGGTTTCGCCCGCTTCGCCCGCGGGGCGCTGGAGACGTTCGCCGACGACTTCCGTGACCACTCCCGGGGCCGTCGCTGCCGGTGGGGGACCCGGCCGTCGCTGGCGGTCCCCGCGACCGGCGACCCGACCCCCGGCGGCTGGCGATGACCGCTATCCACCTGCGGGTCAACCCGATCACGTGCACAGCGCACGGCCTGTGCGCCGAGCTGGTGCCCGAACTCGTCGACCTCGACGAGTGGGGCTACCCGCTGCTGAGCTCCCATCCGGTCCCGCACCGGCTGACCGCCGCCGCGGGCCGGGCGGTGGCCGCCTGTCCGGTCCTGGCCCTGCGGCTCGACCGCAGCCCGTGACCTGGCCGATCCGGACCCAACCCCGGACCACCACGAACGCCGGGCGCGGCCGGGCAGACGGGATGCCCGATTTCTCCGTCGAACGCTACCGCGCGGCTCTCGAACGCCTCGACGCACACCAGCCTCAGCGGGTTTCGGGCGCCGCCATGCTCCAGTCCCGGACCTCGGGCAGATCCTCGAAGTGCTCCACGACGTAGGCCATGTGCTTGGCGAGCTGCTGCTCGCACCAGGCCTTCAGCTCGGTGGCACCGCGCGGCAGCCGCTTCGCGTTGTTGATCGCGTCCATCACCAGGTGGTATCGGGACGCCTTGTTGCGCACCGTCATGTCGAACGGCGTCGTGGTGGTGCCCTCCTCGATGAAGCCGCGCACCCGGAACCGGTCGGCGTCCGGCCGCCCGTGCACGAGCTGGTGGATCGCGCCCGGGTAACCGTGGAAGGCGAAGATCACGTCGACCGTGTCGGTGAACAGCTCGTTGAACAGCGTCGGGCTCATCCCGTGCGGGTGGTCCTTCGGCCGCGGCAGGGTCATCAGGTCGACCACGTTGACGACCCGCACTGCCATCGCGGGCAGCCGCTCCTTGAGGATCTGCGCGGCGGCGACGGTCTCCATGGTGACCACGTCACCGGCACAGGCCAGCACGATGTCGGGATCGCTGGTGCCGTCGTCGGTGCCGGCCCAGTCCCAGATGCCGGCTCCCCGCGCGCAGTGCGCGATCGCCGCGTCCATGCTCAGGTACTGCAGCTGCGGCTGCTTGTCGATGACGATCAGGTTGATGTACGACCGGCTGCGGAAGCAGTGGTCGGCGACCGACAGCAGGCAGTTGGCGTCCGGCGGGAGGTAGACCCGGGCGATGTCGCCGCGCTGGGTCAGCACCACCTGGATCAGCCCGGGGCCCTGGTGCGAGAAGCCGTTGTGGTCGTTGCGCCAGGCGGTCGACGTGAGCAGCACGTTCAGGCTGGGTACGGGCGCGCGCCACGGCAGGCCGCGCGACTCCTCCAACCATTTGCCGTGCTGGACGGTCTGCGAGGCGCTGACCATGGCGAACGCCTCGTACGTGGCGAACATGCCGTGCCGGCCGGTCAGGTTGTAGCCCTCCAGCCAGCCGTGACAGTTGTGCTCGGAGAGCACCTCCATCACCCGGCCGGTACGGCTGATCGCCACGTCGTCCTCGGTGACCCGCTCCATGAACGCCCGGTCGGAGACCTCGAAGACGGCGCCGAGCCGATTGCTGTTGGTCTCGTCGGGGCAGAAGAGCCGGAAGTTCGTCGAGTTGGCGGTGTAGATGTCGCGCATCAACTCGCCCAGCTTGCGGGTCGACTCGGCCTGCACCGTCGCGGGCGCCTGGAGGTCGATCGCGTAGCTGCGGAAGTCAGGCAGGTCGAGGTCCCGGGTGAGCCGGCCACCGTTGGCGTGCGGGGTCGCGCTGAGCCGTAATTCGCCCTCCGGCGTCAGCGCCCGCACGGTCGCGACCGGCGCCCCGGCGGCGTCGAAAAGCTCCTCCGGCCGGTACGAGCGCAGCCACGTGTCGAGGATGGCCAGGTGTGCCGGGTTGTCCCGGACCCCGGACAGCGGCACCTGGTGCGAGCGCCACGTGCCGGTGACCTTGATGCCGTCGACCTCGGCCGGGCCGGTCCAGCCCTTCGGCGAGCGCAGGACGATCATCGGCCAGCGGGGGCGGCTGCCGTCCCACGACCCCGAGCGGGCCGCCTGCTGAATGGCCCGGATCTTGCCCCACGCCTCGGCCAGCACCGCCGCGAAGCGATAGTGCATGCCCGGCAGGTCCGCACCCTCGACCTCGAGCACGTCGTATCCGTGGCCGTACAGCAGGGCGCGGACTTCGGCCGGGTCCTTGCGGGCCAGCACGGTCGGGCCGGAGATCTTCGCGCCGTTCAGGTGCAGGATCGGCAGCACCGCGCCGTCGCGGGCGGGATTGAGGAAGGAGACGCCCTTCCAGGCGCCCTCGAGCGGGCCGGTCTCGGCCTCACCGTCGCCGACGACGGCGACCGCGAGCAGGTCCGGGTTGTCCATCACCGCGCCGAAGGCGTGCACGAGCACGTAGCCGAGCTCGCCGCCCTCGTGGATCGAGCCGGGCGTGGTCACCGAGACGTGGCTGGGGATGCCACCGGGGCTGGAGAACTGCCGGAACAGCCGCAGCATCCCGGCGTCGTCCTGGCTGATCCTGGGGTAGATCTGGCTGTAGGTGCCTTCCAGATAGCCGGCGGCGACCAGGGCCGGTCCGCCGTGCCCCGGCCCGGCGAGGTAGATGGCCTGCTGGCCGGTGCGCCGGATCAACCGCGACAGGTGCGCGTAGATCAGCGACAGGCCCGGGCTGGTGCCCCAGTGCCCGAGCAGCCTCGGCTTGATGTGCGCGGCGGTCAGCGGCTCCCGCAGCAGCGGGTTGCCCTGCAGATAGATCTGGCCGATGGTCAGGTAGTTGTTGGCCCGCCACCAGGCGTCCAGCTCCGCGATCTCGCGGTCGTCGGGCGAGGCGAGGGCCTTCACCTCACGCTCCTGAGCAGTGCCGGCCTGGTTGTCGGTTACTACGGACACGGTATGCCTCCTGGCGGATGGTCCTTACTGGTCCTGTGCTCACCGTATGCCGGTTGCCAGACCAGGCGCAGGGTCTTCAAGTCCTGCTCGGGCGGGGCTTCCGGACCGGTCGTTCGGGCCCTATGGCCATCAGGGGTGGTGTGGGTGGTCGCCGAGCAGCCGGGTGGCCAGGACGGCGGCCTGGGTGCGACGCTCGAGGCCCAGCTTGGCGAGCAGGCTGGAGACGTAGTTCTTCACCGTCTTCTCGGCCAGGAACATCCGGCCGGCGATCTCGCGGTTGGTCAGGCCCTCCGCTACGAACTCCAGGATCTTGCGCTCCTGGTCGGTCAGCGAGGCGAGCTCGCGCGGCTGCTCCACGCCGTTGCGGATGCGTTCCAGGACGCGCTGGGTGACGGCCGGGTCGAGCAGCGACTGCCCGGCCGCGACCCGGCGCACACCGTCGACCAGGTCGGTGCCGCGGATCTGCTTGAGCACGTAACCGGACGCGCCGGCCATGATGGCCGCGAACAGCGCTTCGTCGTCCTCGTAGGAGGTCAGGATCAGGCCCTTGATCGAGGAGTCGATGGCCCGCACGTCGCGACACACGTCGATGCCGTTGCCGTCGGGCAGCCGCGCGTCGAGGACGGCCACGTCCGGGCGCAGCGCGGGGATACGCCGGGTCGCTTCCTGCGCCGAGCCCGATTCGCCCACCACTTCGATGTCGCCCGCCGCCTCAAGCAGGTCGATGAGGCCCCGGCGGACCACTTCGTGGTCGTCGAGCAAAAAAACTCTGATCATTGTTAAGTCCTACCGTTCGCCGGTCCCGTCCACCTAGGGCCGAAGGTCCCGCCGCCGGGCGCCCTGACGGCTCTGCCTGAGTTTGGACGGGCCGCTGATGCACCGGATCCGCGCCCGACCTCGGTGACCAACTGCGACAGGGAGGGCCAGGGCACTGGCCGGGAGAACAGGTAGCCCTGCGCCTCGTCGCAGCCGGCGGCGGCGAGCCACTCGGCGACCTGCGGCGTCTCGACTCCCTCCGCGGTCACCTGGCAGCCGAGGCCGTGCGCCAGGGCGATGACCGACCGGACGATCGCCTGGTTCTGCGGGTCCTCGTCCAGGTAGCTGACGAACGCACGGTCGATCTTGACCTCGCTCACCGGCAGCGAGCGCAGCTGCGACAGGCTCGTGTAGCCGATGCCGAAATCGTCGATGGCGATACCGACACCGAGCTGGGTGAGCTCCACGACCGTCCGGGCGGCGGTGGCGACGTCCCCGGCCAACGCGGTCTCGGTGACCTCCAGCAGCAGTTGCCCGGCGGGCACCCCGGTGTCGGCGAGCAGGCCGGCCACGACCTGCGGGAACCCGGGCGTCTCCAGGTTGCGGGCGGAGACGTTGACGGCCACCGTCCAGGTCTGCCCGATCGCCGTCCACCCGGCGTGGTCGCCGAGCGCCTGCCGCAGCACCCACGCGGTCAGCGGTTCGATCAGGCCGGACTGCTCGGCGGCGGGCAGGAAGTCGGTGGGCTGCAGCAGCCCGCGCTGCGGATGCTGCCAGCGGACCAGGGCTTCCACCCCGCTGACCGTGCCGTCCGAGAGGCGCACCTTCGGCTGGTAGTGCAGGACCAGCTCGTCGCGGGCCAGGGCGTGCCGCAGCCCGGCCTGGACCGCCAGCCAGTGGGTCGGGTTCGCGGCGCCGCCTTCGGTGTAGAGCACGACGTCGACAGCGCCCCGCTTGCCCTGGTACAACGCGGCGTCGGCGAACTGCAGCAGTTCCTCGACGCTGGTGCTGTCCCGCGGGTACAACGCGACGCCGAAGCTTGCCTCGATGGTCAGCGTGACCCCGTCGAGAACCGTCTCCTGGACCACCGCCGTGGCGACCGTGTGGAGCAGCGCGAGGGTCTCGTCGACCGTCAGGCCCGGCAGGATCAGGCCGAACTCGTCCCCGCCGAGCCGGCCGACCGTGTCGCAGCTGCGCAACGCGGCCCGGAGCCGGGTGGCGACCACCTTCAGCAGCGCGTCGCCGGCGTGGTGCCCGAGGGTGTCGTTGACCTCCTTGAACCGGTTGAGGTCGACCAGCACCACCGCACCGCCCGCACCGGTGCGAGCCGCGGTGTCCAGGGCCGCTATGGCCCGGGCCCGGAAGGCGACCCGATTCGGCAGCCCGGTCAGGTGGTCGTGCATCGCCTCGAACTCCTGCCGGGCGGCGTAGCGGCCCAGCGAGCGGGTGGTGGACCAGGAGATCAGCGCGAGCGCGAGGTAGAGGCCGAGCAGACCCGCGCCGAGCCGCCAGTAGGTGACCGTCAGTTGCCGGCTGAGCCGGGCCGCGATCGTCTCGTACGGAAGGTAGAGCTCGAGCACACCCACCGTCTGGCCCGAGGCGTCGCCGATCAACGGTTGCAGCACCCGGATCGATCGACCGATGCTGCGCCGGCTGTCGGCGACGATCGTGACGTCGGTGTGCCCGGCGGCGGCCGCCTGGAACGACGGATCGGTCATCGAGATGCCCGCCGCGGTCGACTCGTCGGCGGAGAAGACCACCTGCCCCGAGAAGCTCCGCAGCAACATCCGGATCACCGAACCGTGGCGGATCGCCAGGTCGGTGGCCCCCTGCAGGCGCTCGCGCTGCACGGTGGTGAGCCCGGCCGACACGTCGACGTCGTCCAGCACTGGGGCGATGGCCATCTCCGCGATGTCCATGGCCTGAGCCCGGCCCTGCTCCACGCCCTGGCGGGCGGCGTCGGCGCGGTAATCGGTGAGCAGGACGGCCCCGAGCACGGCGACCAGCACCAGACTCGCCGAGGCGTACGACAGGAACAGCCGGGAGCTCGCGCTCCTGGAACCACTCGCGCGCCGGCCCATGCCCTTCCTATCGGCACGACGGCGCCCGGCTGAAGGGCCCCGGGCTCAGCCGTTGACCCGTCGGGCAGGCCGAACGCGCCGCCGAACACCCGCGACAGCGCCGCGCCGAGCAACACCACCGGGCGCGGCGCCGGGCCGCCCGTCCATGTTGTGAATACGGAGCCGGGTCAAATCTGTCGGAAAGACGGCAAGTGTTCCACGGCACTGAAGCCCTGGACCGGGACCCGTATCCTTGGGGCCGACCCCCCGGCCGTCATGATTCGAGGAGCACGAGGAGCACGATGCCGTTAACCCCGGCCGACATCCACAACATGGCCTTCAAGAAGCCACCGATCGGCAAGCGTGGCTACGACGAGGAGGAAGTCGACGCGTTCCTGGACGAGCTCGAGCAGGAACTGATGCGTCTGCTCGAGGAGAACGGTTCGCTGCACGATCAGGTCCAGCGCGGCGGCGCCCCGGCCCAGGCCGCATCGACCATGGTGCTGAACTCGGAGTTCAGCGAGGTCGCCGCCCGGCTGAAGAACATGCAGGAGGCCCGCGCCCGCGCCGAGCAGAACGCCCGCAGCCTGCAGGCGCAGCTGGAGCAGGCCCGCAGCGCCGGCCCGGCCGCCCCCGTTCCGTCCGGCGAGAGCGACGACCGCATCTCGCGGGTCCTGATGATGGCGCAGCGCACGGCCGACGACCACATGCGCGACGCCCAGCACGCCTCGGAGAGCGTCCTCACCGAGGCTCGGGACAAATCAGTGCAGATTACGACAGAGGCGCAGCGCAAGGCTGCCACTCTCGAGGGTGACGCCCACCGCAGCCACGCCGAGGCGATGAACAGCCTCGGCGCGAGACGCGCGGCGGCCCTGGAGGAGATCGAACGGCTGGGCCAGCTCGCGCAGAGCTACCAGAAAGCCCTGGACAACCACATCGCCCAGCAGCTGATGGAGCTGAACAGCGTCTCCAAACTGCCGTAGCACGACGCCACAGCGCTCACCGGCCCACGGTCAGCACGGTGATCGTGTTGTCGTGGCCGTTGGAGACGTAGGCACGCCGGCCGTCGGGCGAGATCGCGATCGTCCGCGGGCTGCGGCCCACGCTGATCGTGGCCGTCACCGCGGCGGTGTGCCCGTCCAGAACGGTGACCGTGTTGTCGCCCTCGTTGACGACATAGCCGTGCGCGCCGTCGGTGGCGAAGGCGACGCTCTGCGGTTTGCTGCCGACCGTGAACGGCCCGGTGCGCCGCAGGGTCTGCGCGTCGATCAGGTAGGCGGTGTCCGCGTCGTAGCCCGCGACCAGCACGGTCCTGCCGTCCGGGGAGACGGCCACGCTGTGCGGGGCACGACTGACCGGCACGGATTTCAGGAGCCGGTCGGTGCGCATGTCGATGATCGAGAGCACGTTCGACTCATGGTTCGGGGTGAAGGCGCGCATCAGCGAGCCGGAGAAGGCGACCGCGTGCGGGTTGGGCGGCACCTGGATCCGGGCGTACCGGCGCTGGTTGCCGACGACGGCGTAGAGGTCGACGCGCCCGCTGCTGTGGATCGGCACCCAGATGCGGTCGTCAGGACCCACGGCCAGGGCGTACGGCTGGACTCCGGTCACCAGGTAGCGCAGAACCTTGCGGCTCGCCGCGTCCACCACCGCCACGCCGCTGCCCGTTTTATCGGTCTCGTACATGGCGACGAAGACCAGCCGGCCGTCGCGGGACATGGTGACGAACCGGGGCGTGTTGCGCAGCCGCACCGACGTCAGCCGGCGGCTGACGGTGTCCACCGCGGACAGGATGTGCGAGCTCTGGTTCGCCACCCACACCGTACGGCCGTCCGGGGAGACCACGAGGCCTTCCGGCTCGGCGCCGACCCGGATCGTGGCCAGCACGCCCGGTCGGCCGACACTGTGCACCGGCCGGGCGAGCGGTACCCGGGAGACGACGGTCGGGGGCGGCACCGCCGGCGCCAGTCCGGACCCCGCCCCGACGGCCGGGACCCGCAACGCGGTCGGCGGCCGGTCGGCCCGCCCGCCCCGGCCCAGCGTCAGCACCACGGCGACGACGCCGAGCAGCACGAGCGCCGTCAGCGAGGCGATCAGCACCACCGCGCCGGCGCGGCGGCGGCGGACCGGCTCGACAGCGGGCCGAACCGGCTCCGCGGCGAACGGGACCGGCTCCGCGGCGAACTGGACCGGCCCGCCGTCGAGCCGAACCGGCGCCGCGACGGGCTGGACCGCTGCGACCGTACGCGATCCGTCGTCGCCGCCCGGGTACCTCGACCGCGCGGCCGCCGGTGGCGCGGGCGCACCCGCCGTGACCTGCCCGGTGACCCGGAGGTCCGCCCAGCCGGCCGACCCGCGCACGGTGACCAGCCCGTCGAGCCAGTACGACCGGGGCTGCCACACCACCCGCAGCCGGCGGCCGGCCAGCATGGCGCGCAGGCCAGGCCCGGAAACGGTGATCCCCGCCGTGGCGACGGCGAGCGGGGCCCCGTCGACGTGCACGTCGGCGACCATCTGCGGGGTGCCCGGCGGGACCTGGCCGAAGTCCACTCGCTCCGGTCGCACGCGCACGGCCATCCGGGCGAGCGCCGCCGCGGCAGCCGACGCGACACTGCGGCTGTCGTCCATGGTCAGGCGTTCGAGCACCTGCCGGGCGGCAGCCGCGACGGCGAGGTCGGTGCCGTTGACCAGCCGGGTCAGCTCGTGCACGCCGGTCAGCCGAGCCTCGCGGATCGCACTGTCGATCTCGGTCAGTACGTGTGGCGGCAGTCCTCGTTCACTCATCGTGCCCCCGGCATCATCATGCAGTGACGATGGCCTTCGGCGAAACCCGCACGATCGAAGTTGGCACCGTCGCCGCGGTGGCGGCGGTCGCCCTGGCCCAGTGCCTCGCCGACGCCGATCTGGACCGCGCGGTCGAGGGCACGCCGCTAGAGTGACTCACATCACATCGATGGATGGATCTTCGGTGAAGGATCTTTCGTCTTGCTGGTTGTGAAACAGAGCCCGAACTCGGCGGACGAGGATGAACTCGTGCGCCGCATTGCCGCCGGCGACCGCGGCGCATTCGACGAGTTGTACCGGCGCACGTCGCCGTGGCTGCTTGGGCGGTTGCGTCGCCGGTGCGCCGACGACGATGTAGTCGCCGATGTGATGCAGGAGACCTATGTGGCCGTCTGGCGGGCTGCGGGCAGCTTTGCCGGGTCGGTGACGTCGGGTAAGGCGGTCGGCTGGCTGTGGACGATCGCCGCTCATCGACTTGTCGACGCGTTCCGGCGGAGGGCACGGCTGAGCCAGGTACCGGCGGTGTCTCTCGCGGAGACGGTTGCTCCCGCTGCTGAGGACGAGGTCATGGCCGCGCGGTTGGGTCAGGACCTGGAGCAGGCCTTGCTTGTACTTCCGCCGGAGGCGCGGCAAGTCCTGCGAGCGATGGTTCTCGACGGATTCTCGGCGCGGGAGACGTCCCTGCTGTTGGGCGTGCCGGAAAGCACGGTGAAGGCCCGGGCCCGGCGGGCTCGGATCGCTCTTCGGGAGGCCCTGTCATGACCGCCTGCACCGAGCGGCACATGCCGGAACGTACCCACAGCGCCGCAGGCGAGGGCCAGAAGGGCATGAC
>JAVHVY010000126.1:0-5917 GCA_032160305.1 Actinoplanes sp.
GTGGCGGCGCCGATTCCGCTGGACGCGCCGGTCACGACGGCGATGTTCTTCTGAGCCATGCTCCGATCCTGCCTCATGACGTGCGTCACGCCCGAACGACGGGGCGGCGACGGAGCTCCGGCCGACAGGGAAGATTCCGGCCGACGGGGAAGATTGTTGACGTCGTAACAGTTGCACGTAACGTTTGACCGCTTCGGAAAGGACCTGATGTGGCTGAGCCCTGGGCAGCGGGCCGCTGGCCGACCCCCCGGCGGATCGCCACACTCTCCGTGCACACTTCACCACTGGAACAACCCGGCACCGGAGACGCCGGCGGGATGAACGTCTACATCGTCGAGGTGTCCAAACGGCTGGCCGAACGCGGCGTCGAGGTGGAGATCTTCACCCGGGCCACGGACAGCTCGCTGCCGCCGGTGGTCGAGATGGCGCCCGGCGTGCACGTCCGGCACGTGACCGCGGGGCCGTTCGAGGGGCTGTCGAAGGAGGAGCTGCCGTCTCAGCTGTGCGCCTTCACCAACGGGGTCCTGCGCGCCGAGGCCACCCGCCCGCCGGGCCACTACGACCTGATCCACTCGCACTACTGGATGTCCGGGCAGGTCGGCTGGCTGGCCCGGGAACGCTGGGGCGTCCCGCACGTGCACACCCCGCACACCCTGGCGAAGGTCAAGAACAGGCTGATCGCGGACGGCGACCGCCCCGAGCCGAAGGCCCGGGTGATCGGTGAGGAACAGGTCGTCGCCGAGTCCGACCGGCTGGTGGCCAACACCCGTTTCGAGGCGCAGGATCTGGTCAATTGCTACGACGCCGACCCGACGAAGCTGGCCGTGGTGCAACCGGGCGTCGACCTGGACCGGTTCCGGCCGGGTCCGTCCGCCGCGGCCCGGAACCGGCTGGGGCTGCCGGTCCGGGGGCACATCGTGTCCTTCGTCGGCCGGATCCAGCCACTGAAGGCCCCGGATGTGCTGATCAGCGCGCTGGCGTTCCTGCACGAGGACGACGTCACCGCCGTCATCTGCGGTGGTCCCAGCGGTAGCGGCCTGGACCGCCCGACCGCCCTGATCGAGCTGGCCGAGAGCCTCGGGGTACGCGACAAGGTCCGTTTCCTGGCCCCGCAGACCGGGAACGCGCTCGCCGACCTCTACCGGGCCTCCGATCTGGTCGCCGTGCCGTCGCACAACGAGTCGTTCGGGCTGGTCGCGCTGGAGGCGCAGGCGTGTGGCACGCCGGTCGTCGCCGCGGCGGTCGGCGGGCTGGTGACCGCGGTGCAGGACGGCGTCAGCGGAGTCCTGGTCGACGGGCACGACCCGCAGGACTGGGCCCGGGTGCTGGCCCGGTTACTGCACGCCCCGGCCCGCCGGCTGCAGCTGTCCGTCGGGGCGGTCCGGCACGCGTCGAACTTCTCCTGGGACCGGACGGCCGAGGGGCTGATCCGCGTCTACCGTGAGGGCGTGACCGAGCACCGCGCCCTGATCGCCGCCCGGCTGGCCGGATCCCTGACATGGTGACGGCGCCCGGCGAGCTGATCCGGCAGGTCTGCGTGGAGCGGGACCTGCCGTGCGAGCCGAGCGGCGACTCGTCGTGGGTGGTCACCCTGCCGGGCACGCACAAGCTCAAGACGGTGGTCAATCTGATCGTCGGTGAGCACGCGCTGCGCATCGAGGCGTTCGTGATGCGCCAGCCGGACGAGAACCGCGAGGAGCTGTGGGCCTGGCTGCTGCGGCACAACGCCCGGATGTACGGCGTCTCCTTCTCGATCGACGCGACCGGCGACGTCTACCTGACCGGCCGGGTGTCGCTGACGAGCCTGGACGCCGACGAGCTGGACCGGCTGCTCGGCGCTGTGCTGACCTATGCGGACGACAACTTCGACACGATGCTGCAGATCGGCTTCGGCAGCTCGATCCGCCGCGAATGGGACTGGCGGGTCAAGCGCGGCGAGTCGCTGGCCAACCTGCGGGCCTTCGAGCACTTCGCCGCTCCCGACGCTCGCGGTGGCGATCAGGCGGTCGGGTAGCGGGAGCGCGAGGCAGGCGCGCTGCCGGGCCGGATCCGTAGCGCGGGTTGAGGCCTCGGCGGGACGTCGCGCCCCTGATCGACATGGTCTCGGTTGCTCTGAGCCACTCGGTTGCCCGCATTGGCCGATCGGTTGGTTTCCGGCTCCACCGGTCGCCCTATTGTGGTCCTTGGCGCCAGAAGTGAGAAGGCTGTCGTTTCGTACGGTGAGCACCCGAAATGGTGCCGGCAAGATCGAAATGTGTGATGCATTTGCGGCTTGCTGTGACGACTCCGACAGATGGCAGACAGCCAACTGGCTTGTGGCGCGTGACCACCCGAACTAGCGTGGTCGATGGACGCCGAACCGTCAGTTCGGGGAACGGGTTTCACCGCTTGCGGTGGCCGCGGTCCGGCGTTTGGGGACGGGTGGCATAAGCCGTTGGGGGACGGCGCAACCCGAGACCGGCGGTTAGAGCGGGCGACGTCTATGGGGATGGGTGTCGCCCGCCACCGCCGGCGCTCCACTTCTACACCCCGGCCGCTGTCTGCACCCCGGCACCGCTGTCTGCACCGCCGGGCATGCTCCCGATGTGGGCCTGGATCCCGATGTGGGCGGGCCATCCCCAGATGGTGAGCGCCACGGGGAGGTCCGCGCGGGGGCGCCCGTGTCCTGCGGCAGGATGGGACGTATGACAGGGACCCTGGTGCTGCTGCGGCACGGCGAAAGCGAATGGAACGCCAAGAACCTCTTCACCGGCTGGGTCGACGTCGACCTCAACGCCAAGGGTGCGGCCGAGGCACGCCGCGGCGGTGAACTGCTCAAGGAGCACGGGCTGCTGCCCGACGTGGTGCACACCAGCGTGCTGCTGCGCGCCATCCACACCAGCGAGCTCGCGCTGGCCGCCGCCGACCGGCACTGGATCCCGGTGCGGCGCTCCTGGCGGCTCAACGAGCGCCACTACGGCGCCCTGCAGGGCAAGGACAAGAAGCAGACCCTGCTGACGTACGGCGAGGAGCAGTTCATGCTCTGGCGCCGCTCGTACGACGTGCCGCCGCCGCCGATCGACGACGCGGACGAGCACTCCCAGGCCGCCGACCCGCGCTACGCCACCCTCCCGCCGGAGCTCAGGCCCTCAGCGGAGTGCCTCAAGGACGTGCTCGAACGCGCCCTGCCGTACTGGTACGACGCGATCGTGCCCGATCTGGTCGCCGGCCGGACGGTGCTGGTCGCCGCACACGGCAACTCGCTGCGCGCGATCGTCAAGCACCTGGACAAGATCTCCGACGAGGCGATCGCCACACTGAACATCCCGACCGGCATCCCGCTGCGCTACGACCTGGACGAGAGCATGATCCCGACCACCCCGGGCGGGCTCTACCTGGACCCGGAGGCGGCCAAGGAAGCCGCGGCCGCGGTCGCCAACCAGGGCCGTTGACCTCGGCGATCCCCGGGGTAGGCCGCCCCGGGGATCCGCGTGGCCTCAGCTGCCGACCGGCTTGCCGGTGATCAGGTAGACGACCTGTTCGCCCGCGTTCACCGCGTGGTCGGCGTAGCGCTCGTAGAAACGGCCCAGCAGCGCGCCGTCGATCGCCGTCTCCGCGCCGTACGGCCAGCTGTCGGCGAGCAGGATCTTGAACAGATCCCTCTCCAGCTCGTCCATCTCGTCGTCGTCCTTCTCGAGCTCCGCCGCCAGGTCCGCGTTCGGGGCGCCCAGCACGGTGGTGATCTTCTCCGCCATCCGGTCCGCGACCGCCGCCATCTGCTGGAAGACCGGCCGCAGCTCCGCCGGGACAGCCGGCGACGGGTGCCGGCGCTGCGCGGTCTTGGCCACGTGCTCGGCCAGGTCGCCCATCCGCTCCAGGTCGGCCGAGACGTGCAGCGCCGTGAGCAGGGTCCGCAGATCGGTCGCGACCGGCGACTGCCGGGCGATCGAGTCGACCACCTTCTGCTCGAGCTGGTGGTAGGTGGCATTCACCTCGACGTCGCGCTCGATCACCGAACGGGCGGCTTCGATATCGGCCTTGAGCAGGGCTGTCGTCGCCTTGCGCATCGCCGCCCGTACCGCCTCGGCCATGTCCACCAGCAGGCGGCTGACCTCGGTCAGGTCGGCCTGAAACTCCTCGCGCATATTCGTCGTCCCGGGGGTCGGGGCTGCCGCTTGTCGACGGGCGGCGGCCTGATCTCAGTCACGCTAGGGCGGTGGAGCAGCCTGGACATGAACGCCAGTGAACGAAGCCCGGCCGGGTGGTGAACTTTCCTCAAATCGCGCCGGTTTTGTCCGTTTCGGCGTAGGGCCCAGGTAAACAATGACCCTACGATCGCAGCGTGGACACGGTGTACGGCGTCGGCCTCCTCCTTGCCGCGCTCGCTGTCGGCGTCGTGGCCGGGCTGCTGCTGGCCCGACGACGCCACCGTGCCGTCTCGACGAAAGCCCGTGCCGTCTCGACGAAGGCAGCCGCGCAGCCGCCGCCGGGCAGCCCGAAGAAGTCCAAAGGGGGACGCACCATCGACACGGACGAGGACGCACCGGGCGGCAAGCACGGGCTCAAGGGCCTGGGCCGCAAGAGCCTCGACTCGCTTCGCGTCGGGGTGGTCGTGCTCGACGCCGACGACACGCCGGTGCTGGTCAACCCGGCCGCCCGGGCGATGGGCCTGCTCCGCGCCGGCGGCGCCCCGGGCACGATGGCGGCCCACCCGATCCTGCGTACGCTCGCCGGTCAGGTCCGCCGCAGCGGCGTACGCCGTGAAGTCGAACTTGATCTGCCGCGCGGCCGGGCCGGCGGCGCCTCCGCCCCGCTCGGGCTGCACCTGCGCGCGGTCGCCCTGAATTCCAGCCACGTCGCGGTCGAGGCGGCCGACGTCACTGAGTCGCACCGGCTGGCCCGGGTGCGCCGCGACTTCGTCGCCAACGTCAGCCACGAGCTCAAGACGCCGATCGGCGCGCTGCAGCTGCTCGCCGAAGCCCTGCTCGACGCGACGGAGCTGCCCGCCGCGCCGGTCGGCCTCGAACAGTCCGAGGACCTGATCGCCGCCCGCCGCTTCGCCGAACGGATCCACCACGAGTCCGCCCGGATGGGCCGGCTGGTCAGCGAGCTGCTGGAGCTGACCCGCCTGCAGGGCGCCGAGCCGCTGCACACCCCGGAGGCGGTCGCCCTCGACTGGGTGATCGCCGAGGTGGTCGACCGGACCCGTACGACGGCCAGCGCCAAGGGCATCGCGGTGGTCTGGACCGGCGAGCGGGGCGCAACCGTGTGGGGCAGCGCCAGTCAGGTCGCCACCGCCGTCACCAACCTGGTGGAGAACGCGATCGCCTACTCGGGCGAGAACACGAAGGTCGTGCTGGCGCTGCGCAGCGACCCGGAGTGGATCGAGATCGACGTCACCGACGAGGGCATCGGCATCGCCCCGCACGACGTCGACCGGATCTTCGAACGCTTCTACCGCGCCGACCAGGCCCGTTCCCGCTCCACCGGCGGCACGGGGCTGGGCCTGGCCATCGTCAAGCACATCGCCACCAACCACGGCGGCCGGGTCGACGTCACCAGCGCCCTCGGCGACGGCTCGACGTTCACTCTGCGCCTACCTGCGCGCCCCTCAGAAGCCCCGCAGCCGTTACCGGCGGCGATGGTGATCGAGACCGGCACGGCCAACCTGTAACCCCGCCGATCCGAACGGAAGGAAACACAGTGGCCCGCGTGCTCGTGGTCGAGGATGAGGAGTCGTTCTCCGACGCCCTGTCGTACATGCTGCGCAAGGAAGGCTTCGAGGTGTCGGTCGCACCGACCGGGACGTCAGCACTGACGCAGTTCGACCGGACCGGCGCCGACATCGTGCTGCTCGACCTGATGCTGCCCGAGATGTCCGGTACCGAGGTGTGCCGCCAGCTCCGGCAGCGCTCGGCCGTTCCGATCATCATGGTGA
>JAVHVY010000214.1:0-34381 GCA_032160305.1 Actinoplanes sp.
GATCCTGCTCAGCGTCCTGATCCTGCTCAGCGTCCTGATCCTGCTCAGCGTCCTGATCCTGCTCAGCGTCCTGATCCTGCTCAGCGTCGTCGGCGAACCGCAGCTCACGCCAGGGCCCGGATGAGCACCGCCACCACGAGCAGCAGCGCACCCGCGGCCACCGCGATCGACAGGATGGCCGGGAAGCGCGATCCGGGCAGGTCGGCGCCGGTGCGCATGGCTCGCTCGGTGCGGGCCCAGTGGTCCACCGCGCGCAGGGCGACCAGCCCGCCGAGCACGAGCAGCGCGATGGAGATGATCTCCCGCAGATACTCGATCGGCAGCGGCGGCAGGAACTGGGCGCAGGCCAGCCCGCCCGCGATCAGCGCCAGTCCAGTGCGGATCCAGGCCAGGAAGGTACGTTCGTTGGCCAACGAGAACCGGTAGTCGGGATTCTCGCCGACCCGGGGGGTCTTTTCCGGGTTGAACCACTGCCGCAGGTCACCGAGCACGGGCCGATTATCGACCGGATCGGTGCGGAATGTCGTCCCGCCCGGCCTGAGGTGGCGTACGACATCGGGGACGCGGGCCTCGCGGGTGTCCGCAGCGGCACCATGGGCAGCCCGGGCAGGCGGCTCATTGGCCGATGCCGGGCGGCGGTGGGCCCCGGTGCGAGAGGATAGAGGCACAGCGGGCGTGACCCGCTCGACAAAGGAGCGAATTGGCCGGACATGTCGCGACGCCTCGGATCGTATCGACCACAGGGCCGTCGTGGGCTCGTCTCGGGTGAGGTGAGTCACTCTGGGAGCCGGTACCACCTAAGCTACCGGCGGGTAACGTTCAGGGCGACACCGCGGGCGTTCGTCAACAGGAGGTCGTTGAAGCGCGATGAATATCGTCGTACTGGTCAAGCAGGTGCCCGACTCCGGTGCCGAGCGCACGCTGAGCGCGAGCGACAACAGCGTCGAGCGCAGCTCGGCTGACAACGTCATCAACGAGATGGACGAGTACGCCATCGAGGAGGCGCTGAAGATCAAGGAAGCGCACGGTGGCGAGGTCACCATCCTGACGATGGGTCCCGAGCGGGCCGCCGAATCGATCCGCAAGGCCCTCTCGATGGGTCCCGATAAGGCCGTCCACGTGTCCGACGACGCCCTGCACGGCTCCTGCGCGGTGGCGACCTCGAAGGTTCTCGCCGCCGCCCTGGGCACCCTGAACGCAGACGTCATCATCTGCGGCGCGGAGTCCACCGACGGCCGGGTCCAGGTGATGCCGCACATGCTGGCCGAGCGCCTCGGCATCGCCGCGCTGACCGGCGCCCGCAAGCTCACCGTCGACGGTTCGCAGTTGACCGCTGAGCGGCAGACCGACGAGGGCTACGAGGTCGTCACCGCGGCCACGCCGGCCATCGTCAGCGTCTGGGACACCATCAACGAGCCGCGCTACCCGTCCTTCAAGGGCATCATGGCGGCCAAGAAGAAGCCGGTCACCACGTTGTCGCTGAGCGACCTGGGCATCGCCGCCGACGAGGTCGGCACCGCCGGTGCGACGAGCGTCGTGGTCGACTTCGCCAGGCGGCCCCCGCGGTCCGCGGGCCGGAAGGTCACCGATGAGGGTACGGGCGGCGAGCAGCTGGTCGCATACCTGGCCGCCGAGAAATTCGTCTGAGAAGGGCTGGAGACACATGGCTGAAGTACTGGTCGTCGTCGAGGCCTCGCAGGCATCCGGCGTCAAGAAGGTCACCCTCGAGATGCTGACGATCGCCCGCGAGCTGGGCGACGTGAGCGCGGTCGTGCTGGGCGGCACGGGCGCGGCGGAGCAGTTCGCCGCCAAGCTCGGCGAGTACGGCGCACAGAAGATCTACGCCGGTGAGGGCGAGGAGGTCGACGGCTATCTGGTCGCGCCGAAGGCTACCGCCGTCGCCGAACTGGTCAAGCGGGTCCAGCCCGCCGCCGTACTGCTGGCCTCCACCCAGGAGGGCAAGGAGATCGCCGGCCGGCTCGCGATCAAGCTGGACAACGGCCTGCTCACCGACGCGGTCGAGGTGGCCGCCGACGGCACGGCCACCCAGGTGGTCTTCGCCGGCTCGACGATCGTGAAGGCCAAGGTCACCAAGGGCCTGCCGATCGTCACGATCCGCCCTAACTCGATCACCCCGGTCGCGGCCCCGGCTACCCCGGCGGTCGAGCAGCTCACCGTGGTCGCCTCCGCCGCGGACAAGCTGACCAGGGTCGTCGAACGGGTCGCCGAGCAGAAGGGCTCCCGCCCGGAGCTGAGCGAGGCCTCGATCGTGGTCTCCGGCGGCCGTGGCGTCGGCAACGCGGACAACTTCAAGCTGGTCGAAGAGATGGCCGACCTGCTCGGCGGCGCGGTCGGCGCGTCCCGGGCCGCGGTCGACTCGGGCTATTACCCGCACCAGTTCCAGGTCGGGCAGACCGGCAAGACGGTCAGCCCGCAGCTGTACGTCGCGCTGGGCATCTCCGGGGCGATCCAGCACCGGGCCGGGATGCAGACCTCGAAGACGATCGTCGCGGTCAACAAGGATCCCGAGGCCCCGATCTTCGAGCTGGCCGACTTCGGCGTGGTCGGCGACCTGTTCAAGGTCGTCCCCCAGGCCGACGAGGAGATCCGCAAACGCAGGTAGCACCGCGGCGACACCGTCGTGGTGACCGCGACGCCGATCACATCGACGGGCAAGGCATAAGCTTCCGGGTGATGGCCTACCTGGATCACGCGGCGACCACGCCGATGCTCGCCGCAGCGCTTGACGCGTACGTCGCCGCCGCCCGGCAGATCGGCAATCCGTCGTCGCTACACGCCGCCGGCCGGTCCGCCCGCCGGCTTGTCGAGGAGTCCCGCGAGCGGATCGCCTCCGTACTCGGCGCCCGGCCGTCCGAGGTGATCTTCACCAGCGGCGGGACCGAAAGCGACAATCTTGCCGCCAAGGGCATCTTCTGGGCCCGAGGGCTGCCCCGGGTGGCCGCCTCGGCGGTCGAGCACCACGCGGTGCTGGACGCGGTCGACTGGCTGGGCAGTCACGAACAGGCGATCGTCGACTGGCTGCCGGTCGACGAGCTGGGCCGGGTCTCGGTCGCCGGCTTCGCGGCGCTGCTGGCCGAGCACGGGCCGCAGATCGCCGTGGTCAGCGTGCAGTGGGCCAACAACGAGGTCGGCACGGTCCAGCCGATCGCCGAGCTGGCGGCACTGGCGGCGGAAGCCGGCGTTCCGTTCCACACCGACGCGGTGCAGGCCGTCGGCCAGGTCCCGGTCGACTTCGCCGCCTCCGGCGCGGCGGCGCTGACGCTCACCGGGCACAAGCTCGGCGGCCCGGTCGGGGTCGGCGCGCTGCTGCTCGGCCGCGACGTCGGCTGCACCCCGCTGCTGCACGGCGGCGGCCAGGAGCGCGACGTCCGGTCGGGCACGCCGGACACCCCCGCCGTGGTCGCCTTCGCGGTGGCGGTCGAAACGGCGGTCAAGGCCCAGCAGGAGTACGCGGCCAGCGTGTCCGCCCTGCGCGACGACCTGGTCGCCCGGATCTGCCGGGCAGTGCCCGACGCGATCTACAACGGCGACCCAACCGAACGGCTGCCCGGCAACGCGCACTTCTCCTTCCCGGGCTGCGAAGGCGACGCGCTGCTGTTGTTGCTGGACGCGCGGGGGATCTTCTGTTCGACCGGGTCGGCCTGCTCGGCCGGGGTGGCCCAGCCGTCGCACGTGCTGATCGCGATGGGCGCCGACGAGGACCGGGCCCGGTCCTCGCTGCGGTTCACCCTCGGGCACACCTCGACCACGGCGGACGTAGACGATCTGCTCGCGGCGCTGCCGGGCGCGATCGAGCGGGCCCGCCGGGCCACTGCCTGGAAAACCCCGCGCTGACCGCTTCGTCCGAGAACCCGATACATCGGGGTGCTGACGGTCCGCACGTTCCTGCCCGAATCCGGGCCCCACGCCCCTGCCGTCGAGTGGCTGCCCGCCCGCGAGGGAGATGGCGGTCCCGGCGGATAGGCTGACCCCATGCGAGTGCTTGCGGCGATGTCAGGCGGAGTCGATTCCGCGGTGGCTGCTGCCCGCGCGAAGGACGCCGGCCACGACGTGACCGGCGTGCACCTCGCTCTGGCGCGCAACCCACAGACCTACCGGACCGGGGCGCGCGGCTGCTGCACCCTGGAGGACTCCCGGGACGCCCGGCGCGCGGCCGACGTGATCGGTATCCCGTTCTACGTCTGGGACATGGCCGAGCAGTTCCACGCGAGCGTGGTCGAGGACTTCGTCGCGGAGTATGCGGCGGGCCGTACGCCCAACCCGTGCCTGCGCTGCAACGAGAAGATCAAGTTCGCCGCCGTGCTGGACCGGGCCGTCGCCCTGGGCTTCGACGCCGTCGTCACCGGCCACCACGCCCGCCTCGGCGCCGACGGCCACCTGCGCCGCAGCGTCGACCACGCCAAGGACCAGTCGTACGTGCTGGCGGTGCTGACCCGCGCCCAGCTGGATCGGGCGGTCTTCCCGCTGGGCGACTCGACCAAGACCCAGGTCCGGGCCGAGGCCGCCGAGCGGGACCTGGCCGTGGCGCAGAAGCCGGACTCGCACGACATCTGCTTCATCGCCGATGGGGACACCCGCGGCTTCCTCGCGTCCAAGCTGGGCGAGGCCCCGGGCGACATCGTGGACGCGCAGACCGGCGCGGTGCTGGGGCAGCACCAGGGCGCCTTCGGTTACACGGTCGGCCAGCGCAAGGGGCTCGACCTGCGAGTGCCGGCCGCCGACGGCCGGCCGCGCTACGTGCTGTCGATCACCCCGAAGACCAACACGGTGGCCGTGGGACCGCGCGAGGATCTGGCGGTCGACACGGTCACCGCGACCCGGCCGATCTGGCACGGGACGGCGACGCCGGTCGAGTGCGAGGTGCAGTTGCGCGCGCACGGCGAGGTCGTCAAGGCCGAGGTGTGCGTCGACGCGGCGGGGCTGACCGCCCGGCTGCGCTCGCCGGCCCGGGGCGTCGCCGCCGGCCAGGCGATCGTCGCGTACCAGCCGGATCCGGGCGGGGACATCGTGCTCGGGTCGGCCACCATCGCGACCGGCACCGCCGAGGCGGCCGGCGCGGTCGCCACCGGAGTTGCCGAGCGTGGCTGACTTCCCCTGGCCGGCCGGGTCGGCCACCGGGGTCGGCTCGCTCCCCGGAACCGACATCGCCGAGGCCCAGCGGATGGTCTTCGGCGAGCTGCCCGACCTGGCACACCTCGCCGAGCTGCCCGAACGCGGCCCCGGCGCCGACCTCATCGGCCGCACCGCCGGCTTGCTGGTCGAGCTTCCGGTGCAGATCTACTCCGGTCGCTGGCAGGCCGCCCCGCGCGCCGGCAAGGACCTGCGCCACGCCCACGACCTGCTCGAACGCGACCTCGACCAGCTCAGCCAGCAGGGCGAGCGCTACCCGGGCGTCGTCAAACTGCAGGCGGCCGGGCCATGGACCATGGCCGCGGGTCTCGACCTGCAGATCGGCGGCCGGATGCTCCGGGACGGCGGCGCGGTGCGCGACCTGACCGGTTCGCTGGCCGAGGGTCTGCGCCGGCACGTCGTCGAGGTGCGCAAACGGATGCCCCTGGCGACGATCCTGTTGCAGTTGGACGAGCCGTCGCTACCGACCGTGCTGGCCGGGCACGTGCCGACGGAGAGCGGTCTCAGCGTCTACCCGACCGTGCCGGGCCCGGACGCGGCGACCGCGCTGCGCAGCGTCACCGAGACCGTCGGCGTACCGGTGATCGTGCACTGCTGCGCGCCCGACGTCCCGCTGCAGGTGATCCGCGACGCGCGGGCGGTCGCCGCGTCGCTCGATCTGAGCCTGGTCGAGGATCTCGATCCGCTCGGCGAGTTCCTCGAGGCCGGCTTCGGCCTGCTGGCCGGCACGGTGCCGACCCGGCCGCCGTCGGCCGGCCGCGTTCCGTCCTCGGCGAAAGCGGCCCAGCGGGTCGCCGACCTGTGGAACAAGCTCGGCTTCCCGGCCCGACGGCTGAGCGAGCAGGTCGTCATCACCCCCGCCTGCGGCCTGGCCGGAGCCCCGGAGAGCTATGCCCGCGCGGTGCTGAGCGCGTGCCGCGACGCCGGTCGCCGGCTGGCCGAGGTCTGAGGGCCGTCCGCACCGTCGTCCGCGCTCGGCGCGCGGGTGCACGCCCGCGGTGGATGACTCAGCTCCTCCGTACCGTTGTAGTCGCCCCGGTCCAGCCCCGGCGAGCCGGAAATTGTCGGACCTGGCGACTAACGTGCACTGAGAAACCCGAGCACGGAGGATCCGCGGTGGCCGAGAAGCAGACAACCCCTGAGGTCGCGCCGGGCGAGCCGACCGGTGCGCAGCAGGCGGCGGCGGGTGGCGAGCCGACGGCCGAGGCCAGCAGCCGGCACGCCGAGTTGAGTGACGAGCTGCGCGGCCACCAGTATCGCTACTACGTGCTCGACTCGCCGACCGTCTCCGACGCCGAGTTCGACAAGCTGCTCAAGGAGCTGGAGGCGCTGGAGGAGCAGTTCCCGGCCCTGCGGACCCCGGACTCCCCGACGCAGAACGTGGGCGGCACCTTCTCCACCCTGTTTACCCCGGTCGAGCACGCCGAGCGGATGATGTCGCTCGACAACGTCTTCGACCTGGCGGGTCTGCAGGCCTGGGCCGAGCGCACCGAGCGGGACGCGGGCGGACCGGCGCCGTTCATCTGCGAGCTGAAGGTGGACGGACTGGCGATCAACCTGACCTATGAGAAGGGGCGGCTGGTCCGCGGCGCCACCCGGGGCGACGGGCGCACCGGCGAGGACGTCACCGCCAATGTACGCACCATCCGGGAGATCCCCGAGCGGCTCGACGACACCGACCCACCCGATCTGATCGAGGTGCGCGGCGAGATCTACTTCCCGGCATCCGCGTTCGCCGATCTCAACGCCTCGCTGGTCGAGCAGGGCAAGGCCCCGTTCGCCAACCCGCGTAACGCGGCCGCTGGCAGCCTGCGGCAGAAGGACCCGCGGATCACCGCGTCCCGCGGACTGCGGATGGTCGTGCACGGCATCGGTGCGCGGGCCGGCTTCACCCCGGATTCCCAATCGCATGCGTACGAGGCGCTGAAGTCGTGGGGGCTGCCGATCAGCGACCGGTGGCGGCTGGTCGACGGGATGTCCGGCGTGCGCGACTACATCGCGTACTACGCCGAGCACCGCCACGATGTGGAGCACGAGATCGACGGCGTGGTCATCAAGGTCGACCCGGTGGCGATCCAGGGTCGGCTCGGCTCGACCAGCCGGGCGCCCCGCTGGGCCATCGCCTTCAAGTATCCGCCGGAGGAGGTCACCACCAAGCTGCTCGACATCGCGGTCAATGTGGGCCGCACCGGCCGGGTCACGCCGTTCGCGCTGCTCGAACCGGTGCACGTGGCCGGTTCGACGGTCGCCCAGGCCACTCTGCACAACGCGCGCGAGGTCGAGCGCAAGGGCGTCTGGATCGGTGACACGGTGGTGCTGCGCAAGGCCGGCGACGTGATCCCCGAGGTGCTCGGCCCGGTGATGGATCTGCGCCCGGACGACGCGTACCCGTTCGTGATGCCGACCACCTGCCCGGCCTGTGGCACGACGCTGGCCCCGGCCAAGGAGAGCGACGTCGACATCCGCTGCCCGAACACGCGCCTGTGCCCCGGGCAGTTGCGCGAGCGGGTCGCCTCGCTGGCCGGGCGTGGGGCGCTCGACATCGAGGTGCTGGGCTACAAGTCCGCGGTGGCGCTGCTCGAGTCCGGCGTGATCGCCGACGAGGGCGACCTGTTCGGCCTCACCTCGGCGGATCTGTTGCGCTCGCCGTTCTTCGTCAACAAGGACGGCAGTCTGGGTAGCAATGCGGCCAAGCTGCTGGAGAGCCTCGCGGAGGCGAAGGGCCGGCCGCTCTGGCGGGTGCTGGTCGCGCTGTCGATCCGGCACGTCGGGCCGACCGCGGCGCAGGCACTGGCCCGGCAGTTCTTCGCCATGGAGGCCATCGAGCAGGCGGTGAACGAGGGCCGGGTCGAGGAGCTGTCCGCGGTGGACGGGGTGGGCCCGACCATCGCCGAGAGCCTGCGCGAGTGGTTCGGGGTCGACTGGCACACCGAGATCGTCCGCAAATGGCGGGCGGCCGGGGTCCGGATGGCCGACGAGCGCGTCGACGTGGGCCCCCGGCCGTTGGAGGACTTGACCTTCGTGGTCACGGGGACGCTGGCGAGCCACTCCCGGGACGCGGCGACCGAGGCGGTGACCTCCCGTGGCGGCAAGGTCAGCGGCTCGGTGTCGAAGAGGACATCATTCGTGGTGGTCGGCGACAACCCCGGCAGCAAATACGACAAGGCCCTGTCCCTGAAGGTCCCGGTGCTGGACGAGGCGGGCTTCGCGATCCTGCTGGCCGACGGCCCGGACGCGGCCCGCGAGGTGGCGGAGCTGGCCCCGGCAACCCCGAAGCTGGCCCCGGCAACCCCGAAGCCGGCCCCGGAAACCCCGAAGCCGGACGGCTGACGCAGCGAGCACGGCCCCTATGTAGAAAAACTGCTGAGGGTCGGGTACGGTGGCCGCATGACGAACCCGTTACGGGTGACCGCGGCCGTCTCCAAGGTGCTGGCCGCGTTCCTCGAAGACCCGCAGGCCGACCGCTACGGCCTGGACCTGATGCGGGTCAGTGGGCATCCCAGCGGCACGCTCTACCCGATCCTGCTGCGCCTGCAGAACGCCGGCTGGGTCGAGGCGTATTGGGAGGAGATCGACCCGGTCACGGCGGGTCGCCCGGCCCGCCGCTACTACCGGCTCACGCCGGACGGGCGGATCTCGGCGCATACCGAGATTGCGGCGCTACATGCCCAGCTGAACCGGGGCCTCGGCGAGGCGAAGCCGACGACGAATCCCAGAACCGCGTGAGCGCGCGCGGGTCGCCCCGCGCATGACGATTTCGAAAGAGTCGGCGGGTCCGGCTGATCGGTGAGGTGACTCGTGTGCCCCTTTGCGCCCCTATGTAGAAACCCGAGCATGATATGACGATATCTCCACTGCGAACGACGACGGCGGTGTCTCTGGTGCTGGCAGCGTTCCTGGAAGATCCTGAAGCCCGCCGATACGGCCTGGACCTGATCCGTGCCAGCGGGAACTCCAGCGGCACGCTCTACCCGATCCTGCTCCGGCTGCGGCGGGCCGGCTGGGTCGAAGCGACCTGGGAAGCCGCCGAACCGGACACGGCCGGTCGCCTGGCCCGCCGCCACTACCGCCTGACCGTGGACGGCGCACTGGAAGCGAGATCGGCATGAACACCGTGGACCGATTCACCCACTGGTGCCTGGCGCGCGCAGCCCGGCGCTGGCCGGCCGAGCTGCGCGCGGAGATGCACGCGGAGTGGCTCGCCGAGCTGGCCGCGCTCGAGGCAGACCAGGGCACTGCGAAGCAACGGCTGGGGTACGCGTTCAGCCTGCTCGCCGCGCCCCCGATCCGGGACGCGAACGGAGCACCGCGCGGCTGGGGTGAGTCGCTGGCACCCGGCGCGCCCACCGTCGGACTGCTGGTCGCCGCACTGATCACACTGGCCGTGTCCGCGTACTCGAACAGGCTCGCCGTTTGGCTGTTCAGCCTGGCCGGCGTGGAACCGGTCACGTCCGGCGCCACGTGGCTCACCACTCTCGTCGCGGCGGGCACCACGCTGATCTGGTGCCTCATGGCCGGACCCTGGCTGGGCCGGCGCTGGGCGTTGTCGCGCACCGGCCGGTTCGGCGACGCCGGGCCGATAGCGCTCGCCCCGGTCGCGTTCGCGCTGATGGTGCTGCTCGGCGCGCTACCCGACGGGGACCCGCCGTACCTGTTGGGCGTGCTGGTCGGGCTGCTGATCTGGGCGACCGGCATTGCGACGGTCGGTGTCGCCGCGGTACGCGCCGCTAGACGGGGCCGGGCTGCGGTGCTGATGCTGCTCGGCGTGCCGCTGGTCAGCGCGCTCGCCGCGGTGGCTTCCACTGTTCCGTTCGCGCTAAGCAGCCGAGACGTCCCGGCCACGATGCTCGCCTCGCTGACCATGGGCACAACGCCCCCCGAATTCGAGGAGATCGTGGGCGGGCTAAGCAGCCGCGCGTTCTCCTACCAGGGACCGTGGGCACTGTGGCTGGCCTGCTTCGCGGCGTTCACGCTTGCGTACGGCTTCGGCGCGCTCCGGCCACTCGGGGGGCCGGTCCCAACGCCGGCACAGATCGCGGCCAGGGAACGGGCATCGATGCCAGTCGCTGTGACCGCGGCCGGCGCCTGCGCGGTCGCCGTGGCCGTGATCGGCTGGGCGTACACCCTGGCCATCCTCACGCCGGCGATGGACGACGTCGGCGCGTCCGCGCCGATACCCGGCGGCGACGGCGAGCTCTACGTATGGACTGCGGAGCTGGGCGCCGCCACGATCCTGCTGGCCACGCTCGGCATGCTCGTCGCCACCGCGGACCGCCGGTTCGGCCCGGCCGCCGCGTTGCTGGTCGGCGCCGGGCTGACAGCCGCGAACGCGGTGCTGATCCGGATGAACGTCGCCGGACCAGGCGGTCTGCGGCTCGCGCTGCTGGTCGGCGCGGTGCCGGTGATCGCCGGTTGGTTGGTGGCCGGGCGTGCGCTGCAGGAGAGGCTGCCCGGCGTGGCGCTGCGCCGTGTCACGGTCGGCGTGCTGCTGGCCGCAAGCGTGGTGCCCCTGATCACGGGGCAGGGCACGCCAGGCGTGAATCACCCGTTCCTGCCGGTCGGCCTGACGGTGACGACGATCGGCCTGGCGGTGGCCGGCATGCTGTTGGCAATCGTGCCGACGCTTGCGCTCAGCCGCCACCCGGTGCCGGTCTGGGCCGCGATCCTGCTGGTCGTGGCACCGGTCGCGCCGGTGGTCGGTCTCGGACTGATCACGCCGCCGATGACCGATGACGTCTCCGGCACCTCCCAATACCCGGGGTTGCTCGCACTGCCACTCGCCGTCGTGTGCCTGGCGCTGCTGCGCCGGCACCGAGCCCGCCGACCCGGCCGGACCGTCGCGGTGTGGATCGCGTTGACCCTGGCCGCGGTGCCCGGCGGGTGGCTGACCGGCGTTGTCGGCGGGATCCTGCTGTACTTCGTGCCAACGCTCTTCTTCGCCATCGACGGCGCCGGCTACGGGGACGACGCGTTTTCGTTCGTGCCAGGCGTGGCGACGCTGATGCTGCCGCTGGCCGCCCTGGCGGCGGCCCGCATCGACGGCGCCACCGGCAATGCCCGCCGGCGCGGTCCCGCACCGGATCCCGGCCCCGTGCCGGCACCGGAATCCGCGGGGAGGTCCGTGGTCGGTTGACGGTTTCGACGGAGCCGTCCCGGTGACCGCCCGCCGCAGCTCGTCACTGGTTCGGCGACGTACGACGGCGTCCCGTGTCATCCGATTCCTCCGTGGAAACCCCCGGCTTTAGCCGTGGGGAGGAAACGGAACCCCTGCGGAGCTGGTCAGGGATAGCCCATCCGCTGCCAAGGCGGATGGGCGTCACCCCGAACGGCCGGTCAGGCGTTGCGTTGGTTTTCGACATACCGCTTGATGACCTGCTGGGTTGCCCCGCCGGTGGTGGCGACGAAGTAACTGTTGGTCCACAGCGTCGGCGACCGGGGATCGGCGGGCGCCCCCAACGGATGAAATCTGCCGACCTGGGCGTTGAACAGCGGGCGGTTTGCGCCATGGAGGCGCCGCTTATGCGTTGTTTTGTCTATGCGGATCTATCGTGATGGGGACCGGTCGGTCGACGCCATCACGGAGGTCGCATGGGTGCGGCACAGCAGCGCGGCTCCATGCCGCTTTGCCGGGTCCCGGCCTGGCGGGGCGTCGCCGTCAGCGTCGTCCTGACCGCCCTCGCCGACACCGCGCTCTGGCGCGCCGAGCCGCGGATCTTCGCCACCCTGCCGGCCGCGTTCTGGGTGATGGGCGCGCTCGCCCTGATCGTCGACGCCCGGCCCTACGTCGTCGCCAACCGGCGGGCCGGATCGATCATCCTGCCGTCCGTCTGCTTCACCTTCGCGATCACCCTGGCCTGGGGCCTGCTGCCCGCACTGGCGGTGCAGCTGGCCTCGACGGCCATGGCCGGTGCCCGGATGCGCCGGCCCGCCCGCGGGGTCCTGCACCTGGCCGCCCAGCACGCCGTCGCGCTGGCCGCGGCCGCCCTCGTCGCCGGCGTCGCCGGGCTGCGGATCGGCCGGCCACCGCACGGCTACGATGCGCTGCTGATCGTGGTCGCCGCCGCGGCGTTCCTCTGCGGGCGGTACGGCTTCGCCGCGCTGGTCGCCCGCCGGCGGTCCACCGGATCGCGGCCCCAGCCGGCCCGGCGCTGGGCGGTCGAGGTCTTCGCCACCGCCGCCCTGCTGCTGCTCGGGCCGATTGTGCTGGCCGCCGCCCAGGTCGGCGTCACCCTGATCCCGCTGGTGCTGCTCGCCCTGCACGCCGTGCATCGGATGGTCCGCTCGGCCGGCGACGTCGAACGCTCCGCGCGGGTGGACGCCCTGACCGGCCTGCCCAACCGCCGCGCGCTCCAGTCCTGGGTCGCCGAGCAGGCCCCCGGCGCCCCCCGGCTGGCTCTGCTCCTGCTCGACCTGGACCGATTCCGCAATGTCAACGACGCCCTCGGCCACCCGTCCGGCGACCGTCTACTCGTCGAGGTCGCGCATCGGCTCGCCGGCGTGGTGCCCCGGCACGACCTCGTGGTCCGGCTCGGCGGGGACGAGTTCGCCGTGCTGGCCACCCGGGTCGACTCGCCGTCCGGCGCCCGTCGGATCGCGGCGCACCTGGCCGAGGCGCTGGACCGGCCGTTCGCCCTGGACGGGATGGCGGTCGACGTGACCGCCTCGATCGGCATCGCCCTGCAGGCCGAACGCGGCGACGGATCGGCGCTGCTGGGCGAGGCCGAAGCCGCGATGTACGACGCGAAACAGCGCGGCGACCAGGTCGCCGTCTACGGGCCGGAAGCCGCTCGGCACTCGCCGGAACGTCTCACCCTGCTCGCCGACCTGCGCCGCGCGTTGCAGAGCGGCGACCCGGCCGGCGACGGCGTGAACGTCTACTACCAGCCGCAGATCGCCGTGGCGACCGGCGAGGTCGTCGGCGTCGAGGCGCTGCTGCGCTGGCACCATCCGCACCGCGGCCTGGTCGGCCCGGACGAACTGATCCGGGTCGCCGAGCAGACCCCGGTGATGCAACTGCTCACCCGCCGGGTGCTGGGCGAGGTGGTGGCCCAGCTGGCGGCGTGGCGGGCCGCGGGTCGCCCGATCCGGGCCGCCGTCAACGTCAGCGTCCGCGACCTGCACGCCGGCGAGATCGCCGACCAGATCCGCGGCCTGCTCGACCGCTACGACGTCCCGGCCGGTCTGTTGCAACTGGAGATCACCGAGAGCGCGCTGATGGCCGACCCGCGCCGGGTGCTGAGCACGATCACCACTCTGGACCGGATGGGGGTGGAGATCTCGCTGGACGACTTCGGGACCGGGTTCTCCTCGCTGCAGCACCTGCGGCGGCTGCCGCTGGCGGAGGTGAAGATCGACCGGTCGTTCGTGCTCGGGATGGCGGGTGATCGGGGGGATGCGGCGATCGTCCGGTCGGTCATCGACCTGGCGGGGGCGCTGGGGTTGCGGGTCGTCGCCGAAGGGGTTGAGGACGAGCGGACCTGGCGGTTGCTGGCTTCTGCTGGGTGTTATGCGGCTCAGGGGTGGTTTCACGCCCGGCCGATGCCTGCTGGTGAGCTGTCTGTGTGGCTGTCCCGGCATCGTCCGTTACGGCCGGTTTAGTGGGCGGGCCGCGCCGCGCTACCACGCACCGGCGTACGACCGGATCTTGAATTTATCGTGGACGGCTTGTCGTCGGGGAGTCGCCGCCGGGCGCCGCCGAGCCGCGAAATAGACTCGACGGCGACTATGGACGACGACCAGCAGGGGGCCAGGATGAGTGCCATCTCCCGCGAAGAGGTCGCGCATCTCGCGCGCCTGTCGCGGCTTGCCGTGACCGAGCAGGAGCTGGACCGGTTCGCCGGCCAGCTCGATGTGATCCTGCAGTCGGTCGCGCGGATCGGTGAGGTGGCGGCCGAGGACGTCCCGCCGACCTCGCACTCGGTCCCGCTCACCAACGTCTACCGCGACGACGTCGTGCAGCCCTGCCTGACCCAGGCCGAGGTGCTGTCGGGGGCGCCGGACGCCGCCGATGGCCGGTTCCGCGTCCCGCGCATCCTGGACGAGGAGGCCTGACCCCGTGAGTGACGTCACCAGAATGACCGCGGCGCAGATCGCGGGCCTGATCGCGAGCCGCGAGGTCTCCGCCGTGGAGGTCGCGAGTGCGCACCTCGACCGGATCGCCGCCGTGGACGAGCGGGTGCACGCCTTCCTGCACGTCGACCGGGAGGGTGCGCTCGCCGCCGCCCGGGCGGTCGACGAGGGCAAGGTGACCGGGCCGCTGGCCGGCGTGCCGATCGCGGTCAAGGACATCATCGCCACCAAGGGCGTGCCGACCACCGCCGCCTCGAAGATCCTCGATGGCTGGAAGCCGCCGTACAGCGCCACCATCGTCGAGCGCCTCCAAAAAGCCGGCACCGTGCTGCTCGGCAAGACCAACATGGACGAGTTCGCGATGGGTTCGTCCACCGAGTATTCGGCGTACGGGCCGACGAACAACCCGTGGGACCTGGGCCGGATCCCGGGTGGCTCGGGCGGCGGCAGCGCCGCGGCGCTCGCGTCGTACGAGGCGCCGCTGGCGATCGGCACCGACACCGGCGGCTCGATCCGGCAGCCCGGCGCGGTCACCGGCACGGTCGGCGCCAAGCCCACCTACGGCGGCACCTCGCGGTACGGCCTGATCGCCTTCTCGTCGTCGCTGGACACGCCCGGCCCGTGCGCGCGCACCGTCGAGGACGCGGCGCTGCTGCACTCGGTCATCGCCGGCCACGACCCGCGCGACTCGACCTCGATCCAGTCGCCGGTGCCGGATGTCGTGGCCGCCGCCCGGCTCGGCGCGAGCGGCGACCTGAGCGGGGTGAAGCTCGGCCTGGTCAAGGAGTTCAACGGCGAGGGCGCGGAACCCGGCGTGCTGACCGCCTTCCACGAGGCGGTGGAGAAGCTGGTCAAGCTGGGCGCCGAGGTGATCGAGATCTCCTGCGCGAACTTCCAGTACGCGCTGCCGGCCTACTACCTGATCGCCCCGAGCGAGTGCTCCTCCAACCTGGCCCGCTTCGACGGTGTCCGGTACGGCCTGCGGGTCGGCGACGACGGCAACCGTTCCCTGGAAGAGGTCATGTCGATGACCCGCGAGGCCGGCTTCGGCCCCGAGGTCAAGCGCCGCATCATCCTGGGGACGTACGCGCTGTCCAGCGGCTACTACGACGCCTACTACGGCCAGGCGCAGAAGGTCCGGACGCTGATCACCCGGGACTTCACCCGGGCGTTCGAGCAGGTCGACGTACTGATCTCGCCGACCACGCCGTTCGTGGCGTTCCCGTTCGGGTCGCGCACCTCGGATCCGTACCAGATGTATCTCGCCGACCTCTTCACGATCCCGGCCAACCTCTACGGCGGCCCGGCGATCTCGGTGCCGTGCGGGCTGTCCGAGGGGCTGCCGGTCGGCTTCCAGGTGATGGCCCCGACCCTGGCCGACGACCGGATGTACCGGGTCGCCGCCGCCTTGGAGTCGGCGGTCGGCACGTTCACCCCGCCCGAGCTGACTGGAGTCACCGCGTGAGTACCATCGTGCTGCCTTCGTACGAGGAGGCCATCGCCCGTTTCGAGCCGGTGATCGGCCTGGAGACCCACGTCGAGCTCGGCACGAACACGAAGATGTTCTGCGGCTGCCCGACCGAGTTCGGCGCCGAGCCGAACACCCAGGTCTGCCCGGTCTGTCTCGGCCTGCCCGGCGCGCTGCCGGTCGCCAACCGGGCCGGCATCGAGGCGACCATCCGGATCGGCCTGGCGCTGAACTGCTCGATCGCGAGCTGGTGCCGGATGGCCCGGAAGAACTACTTCTACCCGGACATGCCGAAGAACTTCCAGACCTCGCAGTACGACGAGCCGCTCTGCGTGGACGGCTACGTCGACGTGGAGCTGGACGGCGAGACCTTCCGGGTCGGCATCGAGCGGGTCCACCTCGAAGAGGACACCGGCAAGACGCTGCACGTCGGCGGCGCGACCGGGCGCATCCACGGTGCGACCGAGTCGCTGGTCGACTACAACCGGGCCGGCATCCCGCTGGTCGAGATCGTCACCAAGCCGGTGCCCGGCCTCGGCTCCCGGGCGCCCGAGGTGGCCCGGGCGTACGTGACCGAGCTGCGCGACATCGTCCGCTCGCTGGGCGTCTCCGACGTGCGGATGGAGCAGGGCTCGCTGCGCTGCGACGTCAACACCTCGCTGAACCGGACCGGCGCCGAGTGGGGCACCCGTACCGAGACGAAGAACGTCAACTCGCTGCGGTCGGTCGAGCGGGCCGTGCGGTCCGAGATCATCCGGCAGGCCGCGCTGCTCGAGGCCGGCACCCGGATCATCCAGGAGACCCGGCATTTCCAGGAGACCACCGGCGACACCCGGCCGGGCCGCTCCAAGGAGGAGGCGACGGACTACCGCTACTTCCCCGAGCCCGACCTGGTGCCGATCGCGCCTGACGCGGCGTGGGTCGAGGAGCTGCGGCTCGCCCTGCCCGAGCGGCCGAGCGTGCGCCGCGCCCGGCTCCGCGAGCAGTGGGACATCAGCGAGACCGACATGTCCGCGATGGTCAACGCGGGCGCGCTGGAGCTGATCGAGGAGACCATCGCGGCCGGCGCGTCCCCGGCGGGCGCCCGCAAATGGTGGATGGGCGAGTTGGCCCGCCGCGCCAACGAGACCGGCGCGGAACTTTCCGCGCTGGGCGCCACCCCGGCCCAGGTCGCGCAGCTGCAGACCCTGGTGGACCAGGGCAAGCTTAACGACAAGCTGGCCCGCGCCGTCCTCGAAGGCGTCGTCGCCGGCGAGGGCGACCCGGCGGCGGTGATGGCCGCCCGCGGCCTCGGCGTCGTCTCCGACACCGGCGCGTTGACCACGGCGGTCGACGAGGCCATCGCGGCGAACCCGGACATCGCGGCGAAGATCCGCGACGGCAAGCTCGCCGCGGCGGGCGCGCTGGTGGGCGCGGTCATGAAGACCACCCGCGGCCAGGCGGACGCCAAAACCGTCCGGGACCTGATCCTGGAGCGCCTCTCCAGCTGATTTTCTCGTACGGGCAGCGCCGGGTCGCCGTCACCCCGTGGTTACGGGCCGGAGCTGCGGGCCGGTTCGACCGGGGTGACGCCGTTGTGGACGGACGGATCGGTGATCGGCTCCGGAACGGTGCCGATCACCTTGCGCTGCATGGTCACGTTCGACTGGCCGGTGCCGCCGAGTTGGATGTCGTCGTAGGCCTTCAGCGTGTGCATCTCGTCGAAGTAGAGGACCGACAACGACAGCGGGGTCGGCTCGTCCTTCTTCTCCAGCCCGCGCAGGCCGGCGCCGCCGGTGGAACCTTCGACCATCAGCCGCGTCTGCACCGGTGTCGCCGCGCCGTCCGCGACCGTGCCGCTCGGTGTCTGTGCCGGTGTGGGTGTCGGCGAGGCCGAGGCGGCCGGCGCCGGGGCGCTGAGCATGCTGACCTCGCGCTTGTGCCGGTGTCCGGCCAGCACCAGCGGCACCGACCCGGCGAGCGGCGGCGCCATCGCCGGGTCGTGTACCAGCGCGATGTCCACCGGGGTCTTCGCGCCGTGGATCGTCGCCGCCAGCTTCGCGCCGCTGGCCAGCAGCGGGTTGGTGGCCGGGTCCGGGTTCGCGTTCGAAGCCTCGGACTTGTCGGGGGTGAATTCGGGATCGCCGATTCCGGCGATCGTGACCCCGTCGACCGTGACGACCGAGTTGTCCAGCACCACGGCGTTCTTCTGCCGGCCCACCGCATCCTGGATCGCCGACGAGTCGTGGTTGCCCCGGATGAAGATGTAGGGCACGCCGATCGCGGGGATCGACGACACGTAGTTGGTCTCGGCGCTGCTGCCCCAGTCGACGATGTCGCCGGTGTCGATCACCGCGTCGATCTTCCACTGTTTCACCACCGTCCGGATCAGTCCCCACGATGACGGATTCAGGTGCAGGTCGGAGACGTGCAGGATGCGGGTGGTGTTGCCGGAGGGCTCGTAGACCGGCAACGTCGACACCGTGGTGTAGATGCGGCTGACGTTGCTGACCAGTTCCTGCAACTGGTCGGCGTACCGGCCGTAGTTGTCGGCGATCCGGCGGGCGTCACCGACCACCGCGGGGGCGTTGACGAGCAGGCCCTCGTAGCGGGGTTCGGCGATCGAGTCGCGCCGCACGGTGCCGGCGGCCAGGCCCAGGCTGCCGCCGGTCACCGCCAGGGCGATCGCCCCAGACCAGGCGACCCGGCGTGCCTTGCGGAAGATCAGCACGGCGAGCAGCATTGCGCAGCCCACCGCCGCGCCGAGCGCGCGCAGGCCGAGCCGCAGCACACCGGCCGTCACGTCGTCGACCGCGTGCTGGCCGGCCGCGCTGATCGCCGTGGGGTCGTCGATCAGCGCCTCGGTGCGGGTCTGGTCGAGGGAGCCCAGGTCGACCTTGAGGTGGATCGGGCCGTCGTGGCTGTCCAGGTGCAGCGAGCCGAGCGGCGGGATGTCGATCTCGGTGCCGCCGGCGAAGGACGGGGTCACCGACATCTCGGCCTTGAACGGCCCGACGTTCAACGCGGTGTGCGCGAAGAGCATCGTCCCGACCGTCACCCCGGCGAGGCTGACGATCACCACGGCCGCGCCGATCCGGAGCCGGGTGCCCCAGGTGGCGTGCAGGATCCGCACGACGAACGCCGCCGCCGTCCGCCACCACCACGTGAGTCTGACCATCAAGCGGCCCACGTTACCCCGAGTGCCGACGGCGAGACTGTCATGTCGATCAACTTCGACCGGCGCCGCCGTCGGAGAAGACGAGCCGGATCAGACGGTCGTCCGCCGGACCCGGGTCCCCGCCGTCCTCCTGGTTCGAGGTGCTGGCCCAGAACGAGCCGTCCGGCGCCGCGACCAGCCCGCGTAGCCGCCCGTACTCGCCGATCAGCAGGGCCTGTGGCTGGCCGATCAGGGTGCCCTTGTTGGTGGTGTTGACCAGCCACAACCGCTCGCCGAGCAGGCAGGCGGACGCGATCGTGTGCTCCAGCACCGCCACCCCGGAGCAGTACGAATCCGCGGCCGGCCAGGTCACCAGCGGGTTGGTGAACTTCTTGTCCGCCGCGTTGCCGTCGGCCGCCGGCCAGCCGTAGTTCCCGCCCTTGGCGATCAGGTTGAGCTCGCCGGTCTTCGGCTGGCCCGACTCACTCGCGTACATCCGTTTGCCGGAATCCCAGCTGAGGCCCTGCACGTTGCGGTGACCGGACGACCAGATCGGGGAGTTCTTGACCGGATTGCCGGGGGCCGGCTTGCCGGCCGTGGTCATCCGCAGGATCTTGCCGCCGAGGCTCTTCGGATCCTGCGCCTGGGTGCCGGTGGCGGTGCCGTCGCCGGTGCCGACGTAGAGGAACCCGTCCGGGCCGAAGGCGATCGCGCCGCCGTTGTCGTTCTCGGAGCGTGGGATGCCGGTGAGGATGGGCTGCGGGGTGCCCTTGAGTACCAGTGTCGCGACCCGGTTGTCCTTCGCGGTCGAGTAGTAGACGAAGACCGTCGAGTCGGTGGCGTACCTGGGGGAGACCGCGATGCCGAGCAGGCCGCCGTCGCCGCCGGGGGCCGCCTCGGTCAGGCGCTGTACCTCGGTGACCTTCAGGCCGTCGGCGTCCGTGCCCGGGCCGACCTGCAGGATACGGGCCGTGTCACGTTCGGTGACCAGGGCCGAGCCGTCCGGCAGGAAGGCGATCCCCCACGGGATCTCCAGATTCTTGGCGAGCACGGTGACCGCGACCTCTTGGTCGCCGCCCGCGTCGGGACCGGCCGACGCGGATGAGGGGGCGGGCAGGTTCGGCGGCTGGCCGCCCGCGTCGGGATTGGGGGGCCCGAAGCTGCAGGCGGTGCTGATCGCCAGCACGGCGCACAGCGCCGCACCCACGAATGCGGGCCGTCGGCCGCGCACGATCACACGAGCTCCTCGTTCACAAGACCAGGGTAGCGGTGCCGGCGGGGCCGTCAGGCACAGCTCGATCACGGTCCGGGCCGGCCGGAGCGGGTTCTGCCGCGCCACGCCCATGCAGAGCCGGAGATCAATCAGCCTCGCTGGGATTGCCGACTTGCTGGCCGTCCGGGTTGGTGACTTGCTGTTCGTGCGGGTTGCCGACTTGCTGGCCGTCGGGGTTGGTGACTTGCTGTTCGTGCGGGTTGCCAACTTGCTGGTCGTCCGGGTTGGTGACTTGCTGGTCGCCGGCTCGCAGCACGGCCGGCAGATTGGCCGGGGTGACGCCGGTGAGCGGGACGACCGTGCCGTCGGTGAGCAGCGCCGACACCTGGCCGGTCGGGCCGGGGGCCAGCTCGGCGACCCGGTCCCAGTCGATCACCGTCGTGCCCAGCAGCGCCCGGACCCGCAGCGAGTCGGCATCGACGTCCGTCCCGGCCCGCCACGCCCAGACCAGCACCGCCAGCGGGATCAGCAGGATCGGCGCCAGCGCCCAGCGCACCCCCGCGAACGGGATCGTGCCCACGACCGCGATCAGGGCGGCGACCAGCAGCGCGCCGGACTTGCGGACCCGGAACACGGGCTTTCTGCTCACCGGCCCATCGTCGCACCCAGGCCGCCGGGCGCGTGTCACCGGGTGCGGCCGGGTCTGGTTGCGGTGGCGGGTGCGGCCGGGACTGGTTGCGGCGGCGGGGGTCGGCCGGTCGGTTCCGGTTTCCGACCGGGTGTCC
Source organism: Actinoplanes sp. (assembly GCA_032160305.1). Classification (GTDB taxonomy): domain Bacteria; phylum Actinomycetota; class Actinomycetes; order Mycobacteriales; family Micromonosporaceae; genus Actinoplanes. Next base: position 20,823 of record JAVHVY010000214.1, read on the forward strand.
ATACCCGACGATCCGGGAGTGCGCAGGATTACTGCCGCCCCGTAACCTGATCGGGGGACGGTCGTTGCCCGTGTGGGTGCATTGGCCGACCCGCCAGTCGTTCGATCGCAGAGGATCCGTCGTGGCGATGCCGCTCACCGCGCGTGCCCGCTCCCGGGTGCGGTTGCTGGCTGTGCCCGTCCCCGGCGTGTTCCTCCTGCTGGCCGCGGTGTTCGGCCTGGTCCCGGTCGTGCCCGCGCTCGCGATCGGAGTGGGCGGGGTGGCGCTGTGGGCCACCGTCGTCCTGGTCGACTCCGCGCTGGCGATCCATCACCGGACGGGCTTCGCCGCGTGCAAGGGCGCCGGTTTCATCGGGATGGGTGCGCTGGCGACCGGCCTGACCGTGGTGCTGCCCGCGCTCGGTGCCGGCGGTCTCGCCGCCGCCGCGGGCCTCGGGCTCGCCTGCCTCTCCTTCGTCCTCGGCATCAGCCTGCTGCCCGGCGCCGCCAGCAACGTGGCGACCCGGCTGCGCCGGATCTTCGACGGCCTCGGTCTCGGGCTCAGCGTGGCCTTCGCCGCCTATCTGGTCCCGTCGATGACCAGGGACCATCCGGTGGTGCTCAGCTCGTTGCTGGTCACCTCGACCGCGGTCGCGATGATCGTGGTGATCGCGCTGCGGGCCGGGTCGCAGCGCCGGGCGGCAATGCATTGTGCCGGCGGGGGCATCGTGGTGCTGATCGCCCTCTCCGCGGTGGTCAACCATCTGGCCCTGGGCCAGTTGACCCGGGCGTTGCCGCTGCTCGGCATCGCCGTCGTCGCGGGGCTCACCCTCGGCGTCGACGGCGGCGGCCGGCGGGCCACCGAGCCACCGCAGGCGACCCGGGACCCGGAGCAGTACCTCTCCGCGTATCCGCTGCTGGCGGTGCCGGCTGCGGTGGGGGTGGTCGCCGCCGCCTGCAAGCTGCTCTTCGGCCGGGGCTTCGGAGAGACGGCGACCGCGCTCGGCCTGTCCGTCGTGGGCATTCTGATCCTGCGGGAACTGCTCGTGGTGAGCGACATCCGGCACTACGCCGGTCAGCTCAAGACCAAAGAGGCGCATTTCCGCTCGCTGGTCGCCGGGGCCACCGATCTGACCCTGGTCCTCGACGACACGTTGCGCATCCACTGGCAGTCGCCGGCCGCGGCCCGGCTCTTCGGGCTCTCCGACGCCGATGTGCTGGGCCGCACGTTCCCGGAGCTGATCCACCCTGACGACGTCGTCGACGCGCAGGCGGTGATCGATTCGGTGCTGGCCGGTGAGCACGCCGACGGGCCGCCCGCGCTGGTCAACGCGCGGCTGCGGGACGGCCACGACATCTGGCGCGACACCGAGTCGACCGTGTCCGACCAGCGCAAGGTGCCCGAGGTGGCCGCGCTGGTGGTGCACGTCCGCGACGTGGGCGAACGCCGCCACCTCGAACGCACGCTGCAGAAGCTGTCCTACATGGATCAACTGACCGGCCTGGCCAACCGGCGGGCCCTGATGCGCGACCTGCTCGCCTACCGCCGGCGCCCGGGCCGGCCCGGGACGCTGCTGGTGATCGACCTGCACGGCCTCTCCGAGATCAATTCCGAACGCGGCCGGGAGTTCGGCGACGCGGTGCTGATCGAGGTGGGCCGACGGATCCGCGCGCTGCTCACCGACGACGACGTGCCGGCCCGCCTGGGCGGGGACGAGTTCGCCGTGCTGACCGGCGACGGGGCGGTGTTGGCGTACGCGCTGGCGACCCGGATCGTGACCACGCTGATGGAGCCGTACCAGCTGCCGGCGGCGATCGCCGAGGTGCACACCAGTGTCGGCCTGGCCGAGTTGGCCGGCGGCGCCGACTGCGACGAGGTACTGCGGCACGCCGACCTGGCCCGCAGCCGGGCCTTCCAGCTGGGCCGCGACCGCGTCGAGTGGTACGACACCGATGTGGAGATCCAGCTGCACCGCCGGATGGATCTCGAACGCGAGCTGCTCGGCGCGGTCGACCGGGACGAGTTGGACGTGGTCTTCCAGGCGGTCGTCGGCCTGCGGGACAAGCAGGCCGCCGGGGTCGAGGCGCTGCTGCGGTGGCGGCACCCGAAACTGGGCACGATCATGCCGAACGAGCTGCTGCCGATCGCCCGCGCCGTCGGCATCGCGGCCGAGCTTGACGAGTGGGTCCTCGACGCCGCCTGCCGGCACCTGGCGGCCTGGACGGCCGGCGGTAGCGAGTTCTGGCTGTCGGTCAACGTGGCGCCCCGTGAGCTGCTCGTCGCCGGCTTCGCCGAACGGACGGCGGCGACGCTGCGCCGGCACGCGGTGCCACCGGAGCGGCTGGTCGTCGAGGTGGCCGAGGACTGGATGGTGGCCGACGTGCCGGCGATCGTGGCGTCGCTGGCCGGGCTGCGCAAGCTCGGCGTGCGGGCCGCATTGGACGACTTCGGCGCGGGTCAGGCCTCGCTGTCGCACCTGCGCCGGCTGCCGGTCGACATGCTGAAACTGGACCGGGCGCTGGTCAACGCGCCGGCCGAGCACACCGTCGGCCCGGCGGTGATCGAGGTCGTGGTCAGCCTGGGTCGGCGGCTTGGCCTGGAGATCGTCGCGAAGGGTCTGGAGACCGAGGAGCAGATCGACCGGGCGCTGCGCGCCGGCTGCCAGTACGGCCAGGGTTTCGCGCTGGCCCGCCCCGCCCCGGCCGAGCGGATGGAGGCCTACCTGGAGACCCACCGGACCTAACGGGGTGGCGCCGTGCTGCCCCGCGGGGTCAGGTGGGCGGTGCCTGCTTCGACGTTGCCGACCGTCTTGCCGTCGACGGCGGCGAGCAGTTGCCGGGCGGCGTGCGCGCCGTATTCGGCGATGTCGCGACTCAGGGCGGTCAGCGGCGGGTGCACCAGGCTGCACAGCGGAGAGTCGTCCCAGGCCACGATGGACAGGTCGGCGGGCACGGCCAGGCCCATCTCCTGCGCCACGGCCAGCCCCGCGACCGCCATCACGTCGTTGTCGTAGATGATCGCCGTCGGCCGGTCGGCGCCGATCAGCAGCCGCCGGGTGGCCCGGCCGCCCTCCTCGCCGGTGTAGTCGGACGGGGTGGTGACGGCCTCGTCCAGGCCCAGTGCGCGGCACACGTCGCCGAAGGCGGTCGTGCGGGTCCGGGTGTGCAACAGGTCGGGCAGGCCGCCGACCCGGGCGATCCGGCGGTGGCCGAGGGCGACCAGGTAGCGGACCGCTTCGGTGATCGCGCCGGCGTCGTTGGACCAGATCTGCGCGATCGATCCGGTGCCGCCCGGCCCGCCGATCACCACCGCGGGCAGCTGCAGCTCTTGCAGCACCGGGATGCGGACGTCGTCCTCGCGCAGGTCGGTGACGAATACGCCGTCCACCCGGCGTTCGCCCCACCAGCGGCGGTAGACCTCGATCTCAAGCTCCGGCGTGGCCACCACCTGCAGCGTCAGGGCGAAGCCGCGGGCGGCCAGTTCGGCTTCGAAGCCGCTGATCAGGCCCATGAAGAACGGCTCGATGCTGAGGATCCGGGCGGGCCGGCAGATGGTCAGCCCGACGGCGCGGGCGCTGGCACCGGAGAGGGCCCGGGCGGCGCTGTTGGCGTTGAAGCCGATCTCGCGGGCGATGGCGACGATGCGTTGCCGGGTGGCTTCGGAGACCCCGGGCTGGCCGTTCAGCGCATACGACACTGCACCCTTGGACACTCCGGCGCGCTGCGCGATGTCGGCGATCGTGGGCCGCTTCAAATCGGGTTCCCCCCGGGTCGATAAAGTCGTAGAGCGCTCTCACGCCAGGTCCGCCGCTGAAACACTTAACGGGGCACTGATCACTTGAACGGTTAAGTGATGAATCACACGAGATTACACCAGGAAACGCCCGGGAAACCAGCTATTGACACGGCTGTGACGCCGGAATACGGTCACGTCACTTATCCGGTTCAGTAGACACTCCCCTCAGCTGGAGGAGCAATGCACCGCTTCGGAAAGCTGCTCGTCACCGGCCTCGCCGCCACCTTGTCGATCGCTGGTTGCAGCGGCGAGAAGCTGGCCGGCAACAGCGACAAAGCCGGCACTGCCACCACTACTCTCAAGGTCAACTTCTGGGGCGACTTCGGCCTCACCGCCCTCAAGGCGCAATACGAGAAGGACCACCCGAACATCAAGATCGCGCTCAACTCGGGCGAGTTCAACGCCCAGCACGAGGATCTGCAGAAGAAGCTGGTCGCCGGCGACGGCGCCCCGGACATCGCCGCGGTCGACGAGGGCTTCGCCGTGCAGTTCCGCAGCCAGCCCGACAAGTTCGTCAACCTGCTCGACAAGGGCGCGGGGTCGTACGAGTCGAAGTACCTGGCGTGGAAGTGGAAGCAGACGCTGTCGCCCGACGGCAAGACCCAGATCGGGCTCGGCACCGACGTCGGCGGCCTGGCGATGTGCTACCGCTCCGACCTGTTCAAGGCGGCGGGCCTGCCGACCGACCGGGTCGCCGTCTCCAAGCTCTGGCCCACCTGGGACGAGTTCATCACCACCGGCCAGAAGTACGTCCGGGCCACCGGTAAGAAGTTCCTCGACTCCGGCACTGACATGTTCAATCCGGTGATCGCCCAGCAGCCGGTCGGCTTCTTCAACGAGCAGGACCAGCTGCAGATGGACGGCGGGCCGAAGGTCGCCTTCGACATCACCATGAAGGCGATCCAGTCCGGCCTGTCGGCCAACCTGACCAGCTTCCAGCCCGGCTGGGACCAGGGCTTCAAGAAGAACCAGTTCGCAGTGCTGCCCTGCCCGGCGTGGATGCTCGGCCACATCCAGGACACCGCGCCCGACCAGTCCGGCAAGTGGGACATCGCCGCGATCCCGGGCGGCGGCGGCAACTGGGGCGGTTCGTTCTGGACGATCCCGAAGCAGGGCAAGAACATCGACGAGGCGTACAAGTTCGTCGAGTGGATGATTCAGCCGGCGCAGCAGATCGAGATCTTCAAGTCGGTCGGCAACCTGCCCTCGCAGCCGGAACTCTACAAGGACCCGGCCGTGCTGGACTACAAGAAGGAGTTCATGAGCAACGCCCCCACCGGCCAGATCTTCGCCGCCACGGCAGAGAACCTGAAGCCGCAGTACCTGGGCAAGAAGAACGGCCCGACCCGGGTCGCGGTCGAGAACGTGATCACCCAGGTGCAACAGGGCAAGCTCAAGCCGGACGCGGCCTGGGCGCAAGCCGTCAAGGCCGCCGAGAAGGCCGCCAATTCCTAGGAATCCGCAGACAGGGCGGGGGCGTCCACTGGGCGCCCCGCCCGCCGGCCTGAAGGAGTGTGGCCATGGCTCTCACCCGTATCGCCCCGCCGCCCACGCCGGCGAAGCCCGCGAAGAAGTCCGCGGCGATCTGGCTCTACCGCTTCGACACCAAGCGCATGCCGTACCTGCTGATCGTTCCGTTCTTCTTGTTCTTCGCCGTCTTCGGGTTGTTTCCGATCATCTTCAACGGGATCGTCGCGTTGCGCACCTGGCGGCTCGACGAACCGGACCGCGACGGCTGGGCCGGTTTCGCCAACTTCAGCAAGTTGCTGCACGACAGCGACTTCTGGAATGCGCTTTTCAACACCTTCGGGATCTTCCTGCTCTCCACGATCCCGCAACTGCTGCTCGCCCTGATCATCGCGAGCTTCCTGAACCGCAAGCTGCGCGGCCAGACCTTCTGGCGGGTCGGTGTGCTGCTGCCGTACGTGACCCCGGCCGCCGCCTCGACCCTGCTCTTCTCGGTCTTCTTCGCCCGCGACAACGGCATGGCCAACTGGTTGCTGTCCCTGGTCGGCTTCGGCCAGGAGAACCCGCTCGACTGGCGGGCCGACAAGTGGAGCTCATGGCTGGCCATCGCCACGATGGTCAACTGGAAGTGGATCGGCTACAACGCGCTGCTCTACCTCTCGGCCATGCAGTCGATCCCGAGAGACGTCTACGAGGCCGCGGCGATCGACGGCGCGAGCCCGTGGCGACAGTTGTGGCGGATCACCGTGCCGATGATCCAGCCGGTGGTGATCTTCACCGTGGTGCTCTCCACGATCGGCGGGCTGCAGCTCTTCAACGAACCGATGCTCTTCGACTCGAACCCGCAGTCGGCCAGCGGCGGCTCGGCCGGACAGTTCCAGACCATCGCGCAGCTGATCTACCAGGTCGGCTGGAAGGACCTCAATCTCGGGTACGCCGCGGCGATGTCCTGGGCGTTGTTCCTGATCATTCTGATCGTCGCGGTTGTGAACGCGCTGCTGACGAACCGGCTCGGCGGAGGAAAACGATGAGCACCCGGGCACCGGCGGATACCCGCGGCAGCTGGCGCACGTACACGTTTCTCGGGATTGTGCTGTTGGGCTCGGCCTTTCCGATCTACTGGATGTTCGTGATCGCGTCGAGCACCGAGGAGGCGGTGAGCCAGATCCCGCCGTCGGTGTGGCCCGGCTCGCAGCTACTGATCAACCTGCGCGAAGTCTTCAGCATGCAGGACGTCTACTTCACCGCGTCGCTGATCAACAGCTTCATCGTGTCGTCAGTGGTCACCGTGTCGGTGCTGTTCTTCTGCTCGCTGGCCGGATTCGCCTTCGCCAAGCTGCGCTTCAAGGGCCGCAACGCGCTGATGATCGTGGTGATCCTGACCCTGACCGTGCCCAACCAGCTCGGCGTGGTCGCCCTCTACATCCTGATGGGCAAGCTCGGCTGGAACGGCACCCTGCTCGCGGTCATCGCCCCCGGCCTGGTCACCGCGTTCGGGGTGTTCTACATGCGGCAGTTCGTCAGCCAGGCCGTGCCGGACGAGCTGATCGAGGCCGCGCGGATGGACGGGGCGCTCACCCTGCGCGTCTACTGGAACGTGGTGCTGCCCGCGATCCGGCCGGCGCTGGCGGTGCTCGGACTGCTCACCTTCGTCGCCACCTGGAACGACTTCCAGTGGCCGTTGATCACGCTGAACGGCACCGAGTTCCCCACCTCGATGGTGGCGCTGTCGGACCTGGCGAGCGGCAACTACGTCATCTTCCGGCGGGTGCTGGCCGGGGCGTTCGTGGCGACCGCGCCGCTGCTCCTGCTGCTGCTGGCGGGCGGACGGCAGATCGTCCGGGGGATCATGGAAGGTGCCGTCAAGTCGTGAGGAGTCCTGCCACGACCTCGTACCGCGCGTTGCACGACGGGTGGACGGTCAGTGGCGGGGACCTGCGGCACGTTCCGGCGGGTGTGCCCGGCTGCGTGCACACCGACCTGCTCGCGGCCGGTCTGATCGACGATCCGTATCTCGACGAGAACGAGACGGCGACCGCCTGGATCGGGCGCGCCGACTGGGTCTACGAGACCACGTTCGCCGCGGACGTCGACGCGGACCGGGTCGACCTGGTCTGCGCGGGGCTGGACACGGTCGCGTCGGTGATGCTCAACGACGTCGAGGTCGGGCGGACGGCGAACATGCACCGCGGCTACCGCTTCGACGTGCGCGAGGCGCTGCGGGCCGGCGAGAACCGGCTCCGCATCCGGTTCGACTCGGCGTACGGCTACGCCGAAGCGCAGCAGGAACGGCTCGGCGACCGGCCCAACGCCTACCCCGAGCCGTTCCACTTCATCCGCAAGCAGGCCTGCAACTTCGGCTGGGACTGGGGACCGACGCTGGTCACGGCCGGCATCTGGCAGGACATCGGGCTGCACACCTGGCGCGCCGCCCGACTCGCCACGGTCGTCCCACGGGTGACGGTGACCGACGGCGTCGGCCGCGTCGACGTGCACGTCACCCTGGAACGCGACAGCGACGGGCCGGTGACGATCGTCGCGGCCGTCGCCGGCCGCGAGACCATCGCCCGGATCTCCGGGCGCGGCGCGGTGCTGTCGGTCGCGGTCCCCGATCCCGCGCTCTGGTGGCCGATCGGGTACGGCGAGCAGCACCGTTACGACCTCGACGTGACCCTGGCCGACTCCTACGGCACCCTCGACGTCTGGTCCCGCAAGATCGGCTTCCGGACGGCCGCCCTGGACACGACCGCCGGCGCCTACACGGTGACGATCAACGACCAGCCCATTTTCGTACGCGGGGCGAACTGGATCCCCGACGACGTCTTCGCCGGCCGGGTCACCCGGGCCCGGCTGGCCACCCGTTTCCGGCAGGCCGTCGAGGCGAACGTCAACTACCTGCGCGTCTGGGGCGGTGGCCGGTACGAGTCCGAGGACGTCTACGACCTGGCCGACGCGCTGGGGCTGCTCGTCGGGCAGGACTTCCTCTTCGCCTGCGCGGCGTACCCGGAGGAGGAACCGTTCTGGTCGGAGGTCGAGAGCGAGGCCCGGGAGAACGTGGGACGGCTCAGCCCGCACCCGAGCCTGGTCGTCTGGACCGGCAACAACGAGAACATCTGGGGCCACGAGGACTGGAACTGGAAGGACCGCCTCGGCGACCGCACCTGGGGCGCCGGTTACTACTTCGACCTGCTGCCCCGGATCGTCGCCGAGGAGGACCCGACCCGGCCGTACTGGCCCGGCAGCCCCTGGTCGGGGACGCCGGAACGGCACCCGAACGATCCCGCACACGGCACGATGCACATCTGGGACGTCTGGAACACCGACGACTACCTGAAGTACCGCTCGTACCGGCCGCGCTTCGTCGCCGAGTTCGGCTACCAGGCGCCGCCGACCTGGGCGACGCTGCGGCGCGCGATCTCCGACGATCCGCTGGCCCACGACTCGCCGGGCATGGCCCACCACCAGAAAGCAGCCGACGGCGACGCGAAGCTGCAACGTGGCCTCGACGCCCACCTGCCGGCGCCCCGCGACTTCGACGACTGGCACTACCTGACCCAGCTCGACCAGGCCCGCGCCCTGTCCGTGGGCATCGAGCATTTCCGGTCGCTGCGCCCGCACTGCATGGGAGCGATTATGTGGCAGCTCAACGACTGCTGGCCGGGAACCTCATGGGCGGCGATCGACAACGACGGCCGCAAAAAGCCGCTCTGGTACGCAGTGCGCCGGTCCTTCGCGAACCGGCTGCTGACGATCCAGCCCCGCGACGGCGGCCTGGCCCTGATCGCGGTCAACGACAGCATGGCGTCGTGGCAGGTCGCGGCGACGGTGTTCCGGCGCAACCTGGCGGGCTCGCCACTGGCCGAGATCGTGCTGCGGACGAGGGTGGTCCCGCCGGGCGGCGTGGTGACCCTGCCGCTGCCGTCCGACGTGGCCGCCGCCGCCGACCCGTACGCCGAACTGCTGGTCGCCGAGACGGTCGACCAGCGGGCCTGGTGGTTCTTCGTCGAGGACAAGGACATCGACTGGCCGCCGGCGAAGTTCGACGCGACCGTTCTGTCGGCCGGCGGCGTGACCACGGTGACGGTCACCGCGCGGAACATCCTGCGCGACCTGACCCTGTACCCGGACCGCCTCGACCCGTCGGCCGAAGTGGACGAGACCGGTGTGACGCTGCTCCCCGGCGAGACCGTCACCTTCTCGATCCGCGGATCCGGCGAGCTCGACCCCACCGCCCTGACCACCCGCCCGGTCCTACGCTGCGTCAACGATTGACACCCTGGTAGTCGGCGTAGCCGCTGGCGGGCCTGCCTTCTGCTGGTTGCGGACGTCGTTTTCGCGTACCGAAGAGGATTTTATTCGGGGACGAGGCGGTAGGCGCCGTCGCTGGCGCTGGTGGCCATCGAGGCGTAGGCGCGCAGCGCCGCGGAGACCGGGCGGACGCGGTCGACCGGGGTGAAGGGCTTGGGCCGGCGTTGCTGCTCGTGGCGGCGTTCGGCCAGATCCTCGTCGGTGACGGTGAGGTGGATCGAGCGGCCGGGGATGTCGATGGTGATCTCGTCGCCGGACTCGACCAGGGCGATCAGGCCGCCCGACGCCGCCTCCGGGGACACGTGGCCGATCGACAGGCCGGAGGTGCCGCCGGAGAAGCGGCCGTCGGTGATCAGCGCGCACGCCTTGCCCAGGCCGCGGCCCTTGAGGAAGGACGTCGGGTAGAGCATCTCCTGCATGCCGGGGCCGCCGCGGGGGCCCTCGTAGCGGATCACCACGACGTCGCCCTCGACGACCTGCTTGCTGAGGATGCCGTCGACCGCCTGCTCCTGCGACTCGAAGACGCGGGCCGGGCCGCTGAATTTCCACAGCTCCTCGGCCACCCCGGCGGTCTTGACGACGCAGCCGTCGGGCGCCAGGTTGCCGAAGAGGATCGCCAGGCCGCCGTCGACCGTGTAGGCGTGCTCCACCGACCGGATGCAGCCCTCGACCGCGTCCGTGTCGAGGGTCGCCCACCGGTTGGTCGTCGAGAACGGCTGGGTGGTGCGGACGCCGCCGGGGGCCGCGTGGAAGAGCTCCTGCGCCGCCGCGCTCGCCTTGCCACTGCGGATGTCCCAGGTGTCGAGCCAGCTCTGCAGGTCGGGGGAGTGCACCGAGCGGACGTTCGTCTTCAGGGCACCGCCGCGGTGCAGCTCGCCGAGCAGGGCCGGGATGCCACCGGCGCGGTGCACGTCCTCCATGTGGTACTTCACACTGTTCGGCGCAACCTTGGACAGACAGGGCACCCGGCGGGACACGGCGTCGATGTCCGACACGCTGAAGTCCAGCTCCGCCTCGCGGGCGGCGGCCAGTAGGTGCAGCACCGTGTTGGTCGAGCCGCCCATCGCCACGTCCAGGGCGACCGCGTTCTCGAAGGCGTCCCGGCTGGCGATCGCGCGCGGAAGAACGGAGAGATCGTCGTGCTCGTAGTACTGCTTCGCGATGTCGACGATCAGGGCGCCGGCCCGCTCGAAGAGCGCCTTGCGGGCCGCGTGCGTCGCCAGCGTCGAGCCGTTGCCGGGCAGCGCCAGGCCGATCGCCTCGGTCAGGCAGTTCATCGAGTTCGCGGTGAACATGCCCGAGCAGGAACCGCAGGTCGGGCACGCGGACCGCTCGATCGTGCCGAGCTGCTCGTCGGTCACGTTGTCGTTGGCGCTCGCCGACATGGCGTCGATCAGGTCGAGCTTCTCGTGCACTATTCCCTCGATGGCGACCGTCTTGCCGGCCTCCATCGGGCCGCCGCTGACGAAGACCGTCGGGATGTTCAGCCGCAGGGCGGCAAGCAGCATCCCCGGCGTGATCTTGTCGCAGTTGGAGATGCAGACCAGGGCGTCGGCGCAGTGGGCGTTCACCATGAACTCGACCGCGTCGGCGATCAGCTCGCGGCTGGGCAGCGAATAGAGCATGCCGCCGTGGCCCATCGCGATGCCGTCGTCCACCGCGATCGTGTTGAACTCGCGCCCGATGCCACCGGCCTGGAAGACGGCGTCCGCGACCAGACCGCCCATGTCCTTGAGGTGGACGTGGCCCGGTACGAACTGGGTGAAGCTGTTGGCGATGGCCACGATGGGCTTGCCGAAGTCGTCGTCGGTCATGCCGGTGGCGCGCCACAGGGCACGGGCACCGGCCATCGTCCGGCCGTGGGTCGAGGTCCGGGAGCGCAGCTCAGGCATTCCCCCATACTGCCACCGCGACCCGGCCGGGTCGCGGTGCCGGGCGACCCCCCGTCCACAGCGCGGGACGGGAACATCCGTTCCGGTGCGGTACACGGCGTTTCCGCGGGTCGCCCCGGCGGTGCTCGCCGCGGGCCCGCCCCGCAGTCAGTTGATCTCGCTCGGGCCGGGGATGAAGCAGCTCAGGGCCCTGTTGCCGACCGATCCGGCGTTCCAGCCCCGGCCGGGTGACCAAGATTTGGGATCAGTTGACTCAACTCGCGAGATGGGGCAAGGTTATCCGCATGTGCTTGTCGTCCCGAGTACTTATGTGAGCGCACCTTCCCTTCGTGACGAAGTGAGGAGAGTGCGCCAGGTCCCGTGCTGCGGCACGAGGGCCTTTTTTGTTGCTCGCATAACGGGTCCCGACGCGCCCAACCAACCCGAAGTGAAGGTCTGATAGCCATGACGAGACCACCCACGCCCGAGGCCCTCGCCCACCGAGCCCCAGCCGCCACCCCGGCCACCGTCGCCGCCGCCGGTTCCGCCCCGGCCGTAGTCACGGTGGCGCCGACCCCGACCTCCGGGGCCGGTTCGCTCGTGCGGTCCCTTGAGGCACTCGGCGTCGAGGTCGCGTTCGGCATCCCCGGCGGGGCGATCCTGCCGGCGTACGACCCGCTCTTCGACTCCAAGGTGCGGCACATCCTGGTCCGGCACGAGCAGGGCGCCGGGCACGCTGCGACCGGGTATGCGCAGGCCACCGGCAGGGTCGGCGTCTGTATCGCCACCTCCGGGCCGGGCGCGACCAACCTGGTCACCCCGATCGCGGACGCGTACATGGATTCGGTGCCGATCGTCGCGATCACCGGCCAGGTGGCCCGGCCCGCGATCGGCACGGACGCCTTCCAGGAGGCGGACATCCAGGGCATTACGCTGCCGATCACGAAGCACAACTTCCTGATCCAGTCGCCCGATGAGATCCCGGAGATCATGGCCGAGGCGTTCCACCTGGCCTCGACCGGCCGGCCCGGCCCGGTCCTGGTCGACATCCCCAAGGACGTGCTGCAGGCGCAGACGACCTTCGCCTGGCCGCCGGCGCTGGACCTGCCCGGCTACCGGCCCACGCTGCACCCGCACGGCAAGCAGATCCGCGAGGCGGCCCGGCTGATCGCCGCCGCCAAACGACCCGTTCTGTACGTGGGCGGCGGCGTCATGAAGGCCGGCGCTACCGAAGGGCTGCGCAAGCTGGCCGAGCTGACCGGCATCCCGGTCGTCACCACGCTGATGGCATTGGGGTCGTTCCCCGATTCGCACCCGCAACACCTGGGCATGCCCGGCATGCACGGCACCGTCCCGGCGGTGTACGCGCTGCAGAAGTCCGACCTGCTGATCGTGCTCGGCGCCCGCTTCGACGATCGGGTCACCGGCAATCTGGAAACGTTCGCCCCCGGCGCCAAGATCGTGCACGCCGACATCGATCCGGCCGAGATCGGCAAGAACCGGCACGCCGACGTCCCGATCGTGGGCGACGCCCGGCACGTGATCGACGAGCTGATCGCGGCGGTCTCCGCGTCGTCGCAGGGCACATCGGCGTACGAGACGTGGTGGGCCTCGCTGAACGAGCTGCGCGAGAACTACCCGCTGGGCTACGAGGAGCCGACCGACGGCACGCTGGCCCCGCAGCACGTCATCGAGCGGATCGGCGCCCTGGTCGGCCCGGACGCGATCTACGTGGCCGGGGTCGGTCAGCACCAGATGTGGGCGTCGCAGTTCATCAAGTTCGAGAAGCCGGCGACCTGGCTGAACTCGGGCGGCGCCGGGACGATGGGCTACGCCGTTCCGGCCGCGATGGGCGCCAAGGTCGGCAAGCCCGGCACCGCGGTCTGGGCGATCGACGGCGACGGCTGCTTCCAGATGACCAACCAGGAACTGGCCACCTGCGCGCTGGAGGGCATCCCGGTCAAGATCGCCATCATCAACAACGGCAACCTGGGCATGGTCCGGCAGTGGCAGACCCTCTTCTATCAGGGCCGCTACTCCAACACCGAGCTGGGCACTCACAAGCACCGGATCCCCGATTTCGTGAAGCTGGCCGAGGCGCTGGGCTGCATCGGCCTGCGCTGCGAGTCGGCGGCCGAC
>JAVHVY010000303.1:0-5191 GCA_032160305.1 Actinoplanes sp.
GATCCTGACCGGCGTACCGGAAACGGTTTTCGCGCAGGTGCGCGACGACGCCGGCGCCCTGCTCGCAGTGGCCCGGGGGACGGTGACCGGGCCGGCGCGCTGGCACGGCATCGGATTGCTGCAGACGGCGCCGACGGCGCGACGGCAGGGGCTGGCGCAGCACGTGCTGCGCGCGATGGCACTGTGGGCGCAGCAGCGCGGTTCGGCCCGCGCCTTCGTGCAGGTGGAGGAGCGCAACACGGCGGCGGTCACGCTCTACCAGCGGCTGGGCTTCAGCACCCACCACACCTATCTGACCCGGATCGCGCCCTGAGCCGGCGGGCGCACCTCTGACCCGGGTCGCGCCCTGAGCCGGCGGGTACACCTCTGACCCGGGTCGCGCCCTGAGCGGGCGCACCGAGCTGAGTCAGCGGCGCACCGGGCGGCGCGGCCTGCTGGTCTTGGCGGTGGCGAAGGCCTTGAGCGAGCGGGAGCGGTAGTCCCGGCCGAGGGCGGTGGCGATCCAGTAGCCGAGCAGCGTGCCGACGATCGCGAAGCCGGCGTAGAGCCAGATCTGCGAGAAGAAGCTGCCGGCGCCGTTCGCGAAGGGCGTATCGCCGCTGATGAACGGGCCGACCAGGATGGTCAACAGCAGGCCGAGCACGGCTGCGCCGGTCAGGTCGGGCAGCCACCCTGAGGGCGCGACCCGCTGCGAGCGCCGGAAGATGACGACGGCGAGCACCAGGCCGATCACCGCGAACATCACGAAGGACGCCCTGTTCTGGGCCGTGTCGTCGTCGTGGAAGCCGATCCGGATCACCAGCCGGGCCACCACGTTGATCGCGAAGAGCCCCAAGCCGAGTACGGCGATCGGGAACCACCGCTGCTGCCTCATGTCCTGCCTCCGAGCGAGCCGCGCTACAAGGGATCGTGGCTCGGGATCGTAACGCCCTGGGATCGCATCAGGGACCCCCTAAGCTGACGGATTGCTGGGAGTCACCGTGGTGACGGTAGCGGGCTTCACGATCATTCGGTAGGCGAAGACGGCGTAGGTCAGGCTGCCGACGAGGATCATCACCAGTGCCACCCAGTTGTCGCCGGAGATCAGGTAGTCGCCCTCGTGGGTACGGGTCCCGGCCGCGAACAGCATCAGCAGCGTCCAGAGCATCCACGGCAGCGCGACCGCCGACCCCTTGCCGACCGTCGTGCGGGCGAACCAGCCGATCGCGTAGTTCCCGACCGCCGCCACCACGATCGACACCCCGAGCAGGACGCCGCCGGCGCGCAGCGGGGACAGTAAGATCTCCAGGACGCCACTGAGGATCGACGCGAGCGCCGCGATCACGCCACCGGCGATCCTGATCAGCAGGTCCAGGACGTGGCTCTGCGGCCGGGCCTGCTGCCCGGCCGGGGTCTGCACCTCGGCCGTCGTCACGGCGCGGCCACGTTGCTGAAGAGGTCGCTCTCCCACTTGTGCGGGCCGCTCACCTCGCCGCGTTCGCCCTTGGCGAGGACGAAGTACTCCACACCCATGAACTCGTCGCCGAAGTCGCCGGCGATGCCGTAGAGCCAGGAGTTGTCCGGGATCTGGCTGGCGTGCGCCCGCATCGCCGCGACCTTCTGTTCGTAGCGATCGGTGCCGTCCATCCGTGCGGCGATCTCGTCGTCGTCGTGCCCGAACGGCAGATCCTCGGCCTTCTCCACCTCCGCGAACGGGTTGTTCTCGGCCAGCTTGAACGCCTCCAGGCCCTGCTCGAGGACGCTGCGCGGGATGGCCGTCCAGTAGATCTTCGCCGGCCCGATACCCTCGGCCTCGGCCAGTTCCGCCGCCCGCATGGCGACCCGGTGGGCCTGGATGTGATCCGGATGGCCGTAGAAGCCGTTCGGGTCGTAGGTGATCAGCACCTGGGGGCGGGTCTCGCGGATGACCTCCAGGCACAGCGTCGCCGCCTCCTCGAGGTCGGCCCGCCAGAACGCGCGGGGGTGCCGGTTGCTGTCGAGGCCCATCATCCCGGAGTCCCGGTAACGCCCCGCGCCGCCGAGGAACCGGTGATCGGTCACGCCGAGCGCGGCACAGGACCGGGCCAGCTCGACGATCCGGTAGCCACCCAGCTGGTCGGCCTGCTTCGCCTCCAACTGCGCCAGGGCCGGCACGTGGATCTCGCCCTCCTCACCCAGCGTGCAGGTGACCAGGGTGACCTGGGCGCCCTGGGCTGCGTAGTGGGCCATGGTCGCCCCGGTGCCGGTGACCTCGTCGTCAGGGTGGGCGTGCACGAGCATCAAGCGGCGTGCGGGCAGCGCGTCTGTCACCCGCGCAACTCTACGCGGGGACACTTCCCGTACTGTTGCTGCGCGGTTTGGGGGGCGCGCGGGGCTCCTGATCAGCGATGCTGTCGGCGTGGAGATGTCCGTCGGAGAGTCCGCAGCGCCGCAGGCCGTCACGGTCGGCTTGGACGGCGCGCGGGTGGTCTTCCTGACAGGCGGGGCCCTGCAGGTGCTGAAGGTGGCGACCGCGACCATCCGACAGGTGGCCGAAGGCCCCATCGGATCGTTCGCCACGGATGCGACGGCACGCTCGGCGGTCTTCACCCGGGACGGACGGCTCTACCGGGCGGATCTGCTCGACGGCACCCTCCAGCCCATCGAAACGGTTGAAACCCCCGAAGAGCCTCGGCTGGATCCGACCGGAACGACGATCGGCTACTTCAGCACCGGCGCGCTGCGGGTCGTCGGCGCCAGCGGGGACGAACTGCTGGCCGGCGAGCCCGGCGTCGTGTGGGGCGGGCCCGGCCCCGCCGCGTTCGGCCGGCGGCGCGGCTGGTGGTGGTCGCCGGACGGCAGCCAGATCCTCGCGACCCGGCACGCGGCGACGGCCAGCCTGCACCTGCTCGACCTGTGGGGCGGCTGGGTCGACGTGCACTGGGACCGGGAGACGTATCCGTACCTGGTCGAGGTGCGCTGGGCGGCGGGCGGCGGGCCGCTGATCACCGTGCTGCGGCGCACCCAGCAGCACGGCCTGGTGCTCTCGATCGACCCGCGCACCGGCGAGACCCAGGTGCACGCCGAACTGGCCGACGCCCGCTGGGTCGAGCCCGTGCCCGGCACCCCGCGGCACCTGCCCGACGGCCGGGTCCTGGTCGGCGGCGAACTCGCCCACGACGGCTTCGACGCCCGCTGCCTGTTCGCCGACGGCACCCTGCTCACCCCGCCCGGCCTCTACGTGCGCCGGGTCGTCGGCGTGCTCCCCCTCGCGACCGCCGCCGGCCCGGCGCTGATCGTCGAAGGTACCGATGGCGACCCCGCCGACCAGCAGGTCTTCGCGATCCGCACCTCGCTGGGCGGCGGACCGGCGGAAGCCCAGCCGATCACCGCCACGCCCGGCTGGCACAGCGCCGTCGTCGGCGGCGACGTCCTCGTCCTGGCCGCCGCCACGCTCGACGCCGACCCGACCTGGACCGTGCGCCGCGGCACGGCGACCGTCTGCACCCTGGCCCGCCCGGCCGGGTGGCCGGCGCCGGCCACCCGGCCGGTCCTGGAGCGGGTCACCGACCGCCGGCTGCCCGCGGCGGTCCTCTACCCGCCCGCGCACGTCACCGGCCGCAGACTGCCCGTGCTGCTCGATCTCGGCGCCGGTCCCGGCCACCAGCAGATCACCCACTCGCGAGCCGCGTGGCGGGACCGGGAGTGGTGGGCGGCCGCCGGCTTCGTCGTGGTCAGCGTCGATTCCCGCGGTACGCCCGGAGTGGCCCCCAGTTTCGAGAAGGTGGTCTACCGCCGGCTGGCGGACATCGTGCTGAGCGACCATGTGGACGCCCTGCACGCCCTCACCGGCAAGCACCCCGACCTGGATCTGCAGCAGGTGCGCGTACGCGGAACGGGTCTGGGGGGTTGGGTCGCGGCCCTGGCCGTGTTGCGCCGCGGCGACCTCTTCCGGTGCGGCGCCGCGCGCGACCCGATCACCGACTGGACGGCACTGCCGACCGCCTTCGCCGAGCGCTACCTCGGCCGGCTCGCCGACTCGTCCGACATCTACGCCCACCACAGTCTGCTGGAGGAGTTACCCAGTGACCGCCTGCTAGTGCTCGAGTCCGGCGCCGACATCCACCGCGAACTCGACTTTCTCCGGGAGCACCGATGACCGTTCTGCTGAGCGACAACGCCATGCCCACCGCGGGTCTTCCGATGACCGAGATCGACTACCTGTCGCTCGGCCCGACCGGCTCCCGCGTCGAACTCTGGGACGGCAGCCTGCACTCCTGCCCCCGCGAGACGCCACGCCACCAGCTGATCGTCGGCGCGCTGGCGGTGGCGCTGCGAGCCGGCCGCCAGGACATGAACATCCTGACCAGCGTCGCGGTACGCCTCGACCCGGGCCGGATCGCCGTCCCCGACCTGATCGTGACCGGCCAGATCGACCTGGACGCGCCGGTGGTGGAGGCCGCCGAGGTCCGGCTGGTCTGCGAGGTGGTGTCACCCGGCAGCGCCGCGGTGGACCGGGCGATGAAGATGTACTGCTACGCCGCGGCCGGCATCCCCTGGTATCTGCTGGCCGAGCAGGAGTACAACACCCTCTACAGCTACGTCCTCTCCGGCGGCGTCTACATCCAGGACTCGGTGATGCACCTGGACGGAGTGACCGGCACCGCCCCGGCCGACCCCGAAGGCTGAGCATCCTGTCGGACCCCCGTGCGAGAATTCATAGAGTCCACTGCTGACCGGGAGGTGCGTATGTCGTCGGCCATCTTCCCCCGGGCCATGCCGATGACCGAGGAGGAGTACTTCGCGCTGGGCGAGACCCCGGACCGTGTCGAGCTCTTTGACGGCAGCCTTCTAGTGACGCCAGCACCCACACCGCGCCACCAGCACATCTCCAGAAGGCTCGCGAATGCCCTGGAAGCCTCCGGCCCGGGGTTGTACGTAGTTGAGGCAGTCAATGTTCGGCTGCGGCATGGGCTCATCCCCATTCCCGACATCGTCATCACCGAGGCGATCGACTTTGATTCGCCGGTCATCGACGCCGAGGCGGTGCATCTGGTCTGCGAGATCATGTCGCCCTCCAATGCCGCCACCGACAAGGTGCTGAAGATGCATCACTACGCGGTGGCCGGCATCCCGTGGTATCTGCTGGTCGAGCAGGAGACCGGCGCCTTGCATCTCTACCGTCTCGTCGGCGACCGGTACAAGGAGCAATCCGTGACCCGGGCCGGCCAGG
>JAVHVY010000326.1:0-7063 GCA_032160305.1 Actinoplanes sp.
GTACGAGTCTCCGGCGTACTCACGGTCCTCTTCCTCGTGTTCAACGAGGGCTACCTCGCGACCAGCCCCGACACGGACCCCGTGCGTTCCGACCTGACCGGCGAGGCGATCCGGCTCACCCGCCTGATCCGTGCCCTCCTGCCGGCCGACGGCGAGGTGGCCGGGCTGCTGGCGCTGATGCTCCTCACCGAGGCCCGCCGTACCGCCCGGGTTTCGACGAGCGGCGAACTGGTCACCCTCGACGAGCAGGACCGTGGGGCCTGGGACACGGCCCTGATCGCCGAGAGTCATCGGCTGGTGCGCGAGCGCCTGGCCTCCGGGGCGGCTCCGGGCCGCTACCAGATCCTCGCCGCGATCAACGCCGTGCACACCTCGGCCCCCGACGTACGCGACACCGACTGGTCACAGGTCATCGCCCTCTACGACCAGCTCGTCCGCCTCGACCCCTCGCCGGTCATCGCCCTCAACCGGGCCGTCGCGGTCGCCGAGCTCGACGGCCCCGAGGTGGCACTGGCGGCCGTCAACCGTCTCGAGGGCACGTTGGCCGACTATCACGCCTACCATGCGACCCGCGCCGACCTGCTGCGCCGGCTGGGCCGCGGTCACGAGGCGCGCGCGGCGTACGACAAAGCCATCGAGCTGGCGGGCAACACCGCCGAAACCGCCTACCTGACCCGCCGCCGCGACCAGCTGGGGTAGAGCACCCGGCGCGACATCGTCGGCCTGCGGGACAGGCGTCGGGGCGCCACGGTGCAGCGATAGGCTCTCCGGCCATGGGTGGACCATTGACGCGCGCGGAACTACGCCGCAAGCGCATCATCTTCGTCGTAGTCCTGGTGGTCCTGGCCGGTTTCTGCGGTTGGGGCTGTGTCAGCGCCGGTGCGTTCGCGAGCATCGTCGGCCTTGCGCATGCCTTTGAATCCCACGACGACGACAAAGCGATCGACACGTACTTCGCGGCCCTGCGCACCCGCGATGCGGACGCCGTCTACCGGGCACTGTGCACCGACACGAGGAAGTACTACACCCGTGACCAGATCGCCGAGAGGCTGCCTCACGCCGACCACGTGACCCGGTGGTCGTACTCCCCTGGTGGGCATTCGTATCACCACAAGGACGCGGACGGCTTCCAGCACCACAACCGGAATGTCTACCTGTACGACGGCGACACCAAGATCGGCAAGATCATCCTCGACATCGCCGAGGAGAACGGCCAGCTAAAGCTCTGTGGTCCGGTGTAGAACCGACGTCGGCGTGGCCGCCCGCGCGGCAGGCGAGGGTGACATCGTGATATCACGCAGGCCTCTGGAGGTGCCGCCGGATTACTTGCGGCACGGACTACCTGAGTGTCGTGGCCGCGTCGTAGCAGGAACCGCAACCGGTCAGCTCGCCCGTCGAGGTCGATCAGCAGGTTCCGACCTTGCCAATGCGACTGTCATGTCCGGCGTCGGGTGTCGGATCTCTGCCTGTGGACAAGAGCGCGCTCGCCTGAGTCGCCTTGAACCCGGCCGTTCAGGCGGCGTTGGAGCGGCTCGTGAGCTTGCGCCACTCAGCCGACCGATGCCCATCAGTGCACCGTAGCGGTCGGACAGGCGCCGGTCTGCTAACGTCCGCTGGGAACGGAGGTCCTCTATGGCCGACGGTTTCAATGTAGATCTTCCCGCGCTGGAAGGCGTGTCCGCGGGCATCAACATGACGCTCGAAGAGCTGAGTGTGGCCCGGATCGACAGTCTCGACGGCGATCGCGGCGCCTACGGCGACGACGATCTGGCCGGCGCGGTCGTCGACTTCTGCGACCGCTGGGAGATCGGGGTGGAACGCCTTGCCGTCGATGGCCAGGAGGTCGCCGACCGGCTCAACCAGTGCGTGAAGGCCTACCGCTAGGTCGACGCCGCCGCCCACGACCGGTTACACGGCGTCGTGCAGCGCAGCAGCGGGCCAGACCCAGCCGCCGATTAGGGCCACGCCGCGTGGCCGAGTTGGGCGAAACCGAAGACCCGAAGGCGCTGATCCCGGGCAATGCCGTAGCGGTCGGCGCCACCGCGCGATCGTTGCGGGCCCGCGGCAACGAGCTCGCGCTGGCCGGCAAGGGCCTCAAGCGCATCGATACGACCGCCGGCTGGAGCGGCGCGGCGGCCGATGCGTTCCGCGCCAAGTTCCAGGGCCAGCCCGGCAAGTGGCTGGAGGCGGGCTTCTGGAGCAAGGTCGGCGACTTCTTCTCCGACGTCGGCGCTGGCTTGGAGAACGGTGGTTGGCGCTTGAGGAGAGGAGAGACCATGGCCACGGAAGCGATCATGCCGGGGGATGGTGAACGTCCTTCGTTGGCTGAGTTGGCCAGCTTGCTTCATGACGGTTCGGGGGAGTTGGCGGTAAGCCGCGGTGGGTCTCAGGTCGAGGTTCCGCTGTCGGTGCGAGATGTGTTGACCAGGATCGCCGATGTTCTGGCGTCGGGTCGTGGTGCGGCGATCGTGCCGGTGGATCGGGAGTTGACGACCACTGAGGCGGCCGGGTTGCCCGGGGTGTCCCGTCCGACGCTGATCAAGCTTCTGGAGGCCGGTGAGATCGGTTACTCGAGGCCGAACTCGTCCCGCAGGATTCCACTTGAGCAGGTCTTGGCCTACCGGGATCGGCGTGGTCGCGCCCGGCGGGCGATCCTCGACGAGTTGACCGCCGACGCTGTGGAGATGGGCATGTACAGGCAGGCCGCATCGGTCGAGACGGATGACGCGGCCTGAGGCGTGACGACGATCGCGGAGCCCCGTGAGTCCTCGTTGGGCCATCCGCCGCGTCGATCGGCGGTCGTCCCGGTGTCCTGCCGATCGGAGCCGCTTGTCTGGCCGGTATCGGAGGGACAGTTCAGAAGTTGATATCGCCGTTGATGGTGTGGGTTTGGACAATGTTGCCGCTGATGCGTGCCCTTCCCGCGACCATGTTGCTCACCGGCGTGTTTGTCTGTACGTCGGTGAACCATTCGGCGATCCAGGCGGCCGCGCTCTGATCGTCGTGGGCCAGGTCCTGCAGTGAGACCGCGAGCCGCTCGGCAGCTGAGGTATCACTGGGGGCGGCTTCCAGGGCTGCGACGGCTTCGGCGGATTGGGGATGTCGGGCGAGCCGGGTCGTGACGAAGTTCCGCATCGAAGCCCAGGCGGCTTTCCCCGCTTCCCCGGCCGCGCCGTTGACCAATGTGGTCAACGTTGCGGCGAGTGCGGCGGTGGTAAACGGTTCCACTCCGGATCCTCTCGGACGAACGACCGACGTGCCGTCACCATAGCGATACGTGTCCATGTCGGTCACGGCGTCTGCGACAACTCCACCGCGTATGGTGAGCAGTGTCCAAATGACCGTGCTCGCGGGTGAGGGCCTGTGCTCAACGAATTTTCCGGGACAGCGCATGCGGTGGCGCAGATCGGGCAACAGATCGGCAACATCGTGTACAACCTGCCACCGGTGCCGCCGATTCAGACGACGGTTCCGCATGAGGTACCGGCCGTGGATCCGCTGTTCACCGATCGTGAGGAAGCGCTGGGCGTGCTGCTCGGCGAGGGCATGTTCGACGATAGCGGAACTGTGTCGATCGCCGTCGTTGTCGGCCCAGAGGGTGTGGGCAAGACGGCGTTCACTCGCCGCGTGTCTGCCCAGGCTAGCGGTCGCTTTCCCGGCGGCGAGTTGCACGTCGACTTTCAGTCTGTGACCTACGACGCGACTGCATCGATGGGCGAAGCGCTCGCGCGCTGCCTGCACGGGCTTGGCGTGGACCGGCAGTTCCAGCCCGCCGCCCTGGCCGACCGGGTAGCGATGTACCGGACCCGAACGTCCGCCCAACGGGTGTTGGTCGTGCTGGACGACATCACCGAGCCGGCACAGGTCAGGACGCTGATTCCTACCGCGCCCGGCAGTTTGCTCCTGGCGACCAGTTCCCGGGTCCTGGAGGAGTTGATCGCCGCCGACGGGGCGCGGATGTTGCGGTTGGGGCCGCTCGACGACGCGCACAGCCGCCAACTGTTAGCGCGGATGTGCGGGCCTCAACGGTTCACAGATGACCCGACAGCGACCGCCGATCTTGTCCGGTTCTGTGATGGTCTGCCGATCGCGCTGCGCCTTGCTGGCGCACACCTGGCCCAGGATCCGGAACTCGGCGTCCGAGATCTGCTCCACGTGATCGAGGATGCGGGTATGGCCAGACTGGACGCGCTGATGACGGCGGCGTACAGCGCACTATCCGAGGAGGCTCAACAAGCGTTCCGCCTGATCGGGGCGGCTGGGCTGCCGGCATTCGACGTCCGTGCGATAGCGGCGTTGCTCGACGTGCCGGATTCCCGTGCCCGGACAGTTGTCCGGGCACTGTCCGATGCAAACCTGGTAATCGCACTCGGCCGGCGCAGGTACCGGCTGCTCACTCCAGCCGCCCGATACGCCGATGAGACGGCCGATCGGGAGACTCTTGATGCCGTGGACGCCGCGCTCGGCAGGGTCCTGGAGTTCTTCCTCGCCCTGGCGCTCTTCGCGGATCACCATGTTCTGGCGAAAAGCCGATTGCGGTTGTTCGACCCCACCCCGATGCTTGCCCGTCACGAGGATCCGTTCAGCAGCGCGGTCGATGCCGAGGATTGGCTGACCGACGATTGGGCCGCCGTGCTTGCCGTTCTGCAGCGAGGCGCGCAACGTGGCCTGGCCGATCCGGTATGGCAGCTTGCCGAAGTGGCGTCAGCGTTGAGTCTCAACACCAGGCGCCCGGCCGACCAGATCAGGATCTGCCGCATCGGCAGGGATGCGGCCACTGCTGCCGGGCGACTGGATGTCCGGGCGCGGCTGAACATCATCGCCTCTCGCGGCTACATCGACATGGGGCGGCTCGACGAGGCGAGAACAGCGTTGGACGAGGCACTGGCCGATGCGGAACGAGTGGGTGACCTGGCTCTACTGGCCTCGGTCCATGAGTTCCGCGGACGTTTCTTGGAGCTGTCGGACCCGGAGGCCGCCGCGGCGGCTTACCGCATCTCGCTGGAGCTCAACACACGAGCCGGTGAACGGCGCGGTGCCGCGTTGGCAGCGTTCTTCCTCGCCGGCGTCACCCCGGCCACCACGGCCGAGCGGTACGAGCAGCTGGTGAGCGAGTTCCTCGGCCTGGACGACGAGCGGATGGCATCCCGCGTCCGGGTGCGACTGGCCGAGCAGTACGCACGCCGTGGTGATCTGTTTGCCGCGGCGGTCGAGGCTGGTGAGGCAGCCCGCTTTTTCGCTGAGCGCAAAGCCGGACACTACGAGGCCCAAGCCCTCGAGGTCCTAGCCGGAATCGCCGAGCAGGCCAGACAGGTCGACGCCGCCCGCAACGCCCTGGACCGGGTAGCGGCCATCCTTGATGCCCGTGCCGATCCGCGCGCCGACGACGTGCGCCGACGACGTGACGCGCTGCATTCCTCTGCTGTCAGGCCGCGGCCAGCGTCAGAGTGACCCGATCCGCACCGACCTGCAGGATCACCTCCCCGGTCAACGGCTGGCTGGTGCGCCACAGTGCGTACACCACGGCAGCGGCGCACATCGGATCGGCGTCCCCGCTCGACGCCACGTGAACCGACGTCCCGTCACGAAAACTGACATCGCCGTCCGCGACGACGCAGAGTGCGCCGGGATGCCGGCGGAGCAGCATCGCGGCCTGCCCACCGTGCCGGGCGACGACCACCGACGCGCTCGCCACCGCGTCCTCGTCGAGTTCGTCGGTGAACGACGCCCGGTGCCGCAGCCGCATACTTGTCTCCTCGTCGCGATGATCAGGAGCGTACCTGCGCACCGTCACCATGCCGGGCACCGAGATGTCGGTGTAGACGGCGAACGACGTCGCCGCCCGGTGTTCGGGTGGGGGGCACGGCCACACCCGGACCCCCGCCGGCCGCTGCGGCACCTGAAGATCGAGCAGTCCGTACAGCAGCTCCTGTAGCCTGCGTGTGGAACCGTCCGTCGCCGCGAAAGCGCGCAAGGCGACCTCCTGCACCGGCCGCGCCTGCGTGATCTGTCCGAGCAAATCACGGTCCGGATCGAGACGTACGGCAGCCGCTCCCAGATCCGCCATCGTGGTACCTGCGACCACCTCGTCGCCGAACGCCGCGAGTAACACCGGTTTGCCCAGCGCGGCCGCATAGAGGGTGACCGAGCCGTGATCACCGATCACCGTGTCGGCGGCCGTTACCGCCGCCTGCCAACCCTCGGACGGCGGAATCAACGCCAGGCCGGCGTCCAGCGCTTCGGCCAGCCAGGCACGTACCTGCCACGGGCTGTGTCCGAACCATACGTTGGGATGTAGGACCAGCGCGACGCGGTATTCGTCGTATGGCAACGCACCGGTCACCTGACGCGGCAGATGCCTGCCGGCGCCCCACAACGATCCGGGGCCCCAGGTCGAGCTGAGCAGCACCAGCCGCTGCCCCGGCTCGACCCCAAGCGCCTGCCGATAGTCCCCCGCCATCCGATCACTAGTGACCATCCGCTCGAGCACGGGATCACCGACCACCTCGGTGGCGACACCGGGAACCATTCGACGCAACTGATCTCTCTGATCCGGGTGCGACACCACCATGGTCAAACCCGCCACCCGTTGCCGCGGCACTACCCCGGAGATCCGTTCGCCGTCACTCAACGCATCTGGCACGTACTTGTGGAAGCCGACCCCATGCGGCAAAACCACAATCGGCCCTGACACAGCGTCCAGATCCGCGTTCTCGGTAGCGGTGACCACCAATGCGGGCCGCAGCGCCGCAACTTGCGCCCACGGGACGATCTTCGCCCCTCGGGCCAGCAGAACGGCGTGAACGCCATCCACAAAAGCCGAACCACCATCCACGGCGAACACAACCTGAACCCGGAAGTCACCGCGAAACACCTCGAGCGACTCCAGCAGGCGGCTGGCGGAGGTCACCGTACGAACAACGCCAAGAACAAGCCGTGCGCCGTCAATCGTGGCCCATCGCCGAGAATCCGGCTGCCCGGCTGCCCGGCTGCCCGGCTGCCCGGCTGCCCGGCTGCCCGGCTGCCCGGCTGCCCGGCTGCCCGGCTGCCCGGCTGCCCGGCT
>JAVHVY010000337.1:0-3529 GCA_032160305.1 Actinoplanes sp.
CGTCGCGATCTGCTCACCGACCTGGCGAGCCGGCTGGCGACGCTGATCACCCACCAGAGCGATCCGCGGCTCGACCCGCTGCGCGACCTCATCGCGCTGCTGAACGGCCCCGGCGACGTGGCCGTGAAGTGGCCGGCGGCCCGCCAGGCCCTCGCCGAGATCCTGCGCGGGCAGCCGGTGCGGCCGGACCGCAAGCCGTTCTGGAAGCGGTGAGCCAGGTGGCGTCCCGTCCCCGGGCGGACGGGGGCGGGACGCTCTCTCAGTCCATGATCCGGCGCACCTCGATCGGCTGCTGCAGCGGCACGCCGGCCGGGCCGGGCGCCGCCGAGCAGCGCGCCGCGATGTCCAGCGCGCGCTGATGCGACTCCACGTCGACGATCCGGTAGCCGGCCAGCAGCGACCGGTCGAGCGGCCCGCCGTCCAGTTTGCGGGACACACCGTCCGAGACGACGACGGTGAGCTCCGCAGCGATCCCCTGCCCGTCGACCAGCTCCCCCGACGCGGTCAGCTCATCGTTCAACGCGATCTGACAGTCGAGGTGCGCCTTCACGTCCGCCGGGTCCCACGTGCCCATCGGCTCGCCGCAGACGCCACCCTCGTAGTTCTGCATCAGCATGTACCTGGTCACTGCCGTTCCCTTCGCTCAGCGGTGCGTTCACCGCGAGGGTCGGAGCCGGGCCGGGCTTCTCGACACGCCGCCGGCTTGCTTCTTTTCGTACGCGAGACCGTGACCCCCGACCACACCGGCGCGGCGCCGGGGAGCACACTCACCGGCCATGCGCATCATCACTCTGAGCGACGTCAGCGGGCCGGGTTGGATCGCGACCGCCGCCGGGCCGGATCCGGTCGGCGCCGCGTTCCTGGGCTCCAACCTGGAGATCCAGGTGCACCCGGCGGCGCGGCGCCAGGGCGTCGGCAGCCGGCTGCTGGAGGTGGCGCTGGCCGAGGCCCGGCGGCTCGGGCGGCGTTCGGTGCTGTGCCAGCCGGTCGAGATCGGCTCCCCCGGCCACGCGTTCCTGGCCGGGCGGGGCCTGCGGCGGGTGCTGACCCTCTCGTACACCCGACGGGATCTTGATCTGCCGTTGCCCCAGCCGCGCCCGGTGCCGGGCTACCGCCTGGTCGCGTGGACCGGGACGGTCCCGGACGCGCTGGCCGACTCGTTCGCCGCGGCGCGGCGCGCGATGGACGACATGCCGATGGGCGAGGCCGACGTCGCGATGGAGACCTGGGACGTCGAACGGGGGCGGCGGATCGCGCGGGCGGTCGCCGATCGCGGGGACCGGCTCGACACGGTCGCCGTCGTGGCCGAGGCGGACGGCGAGATCGCCGGTTTCACCGAACTGGTCGTGCCCGGCGCCGGCACCGGCGACGCCCAGCACTACGGCACCGGAGTGCTGCCGGAGCACCGCGGCCGCGGCCTGGCCCGCTGGCTGAAGACCACCTCCCTGGATCGGGCCCGCCGGCAACACCCACGGCCGGGCGGCGCGCTCGCCGACGCCGCCGACAGCAACACCGCGATGCGCCGCCTCAACGAGAGCCTCGGCTACCGGCCGACCCACCGCTCGGTGCTCTACCAGCACGACCTCTGACGCCGCCACCGTCCAGGCCCCGCACCGCACCGGGCGACCGGCACAGGGCCGGAAGACTGCGGACCGGAGGACCCTCGACCGGGCCGTCCGGACGCTCGCAAGCCGTACGGTAAGCAGATGACTGAGACGCACTCCACCGAGGTTCTAGCCGCCGTCACCCAGGCGTCGCTTCGGGCCCCATCGGTCTTCAACACCCAGCCCTGGCGCTGGCGGATCATCGGCGACGTCGCCGAGCTGCGCGCCGACCCGGCCCGGCAGATTCTCAGCACCGACCCCGAAGGCCGGCTGCTGCTGCTGAGCTGCGGCGTCGTGCTGCACCACGCCCGGGTGGCCGCCGCGGCCCGGGGGCGGATCCTGGCGGTCACCCTGGCGCCGCAGAGCGACGACCCGCTGCTGCTGGCCCGGTTCAGCGTGGCTTCGGTCGCCGCCCCGAGCGCCGAAGCCCGGCGGATCGCCGCGGCGATCGACACCCGGCGCACCGACCGGCGCGCGTTCGGCGCCCGCCAGGTCGACCCGAAGCTGCTGACGATGCTGCGCACCACGGTCGAAGCCGAAGGCGCGCACCTGCACCTGGTCGGCGGCGACCAGGTGCTGATGCTGGCGTCGGCCACCTCCCGCGCCGCCGACAGCGAACGCGACGACCCGGCGTACCGGGAGGATCTGGAGCGGTGGACGCACCGCCCGGCAACGGCCGGCGACGGGGTGCCCCTGACGACCGCCGTGCGGCCGGGCGGGCGCACGGTGCCGGTGCGCGACTTCGCCCCGGACGGCTCGCCGCCCGAACCCGGCCCCGGCACCGACCGCGGCGCCTCCTACGTGGTCGTCTACGGCCTCGACAGCACGACCGCGAGCTGGTTGCGCGGCGGCGAGGCGCTCTCCGCGCTGCTGCTGGAGGCGACCGTGGCGGGCCTGTCGACCGAGCCGATGAGCGACGTGGTCGAGGCGGACTGGCCGCGGCAGCTGGTTCGCGAGATGATCGCCGGCCTCGGCGAGCCGTACGTCGTGGTACGCCTCGGCTACTACGAGGGCGACGAGCCGCTGCCCGACGTGCCGCGCCGCGACCCCGGCGACGTGATCGAAGTCGTCCAGCCCTGAGTGTGCGGGACGCAGTGGGCCGGCGGCGAAGTTCGCGTGTGCCCACCGGGCGGGCGACCAGCGTCCGGCGGTCTGGCCGGCCCGTCAGCCGTACGGGAGGGCGGCTACGGCGGCCGCGGCGATGGCCAGCTGGCCGGCCGCGTTCGGGTGGTCGCCGTCGGCGGCGAGCAGGGCGGTCGGGTTCTGCTCGCCGGAACCGCCCTTGAACGCCGTCGTCGTGTCCACGTAGGTCGCCCCGGTGGCGACAGTCGCCCGGCGCAGGGCGTCGTTGCAGGCGGCCGTCGCCGAGTCGGCCTCAGCCACCCCGTTGTTGCCGTAGTCGTCGTGGCCGACGTCGCCGTCCTCGACCACATTCCAGTAGCCGAAGACCAGCACCGACGCGGCCGGGCTCAGGGTGTGCACGTCGTCGACGACCACGGTGACGTTCCGCTGGACCTGCGCCGCCGGCTCGGTAAAGGCGTCGCCGCCGCCGTCGAACGCCACCGCCAGGTCGTTGGCTCCGGCCATCACCAGCACGACCGTGGCCCGGCGCACCGCCCGCGCCACCGCCGAGCTGTCGAGCTGGTCGCGGATGTCCTGCGAGGTGGCACCCGGCGCGGCCAGGTTGTCTGAGGCGGCGCCGATCGCCGCGGCGTACAGCTCCGGGAACGGGGTGCAGTCGCAGGCCGTACCAGCGGGAACGGAGTCGCCGAGGGTCACCACATCAGCTGCGGAGCCGAGCGCGCCCGAGCCGGTCACCGCGGGCGGGGCGGCGGCGGGCGCCGCCGAGCACCCGGCCAGCACCGACACGCCGAGCAGTACGCCCACTCCTCTGAACGGCCGGACACCACCCGGGCGCATCACCG
>JAVHVY010000338.1:0-7522 GCA_032160305.1 Actinoplanes sp.
TTCTTCGACTACTCGGAGACCCTGCTCTCCACGCTGCATTTCATGATCACGAAGTATCAGCCGGCGAAGTGGCCGGGCCGCTACCGCACCGGCGGGACCTTCGTGACGAGTGCCGACCCGCTGGAGGCCGCGTACACAGGGCCCGAGGCTGAGCTGGTTCCCCAGCTCATGAATGAACTGATCGAGTGGTTACGTGCCGGCGACCCTGACGCGCCGGCATACGGACGAGCGGCAATGGCTCACCTCAACCTCGTAGGCATCCACCCGTGGCGAGACGGCAACGGTCGAGCCGCACGTGCGCTGCACACCCTGGTTCTTGCCCGCACTGGGGAGCTGGCTCCCGAATTCTCGTCCATCGAGGAATGGCTGGGCGAGCACATCAACACAGTGCTGTACTACGAGGCGCTCCGGTCCGCGCAGGGGGGAACTTTCCAGCCGGAGCGCGATGCCCACTCCTGGCTGAGATTCGTGTTCGCCGCGCATCATCGTCAGGCTCAGCGGGTTAAGCGGCGATACGAGTGGACCGTACGCCTATGGAACGATCTCGCGCGTCTCGCCGGGGAGCGGGGATTGCCCGATCGGGTGGTGTCCGCTCTCTACGCTGCCGCAGTCGGCGAAGTCCGGCGCACCACCTACCAGCAAGACGAGAGCCTCAGCCGCGACCAGGCCATTCGCGACATCCAGGCATTGACGCGCGCCGGACTGCTGACACCGCGCGGCAATGCGACTACCCGGGTCTACCTGCTGGCCGGTGCCGCCACCGACATCACGCATGCCGCGACCGCGACCGTACGCGGACCCGGCCGCGACCCCTATGCACGCTGATCCTCAGGTGGCGGTCCCCTCAAGGCCTCTCACGGCTACGGGGGTCGCGCAGGGCACTGACCCGCGCCCGCACGTGGCGCTCGTTACCACGGTCGCCGTTCCACAAGATTTGGACGCCCTTAATTTCAATCCAGTCGGGTTCGGTCAGCCGTTCGGGTACAGCGGTCACCCGGAGCACCAGATCACCGACGCCGTAGCAGTAATCCGGCTCCTTCAGACGCACCAGATCGCCAACGTTGACTGGCGGCTTCATCGGTTCCCCTGACGGAGCGGGGGCGGCTGCCGATCTTCGACGGTCATGGTCGTGGCACCACAGGACGGACACCACCGACTCTTGACGCGGAAGGTGAAAAGGCCGGCTGAGAAGCCCAGCAATAACGCTGCCATGATCGCTGCGACGATCATCTGCCACCATCCCCTTGGAAGTCGCCCGCACTTACTGCCCGTGTGTTCGCCAGAACGTTTCGCTGACGGTAAGACGACGGTCGACGCGGCCGGTATGAAGTTGCCGCATGTTGCTTGAGGTCACTCCGTTCAGGACACTCGGCTCCTCCTGGTCAAGGTCTCGGCGTCTCGGAGGACGAACGGCAGCGGCATACTTCGATGAAGCTGCCCTGCACCCTTGACTTTGTTGCTTGCCGATGGCAAAGCTTGGTACCGCCAGCGCAACCTCTAGCAAGCCCGACGACAGGGAGAAGATCGTGCGGCGGCGGTTCCTCGGCAAGGACTCAACCCCCAGCAACTCACCGACTCTGTACGCCAGCGACAGCGACAGCTACATCGTTCAGGGGTGGATCGTCACCGACCCCGATGTGTTGGCGCGTCTGGACGTCAGCGACGCTGAGGAGGTAGTGGAAGTACCCGCCAGGTTGCTTGGCTTCTTGGCACTCGATGGGTTGGACGGCGACGTAACCAACCGCGTCCCGCCCATCGTGCACGTGCTCGACAGCGGCAACTACATCATCAAGGGCGAGCGCGTCGGCGACACCGAAGCACTCGACCAGATGACGATTCCGGATGACGAAACCTGCGTGGAGGTGCCGAAGGCGGCCATGCGGGCGCTACTCGTTGGAGCGTAGGTGGAACCGATTTCGGAAGAGCGGCGCGACGGCTATTTCACGTCGTACAAGCGGGAGGCGCTGCATCTCGAAATGCGTGACATCTACTCAACCGACATCGAGCGCAGCCGGTTCCACACCTGGCTTCGCGGCGAACCGCTGGACCCAGAAGCCGAAGCGGAGTGGTGGCGGCCCTGGTTCGAGCTGATGGCGGCCACCGTGGCAGCCGGTAAGAGCTTGCGGCGGCTGCGCATCGTGTCGGAGCCAGTCACCGACTACATCCGGTTCGAGTGGCTTGACGCCTTCAACCTGGTTAAAGCTGGCGAAGATGTCCGGTGGCTGCCACGCCGCAAGGCGTCAACGCTGCTGCTACCAGGCAACGACTGTTGGATGTTCGATCAGGAAACGGTGGCGTTCACCCACTTCTCGGGTGATGGCCTGGTGCTCGATCACGAGGTGACCACCGATCCCGACATCGTGCGCGCCTCCTGGGCAGCGTTCGAGGCCGCGTGGGATGTCGCCACCCCGCACCACGAGTACAAGCCCGCATAAATTGACCGCGCCTGTCAAGAAAGCGCGCGAAGCGCTGGGAGCCCGTCTCCGTGAGATCCGCAAAGACGCCGGTCTCACGGGGCGGGCTATGGCTGACCGTTGCCAGTGGCACTTCACCAAGGTCAGTAAGCTTGAGCACGGCAGTCAAACACCTAGCGAGGCCGACATGCGCGCATGGTGCCGGGCGTGCGGTGCTGACGACCAGATCCCCGACCTGGTGGCGACGGTGCGCGCTATCGAGTCGATGTACGTCGAATGGCAACGCCAGCTTCGGGCGGGATTGAAGCAGACCCACATCTCGTCCGTACCGCTGTACGAGCGCACCAAGGTCTTCCGTGGCTACGAGAACACCGTGGTGCCCGGCCTCTTCCACACGGCCGAATATGCTGCCGCCATCTTCGCGTTTTGGGCGGAGTTCCTTGAACTGCCCAACGACGCCGAAGAAGCCGTTGCCGCGCGCATGGAACGCCAGAAGGTGTTGTACACCGGCGACCGGCGTTTCGTCTTCGTACTTGAGGAGCAGACGCTTCGCACCCGCGTGGGTAGCACTGATGTCATGCTCGGCCAGCTTGACCGCGTGCTGGCCGTGATGTCGTTGCCACGGGTGAGCCTGGGGATCATCCCGGCGGCTGGCGAACGGCAATGCTTGGCGCAGGGCAGTTTTTGGATTTTCGACGAACGCGTGGTGCAGGTCGAAACCATGTCCGCTGGACTAGAGATCACGCAGCCGCGCGAGATCGCCGTGTACGTGCGGGCCTTTGGTCTGCTGCAACAGTCAACCGTTTACGGCAAGCCTGCGCGGGAGTTGATCGGGCGGGCAATGGCGGAGCTTCAGGATGGCCAGGAGAGCGCCTAGAACAGTGTCAATTCATTGCGCTCGATGCCGCGTAGGGCGTCGTAATCAACGACCACGCACCGGATACCCCGATCTTCGGCCAACGTCCGGGCCTGCGGCGCGATGGCCTGAGCTGCGAGAACCCCGCCCACGGGGGACAACAAGGGGTCACGATTCAGTAGCTCCAGGTAGCGCGTGAGCTGCTCAACGGCGTCGATGCCCGCCCGCCGCTTCACCTCTACGGCCCAGTGCTT
Organism: Actinoplanes sp.; assembly: GCA_032160305.1. Lineage (GTDB taxonomy): Bacteria > Actinomycetota > Actinomycetes > Mycobacteriales > Micromonosporaceae > Actinoplanes. Next base: position 3,525 of record JAVHVY010000338.1, read on the forward strand.
CGGCGTAGCGGCACGTTCGGTGGAATCAGACCCGTCGATCTCGATGCGGCGTTTGATCTCGACGGCGATCGCCGTGCCCGGGACGTCGCGCAGCAGCAGGTCGACCGGGCCGATCGCGGTCATGTACTCGCGGCGCACCAGCACGCAGCCCTCGCCGAAGGTCTCCGGGTGGGCCGCCAGCAGCTCCTGCAGGTGCGCCTCGACACCGTCTTTGACCAGGCCCGGGTCGATGCCCAGCTCGTAGGAGGTGTCCTGGAAGATCTCCTCCAGGGTGATCCGCAGCTCCTCGCCGGCCTTGTTGACGACCTTCCAGACGCCCGGCGCCTCCTGCAGTTTGCAGGGTGGGCTCATCCAGTTCAGCGGCTTGTAGGCGCGGTCGTCGGCGTGGATCGACACCGACCCGTCCGCCTTGACCATCAGCAGGCGCACCGCGAGCGGCAGATGCGCCGAGAGACGGCCGACGTAGTCCACTGAGCATTTCGCGATGACCAGGCGCATACGAAGAGGGTAGCCTCCGGATTCTCCACGCCGTCCGAAGGACCAGGCGTCGGCTGCCGGCACAGTATCCTCCATGCCGTCCGTAGGACCAGGCGTCGGCTTCCGGCACAGTATCCTCCATGCCGTCCGTAGGACCAGGCGTCGGCTGCCGACACAGCGGACCGCGTCGGATGCCAGCACAGCGGCCGCGTCCGGGGTGCCACTCGCGCGGCTGTGCCACGCTGGTGTCGTGCTCGAAGCGCTCACCGGTACCGGCCTGGCCGCATCCGCCGGACTCAATGCCTATATCCCGTTGCTGCTGATGGGGCTGCTGGCCCGTTTCACCAGCGCGATCGACCTGCCCGGCGGCTGGCAGTGGCTTTCCAACGGCTGGGTGATCGCGATCCTGGCGGTGCTGCTGGCGGTCGAGGTGGTGGCCGACAAGGTGCCGGTCGTCGACCACGTCAACGACGTCGTGCAGACCGTCGTCCGCCCGACCGCGGGTGGCATCGTGTTCGGCGCCGGCTCGTCGTCGCAGACGGCCACGGTGACCGATCCGGGCTCGTTCTTCTCGTCGCACCAGTGGGTGCCGATCGCTGCCGGGGTGATCATCGCGTTGTGCGTACACGGCACCAAGGCCGCCGCCCGCCCGGTGGTGAATGCCACCACCGCCGGTCTCGGCGCGCCCGTGATCAGCACGGTCGAGGACGTCGGCAGCCTGGTGATGTCGTTGCTGGCGATCCTGCTGCCGATCCTGGTGCTGCTCGGCCTGGTGCTGCTGGTCTCGACCGGGATGTGGGCAATCAGGCGGCGGCGTCAGCGTAGACGGGAACGCGGGTCGCCGGAGGGTGTCACCACCGCTCAACTGTTTGGTTGACTGTCCGGGTGGCCCCCTTCGCAGTGCCCGTCTTCGCCCTGACGGTGTGGCTGGCCGGTTACCTGATCGGGCGTGATCAGCGCCGGGCGGTGCTCTGGCGCACGGCGCTGGCCCTGGTCACCTTCGCGGCCGGGGTCGCGGCGTGGACGGTCGTGCCGGGCGGCCGGGCCGCCGGCCTGCTGCTCTGCCTGCCGCCGCTGGCCTGGGCGAGTGCGCTGATCGGTCTGCTGCCTGCCGCGCTGCCGGAACGCCGGCAGATCGAACGCGGCTGGCTCGTGCTCGGGTCGGTCTTCCTGGTCCTGGTCGTGGCGCTGCCGTCGGGCGCCAAGCTGGTCGCGCTGGCCCCGCTGGCCGGCGGCCTGGTGCTGATCGGGCGCTTCCGGGAGCTGATCCGACCGCGGCTACTGCTGCCGGCGATGAGCGCGGTCGCGGCGCTCTACGCGGTCGCTCTGGCCGTGCTGCTGATCCCGGTCGACGTCGGCCCGCCCGCGCTGGTGATCGCCGCGATGGGCCTCGACCTGCTGATCGTCGGCCTGCTCGTGGCGGTGGCGGACGCGGTCGACTCGGGCGAGCGGCTGCGGCCCGACCTGCGCCGGTCGGCCGTCGCCGCGCTGGCCGCCGCGCTGCTGGTCGGCGGCCCGGCGACGTTGACGATGCTGGCCGCGCCGGACCGGCACGCGGTGACGGTACTGCAGTTTGCACTGGTCGCGGTCGTGATGGCGGGGGTCGCGCTGACCGGGTCGGTGCGCCGCGGGCTGGACCGGGTCGCCTTCGTCCACGACGAACGGCTGCGCCTGGACCGGGCGGCGTTGCTGATGCTCGCCGAGGCGCTGCCCCGGCGGCGGGAACGGCACAGCCTGATCGCGTTGAGCCCGCCGGAGTTCGTCCGGCTGACCGAGCGGGCGCTGACCGACTTCGGTGACCTGGGCCGGTTGCTGCGCAGCCCGCTGATCGACCTGCCCACTGTCGACCGCCGGCTGACCGGGACGACCGCGGACCGGCCGCTGGCCCGGGCGGTCGAGCTGCGGGCGGTGCTGGTGGAGAGCGTGGCCCGGCTCAAGCCGAACGGGTTGTTCGGGACGACCGAGGACTGGCGGCACTACAACGCGCTGCACTACTGCTGCGTGCTGGGGCTGCGGCCGTACGGGCGCCGGCCGCGGACGGAGGGGCTGGACCGGGACGGCCGGCGGGCTCTGGAGTGGTTCCGGCGGTATGTGCCGAAGCGGTCGCTGCGGCAGTGGCAGAGCGAGGGGGCCGAGGTGGTGGCCGGCCGGCTGTGGACCGATCTGGTGAGTTCGGACCCGCGCTGGTTGACCCGAACCACGACCGCGAACGCGACACGCGGCGGATAACTCTCCCTTATCGGGCAAAACGGATAATATCCCCGAACGTGAGTTCCGGGGAATGCTGTGGGTAGACACCGCAGGGAGCTGGTCACCGGCGTCCGGCAGGAGCTGGCCGAAGCACGAGGGACCGCCCGGTCGGTGCTGGCCACTGCCGAGTCCGCGCGGGGCGAGGCCCAGCGCCGCAAGATGCTGGTCCGGGACGCCTACGCGACCTGCCTGGCCCAGCTCGCCGAGGCGCGCGAGTACGCCCGGCGGGAGATCGCGCGCCGGTTCACCGACGAGTCCACCTCGCTCAGCGCCAGTGTGGAGTCGCTGGCCTCCCGCTGCGCCGCCGGCGCGGCCGGAGCGCCGTGGCGCAGCTGGGAACCCGGCGAGCCGGAACGCACCAGCAACACCGGCCTGCTGCGGATCGGCTCCATCGCGTACGAGCACAGCACCCTGCCCGCCCTGCTGCCGATGCTGGACACCGCCCATCTGGTCCTCACCGGCGACCAGCGCACCGCGGACGGGGTGATCGCCGGGCTGCTGCTGCGGGCACTCGGCACCACCCGGGCCGGCGACCTGCGGCTGAGCGTCTACGACCCCGAGCACCTGGGCGGAGCGCTGGCCGCGTTCGGGCCGCTGGGCAACGCCGGCCTGATGTCCTTCGTCAGCCCGGCCGGTCTCGACCTGATGCTCGACGACCTGGTCGACCACATCTGCCGGATCAACGAGAGCGTGCTGGCCGGCGAGTTCACCTCGCTGGCCCAGCTGACCGCCGCGGCCAGCGGGCCCCGGGCCGAGCCGTGGCGGGTACTCGTGCTGTTGATCGACCAGATCAGTGCCGGCGAGATCACCCCGGGGCAGCGCGCCCAACTGGACCGGATCGTCCGGACCGGGGTGGCTTGCGGCGTACACCTGCTGGTCCGGGGTCTGGAGCTGGAGCCGCACCCGACCGTGCAGCGGGTCGCCGTGGCCGGCGACGGCAGTGCGACCGTCGAGAGCACGGGTGACCTGCGGATCACGCTGGACGAGCCGCCGCCGCCCGACCGGATCGCCGCGTTCTGCCGGACCACCTCCGAACGCCTGCAGGACGGCCCCGGCCCGGCCCAGCTCAGCGACCTCGAACCGCGCCGGCTGTGGATCGAGTCGTCGGCGCACGGCCTGATCGCGCCGATCGGGGACGGCCCGGACGGTGCCCTGGTGATGGTGCCGCTCGGCGACGACCCGCCGCACGCGCTGATCGGCGGCCCGTCCGGCTCCGGCAAGACCAACCTGATCTACGCCTGGCTGGGCTCGCTCGCCGCCCGCTACGGTCC
>JAVHVY010000345.1:0-45925 GCA_032160305.1 Actinoplanes sp.
TGGCCCATCCACCACCAGCGCCCGCACAGCTGCGCCGCCTCGCCCGCGGGCGGCTCGGACGGCTTCCACGGCTGCTCCGCAGCTGCGGGCTCGGCCTCCAGCACGGTCCGCAGCGCCTCGATCCCGATCGCCCTGACACTCGTCCCGCGCAGGTTGTACGAGTTCGCGAAGACGACCACGCCGGTCCGGGACGGCCGGTGCACCACGATCTGCGCCAGGTAGCCGGGCATCGAGCCGCTGTGCCCGGCGTACACCCGCTCGCCGTCCCGGAAGAGTTGCGGGCCGAGGCCGTGCCCGCCCGTCCAGGACTCGTCGGCGACCACCACCGGCGTGCACATCTCGTCGACCGTCTCCCGGCTCAGCAGGGCCGGGGCCGGGTCGGCCAGGAACGCCACCCATTTGGTCATGTCGGTGACCGTCGACCAGAGCTGGCCGGCCGGGGCCATCGCGCCCGCGTCCAGCCGGGGCTCCTCGTGCAGGCTGCCGTGGATCGGGTGCACCACGTAGCCCCGGGCGTACGGCTCGACGGGGGAATAGGTGGTGCGTTTCATGCCCAGCGGGTCGAGTACCCGTTTGCTCGCCAGCGCTGCCCAGCTCTCCCCGGTGACCCGTTCCAGCACCGCGCCGAGCAGCCCGTAGGCCAGGTTGGAGTAGTGGTAGCGGCGGAACGGCGGCCCGGCCAGCTTGTCGAAGGCCAGCTCGGACAGCAGCCGGTCGACGCCGCCGCCGGGGCTGCGCTCCCACCACGGGCCGTCCGGCTCGCGCTGCAGCCCGGAGACGTGCGCGAGCAGCTGCCGCAGGGTCACCCCGCCGACCGAGGTGCCGGGCAGGTGCCGGTAGAGCAGGTCGTCGAGCTCGAAGAACCCCTCGTCGCGCAGCTGCATGACCATCGTCGCGGTGATCGTCTTGGTGATCGAGCCGATCCGGTACTGCGTCTTCGGGTCGGGCCGGGGCTGCGCCCCGGCGCCGGTGAAATGCACCAGCGCGCGGTCCCGCACGACGCCCACCACCAGCGACGGGGCCCGGCCCGCGGACTGCGCCCGGGCAGCGATCTCGGTGACGCGACGGCCGGTTTCGCTCAGCAGGGACACGGGTGGCCTCTCGGGTCGGGGATATCCTGTCTAACTGGGGTGATCTGGATCTGGCTACGCGCCAGCATGCGAGGGGTCGACGTGGACTCTCGGCACGGTGCCGCGGGCGTGCCCGGCGGCCGAGTTCCGCCGGCTCGCCGCGCTGAGCGCCTTCGATGAGTGCGAGTTCGGCGCCGCCGGCCTGGGTCTGAGGTGCGCCTGTGCGGATAACCTCGCCGCGGCGTCGCCGCAGAGGCGCGAACGTGTCACGATCTGTGTGTGGAAGCGGTTATGTGGATCGTGCTCGCTGTCGCCCTGGCGGTAGCCGAGGCCTTCACCGCGACCCTGCTCGTGGCCATGTTCGCGGCGGGCGCGCTCGGCGCGGCCGGCGCGGCCGGCCTGGGTGCCCCGCTGCTGCTCCAAGTCATCGTCTTCGCGATCGTCTCGGGCCTGTCGCTCGGGGCGATCCGGCCGATCATCCTGCGGCACGCAACGCCTGAGGCCGGCGACGCCGCGTTCGGGATCGGTGCGATCGAGGGCTCGCACGGCCTGGTCCTCGAGGAGGTCGACGCGGACCGTGGCATGATCAAGATCGATGGCGAGATGTGGCAGGCTCGCTCCTTCGACGGGACTGAGAAATACCTGCCCGGCGAACGCGTCCGAGTCGTCAAGGTACGGGGCGCCACGGCGATCGTGTGGCGCGACAACCTGCCGAATTTATAATGGAGAGGCGTCATGGAAATTGTGATCGGCCTGTTGATCTTCGTGATCGCGTTGTTCGCCGTGATCACGCTCATCAGGTCCGTGCGAATCGTCCCGCAGCAACGAATGGACGTCGTCGAGCGCCTGGGCAAGTACAAGCGCACTCTGAACCCGGGGCTGAACCTGCTGGTCCCGTTCGTCGACGCGGTCCGCACCAAGGTGGACATGCGCGAGCAGGTCGTCTCGTTCCCGCCGCAGCCGGTGATCACCTCGGACAACCTGGTCGTCTCCATCGACACTGTGCTGTATTTCAAGGTCGTCGACCCGGTGCGCGCCACCTACGAGATCGCCAACTTCCTCCAGGCGATCGAGCAGCTCACGGTCACCACCCTGCGCAACGTGATCGGCTCGCTCGACCTGGAGCGGGCGCTGACCAGCCGCGAGGAGATCAACCGGCACCTGTCCGGGGTGCTCGACGAGACGACCGGCCGGTGGGGCGTCAAGGTCACCCGGGTCGAGATCAAGGCGATCGAGCCGCCGCCGAGCATCCGCGACTCGATGGAGAAGCAGATGCGCGCCGAACGGGACCGCCGCGCCGCGATCCTGACCGCCGAAGGTGTCAAGCAGTCCCAGATTCTCACGGCCGAGGGTGACAAGCAGTCCGCGGTGCTGCGCGCCGACGGTGACCGGCAGGCCCGGATCCTGACGGCCGAGGGCCAGGCCAAGGCGATCCGCACGGTCTTCACCGCGATCCACGAGGCCAACCCGAGCCAGAAGGTGCTGGCCTACCAGTACCTGCAGGCGCTCCCGCAGATCGCGAACGGCAGCGCGAACAAGGTCTGGATCGTCCCGACCGAGCTGACCCGGGCCCTGGAGGGCATGGGTGGCGCACTAGGCGGTCTGGCCAACATGGTCGGCGACCTGCCGCACTCGACGGTTGACGCGGGCGCGGTCGAGCGCGAGGCGGCCGAGGCGGCCCAGGCCGCGGCGGCCGAGGCGGAACGGGTGAACGCCCAGGTCCGCGCCGCCGAGGCGCAGGTGTCCGGCGACCGCGGCCAGTCCGCCTTGCCGGCTCCGGAGGCGATCCCGCCGGCGGCGGCGCTGGGCAGCGCCGACTACAACGGCGCGGTCGAGCCCGAACGCGCCTGAGTATCCCGGTTCCGGCCGGCCCGATCTCCCCTCAGGCCGGCCGGAACGCGTCCCGGGAGCACCGGTAGCACCAGACGTGTCGTTTTTCGGTGCATTACGGGTGTTTTCGCCCCGAGGGCGTGGTCCAGGTGGAATGCTGTCGGCAGGATTCCCGACGGTGCCCCCGGCCGCTCGGCTCGAGCTCACAAGGCGGCGCCATGAGCATCAGCCAGCACCAGACCGCGAGCGGACGCCCGCTGCGAGTCGCACCCGCCTGGGTGGGCGCCGCGCGGCCCGTCGATCACGATCACCCGCTACCCGTACGCGAAGCAGTCTGGATCTGGTCCGTGCGACGCTATGCGCGGATGGCGCTGTGGGCCCTGCCCCTCGGCGCCGTGATCTACGGCTGGTCGACGCTCGGCGTGCCCACCCTGCCCGGGCCGCTCGCGGTGCGGCTCGTGGCCGGCTGGCTCTGCGCCGTCTCGATGATCGCCCTGACCGCGCTGCTCGCCGGCTCCCGCACCCGGCGCACCGCGGTGGCCGGGATGCTGACCGGCCTGATCGGGTCGACCCTGCTGCTCCCGCTGGCCGCGCTGCCCCCGGGAGTGCTCGCGAACGGCAGCCGGCTGCCGTTCGAGTATCAGCACGCGGTCGTGGGTGGCGCCTTCGCCGTCATCGGCGTGGGCTGGCTGCTGCTGGGCTGGTCGGTCTTCCGCTCGAAGCTGGTCAACCCGGCCGACGGGGTGCTGCTGATGCTGGCCGCGATCTCGATCGGCGCGGGCGGCTACGCGATCCGGCCGCTGCCGACCATCGGTGCCCTGGTGCTGCTGGCCGCCGGCATGGGCCTGGCCTGGACCGGCGGGCGCCTGATCCCGCGGGCCTGAAGGTGGCATGCTCGGAGAACAGCGCACGCGATTCTCCGAGGAGTGGTCGGCATGGCGAAGGTGGTCGCGGACATCTCGGTGTCGCTGGACGGATTCGTCACCGGGCCGGGCGCTGATCCCGAGCACGGGCTGGGCGCCGGCGGCGCGGGCCTGCACACCTGGGCGTTGGCCGGCGACGCGATCGACAAGCAGGTGCTCGCCGATGCGACGGACGCGACCGGCGTGGTGATCATGGGCCGCCGCCTCTTCGACGTGGTCGACAGCCCGCACGGCTGGACCGACGACATGGGCTACGGTGCCGCCGAGGTGGGCCAGCAGCCGGTCCTGGTCGTGACCCGTAGGCCGCCCGCGAAAGTGCGGCTGGCCGACCGGTTCACCTTCGTGGTCGACGGGGTGCGCAGCGCGGTCGCCAAGGGCGTCGCCGTGGCCGACGACCGCGATGTGGTGGTGATGGGCGGCGCCGCGCTGATCCGTGGCTGCCTGGCGGCGGGGGTGCTCGACGAGCTGCGGCTGCACCTGTCGCCGGTACTGCTCGGTTCGGGCACACCGCTCTTCGACGCGGGGACCCGCCCGCGGGCGCTGCGCCAGATCCACGTGCGCGCGTCCGGCACCGCCACCCACCTCACCTACCGGGTGGACTGAGCCCGGCCGCCGGCGGTGTCCTCGCGGGACAGCTCCCAGAAGGCGATGGCCGCGGCAGTGGCGACGTTCAGCGAGTCGACGCCGTTCCGCATCGGCAGCGAGACCCGTACGTCGGACGCGTCCAGGGCCTGCCGGGTGAGGCCGGGGCCTTCGGCGCCCAGCAGCAGGGCCGGCCGGGCGCGCTGGGCGGCGCTCAGGTGCTGCATCGCGACGGCGTCGTCGGCCGGGGTCATCGCCAGCAGGGTGAAGCCGGCCGCCCGGATCGCCGTCAGCGCCTGCGGCCAGTCCGAAGCCTTGGCGTACGGGATGGCGAAGACCTCGCCCATGCTCACCCGCACGCTGCGGCGGTACAGCGGGTCGGCGCAGGTGGGGGAGAGGACGACGGCGTCGATGCCCAGGGCGGCGGCGCTGCGGAAGAGAGCGCCGAGGTTGGTGTGCGTGTTCAAGCCTTCGAGGACGGCCAGCCGGCGGGCGCCGGCCAGCACGCTCGCCAGATCGGGCAGCGGGCGGCGGTGGAACGAGGCCAGAACGCCGCGGTGGACGTGGAATCCGGTGATCGATTCGAGGATCCGCGGTGCCGCTGTGTACATCGCCACCTCGGCCGGGAGATCCTCGATCTGGCCGACCCGCTTCTCGTCGATCAGCACGGAGCGTAACCGGTAGCCGGCCCGGATCGCGCGCTGCAGCACCAGTTCGCCCTCGGCGATGAAGAGCCCGTTCGGCGGCTCCCACCGGGTCCGCAGTTCGAGGTCGGTGAGGGCCCGGTAGTCGGCGATGCGCTCGTCGTCCGCGCTGCTGATCGGTAGCATTGGCACCCCGAAATTCTGCACTACCCGCCGCCGCCTGTCCCGGAGCTGAGGCCCGGTAGCCGACACTGGAGTCCCGTCGGCAGTACGGTTGCACTGTCCGCGTCGTCCGCCGTGTCCGGGGGTGTGCAGGTGTCGTCGACCGGTTCCGGATCCGACCAGCCGCACCTGCTGGCGCTGCTGCGGGCCATCCGGCTGAGGACCGCGGCCCCCGAGGCGGTCGAGGTGGGCGCGGCGGATGCGGCTGCCGCACTGGCCGCCGAGGATCTTGAGCGTACGCGCGCAGCCGAAGCCGGTGCCCCCGAAGCGCACAGCGCGCCCGCGAACCCGCAGAACCTCGTCCACCCGAACTGGCCCCCCGCGACCACCGCGCCCGACCCGTCGCCCCAGCCCCCGTCGCCCCAGCCCCCGTCGCCCCAGCCCGTCTCCGAGTCTCCGGCTGCCGTCGAGTCCCCGGCGGCCGCGCCGGTGTCGCTTCCGGTCGCCACGTCAGGCGGCGGTTTTCACCGGCTCACCGGCTTCCCGATCATGTCCGGGCCGGCCGACCCCACCCCGACCACCTCGCGAGGAGCTGTGACCCCGGCCTCGCCCTCCCCCCAGGACGCGCCGGCCCCGGCGGGCCGGCCCACCGACCACGGGACCCGGCCGTTCCCGTACGGCCGGCCGGCCGGCAGCGTCCCGGGGCTGACCGCGATGACCCCGGTCACGGGGCTTGACCCGATCGACAACATTCCGGGCGGCCCGGTGATCCCGTACATCGCGAATCCGATGCCGGGCGAACCGCTGCTGCCGGTCAGGGCGACGGCCCCAGCCGCACGCGAGAATTCCGTACGGGAAAATGAAGCCGTTGTGGCACTGCCCGGTGACGGGATGGATCCCGCGGACGCCGCCGCGCAGCACGAAATGCAACGGCTGCTCAGCAACAGCCTGTCGCTGGCCGGGGGGCCGCAGGAGGTCGCCGCCCGGCTGCGGGCGGCGTTGCTGCAGGCACAGCCGCAGGTGCTCGATGCCCTGCCGGGCGGTCCGGTGGTCCAGCGCGACCAGCTGGCCGCCGCCCTGACCTGGCTCGTGCACAACCTGGACGATCCGCCCGCGCTGGCGGCCGGCTGCGCGCAGCTCGGTGCGGCCCTGGCGGAAGCCGGGGTGCGGCCGCAGCAGCCGCAACTCCTCGGCGCGGCGCTGGCCGAGGCGATGCGGGCCGGAATGGCCGGCGGGCAGCTGCGGCAGGAGTTCGACCTGGCCTGGCGCGAGACCTGGCAGCGCGTGCACGAATGGCTGGAGCACGGCGCGCAGATGACCGGCTACCAGCCCACCCGGTGGACGGCGGTGGTCGTGTCGCACGACCTGCGCCGGCCCGACCTGGCCGTCGTGCGGCTGCGGCCCTACCTGCCGATGCCGTTCCGCCCCGGCCAGTACGCCCGGATCGAGGTCGCCGCCCTGCCCGGCACCTGGCGGCCGTACTCGCTGGCCGGCTCGCCGCGGCGCGACAATCTGGTCGAACTGCACGTGCGGGCCAAGACCACCACCGGGGTCAGCGGCACCCTCGTGCACCACACCCGGGTCGGTGACACCGTGCGCCTGGCCCGGGCCGAGGGTGCGATGGGCCTGCCCGACGAGCCGGTACGCGATTTGCTGATGATCGCCGGGGACACCGGTGTCGCCCCGCTGAAGGCGCTGCTCACCGAGCTGGCGGTGACCGGCGACCCGCGGTCGGTGGTGCTCTTCTGGGGCGTGCGCAACCTCGACGAGCTGTACGACATCGACGAGATCGCCCAGATCGCCCACGCCTGCGAGCGCGCCACGGTCGTCCCGGTGATCTCCGAGGGCAACCCCGGCCCGTACGCCTCCGGCCTGGTCACCGACGCGGTCGCGGCCTACGGCGAGTGGTCCGGGCACGAGGTCTATCTGGCCGGGCCGCCGCCGATGCTGGCCGCGACCGATGCCGCCCTGCGCCTGCTCGGCGTCGACCCGGCGCGCATCCACCACGATTCGCCGTAGGGCTGAGACCGGTGCCCTCCTTCGGCTACTGGGTGGCCAGGGTCGTGGCCAGGGCTTTCGCGTACGCCGGGGGGATGAAATTCGGACCGCTCGGCGTCAGCACGTCGTCCTTCGAGGCCGTCGCCCACGCCGTGGCCGGCACCGCGGCGACCAGCGCGTCCACCACCGGGGCGCCCGCCCACTGCGGGTCGGCGGCCAGCATCCCGAGCGCGACCACCGACTCCTCCACCTCGCCAACGCACTCGAACGGCTTGTGCGCGTCGATGCCCAGCAGTTCGAAGAAGCCGGGGATCTGCGCCGGGTCGGCCAGCAGATCGCTGCCGAAGATCCGGGTGATCCGCTCGCGGCTCATCGCCGGCGCCAGGGCCAGGAAGACGAAGCGGCATTTCGGGCAGTCGCCGCACCAGCGCACGGTCGGGTCATGCAGCTTGAACGCCTTGTTGCAGCTGGTCACCACATCGTCGTAGCCGGTGTGCCGGGCGAACAGCTGGGCGATGTGCAGCTCCGACAACGAGCGCAGCAGCGAGAAGTACGGCTCGGTCAGCCCGGTGTGTGCGGTGACCGCGGCGCGCAGCAGCCCTTCCGCCTCGACGCCCTTGGACCACTGGTGGTTGACCTCGTGGCCGTTCCAGATCAGGTTCGGGTCCGAGGCCGAGCGTTCGTTGGACATCACCACCGGGCCGAGGCCGTGCAGGGCGGCGGTGGCTATCGCGATCAGCGAGTTGATCGCGGTGACCGGGATATGGCCGTTCAGCGCGCCGGCGGCGTTCAGCTCGAACAGGCGTGGGTCGAGCGTGCGCCGGGCGGCCAGCGGGGCCAGCCCGGAGGCGGCGTTGACCTGCCCGATCACCGGGTTCGGGTTGACCGAGAAGGGCACCGGGTCGAGACCGGCCGTGCGCAGGATCTCACACGTGACGATCGAGTCCTTGCCGCCGCCGACCGCCGACAGCGGCCGGCCGTCGGCGTTGTCGACCGGGGCGGCGGCGTCCGCGCGGCCCGGCACGCTCACCTGCAGATCAAGGACGAAAGGCAGATCGTTTCGGTACGCGTACTCCGCCAGGCCTTTGCTGTAGACGGCCGTGAACAACGCCGCCGCCTCGGCCGGAACGGGACGCGGCGCCTCGACCCGGCGCGGCGCGCCGGCCTTGTAGTAGCTCACCCCAGCCACCACGTGCAGCAGTTCGAGCACCCGGTGGAACACCGGCGGCACGGCCCCGGACGCCGGCAGCGGGAAGGTGATCGTCTCGGTGAACGCCTCGCTCGTGTCGCCCACCAGTTCGTAGTCGAAGGTGGCGACGCCGGTCGAGGGATCGAAGGCAGCCGCCGGGAACCGCATGACCTCGAAATGCGAACGCACCCGTTGACTCCCGTCGTCGTGTCGACGAGCCATACTAATGCGACTCGACCACGGGACTCATGCGGCTCGACCAAGGGAGTAGACGACGTGCGCCTGGCAGACCTCGCCGGCCGTTCGGTTGCGGTCTGGGGGACCGGCCGTGAGGGCCGCGCCGCGGTGACCGCCATCGCGGCGCAGAAACCGTCGCGGCTGATCGCGGTCGACGACAGCGCCAACTTCCTCTCCGTGCCCTGGGAAGGCGAACTGGCCGCCCGGGCCCCGCTGGCCGGTGGTGATCATGCCTTCCCGGCACTCGTCACCGCCGATGTGGTGGTCCGCTCGCCGGGCGTGCCGCAGACCCACCCGTGGATGGCCGAGCTGCGCGCCCGTGGCGTCCCGGTGACCGGTGGCAGCGCGCTGTGGATGGCCGACCACGCGGCCCGGACCGTCGGGGTGACCGGCAGCAAGGGCAAGAGCACCACGTCGGCGCTGATCAGCCACCTGCTCGCCGCGGTCGGCCGGCCGAACGTCTTCGGCGGCAACATCGGCGTTCCGGTGCTGGACCTGCCCGAAGCGGAGCTCTACGTGCTGGAGCTGTCCAGCTATCAGTGCTCGGATCTGACCGATTCGCCGCGGGTGGCGGTGGTGACCTCGCTGTTCCCCGAGCATCTCGACGCGCACGGAGGCGAGCGCGAGTACTACTCGGACAAATTGAACATTCTGGCGCATGGCCCGCAGCTGATCGTGGTCAACGGCGCCGACGAGCGGCTGATGGGCGAGTTGGTCAACGCCCGCGACGTGTCCGGCTGGGCGCCGATCGCCGTCGGCACCGCCGACTCGCGATTCCGGATCGATGACGGCGTCGTGTGGGTGAGCGACACCCGATTGTTCTCCCGCGAGACGCTGACCCTCAAGGGCGCGCACAACGGCCGCAATCTGTGCGTGGCGCTGGCGGTGCTCGACGGGATGGGCGTGGACGTGGTCGACGCGCGGTCGGTGCTGGAGAAGGCGGTCGCGTCGTTCGCCGGCCTGCCGCACCGGCTCACCGAGATCGCGGACGGGTCCGGCCTGACGTTCGTCGACGACACGCTGTCGACGAGTCCGTATTCGGCCATGCACGCGATCGACGCGTACGCGGGCCGCCCGTTGACCGTGCTGGTCGGCGGCACCGACCGCGGCCTGGACTACGCGCCGCTGCGCGAGCACCTGCGGGAACTGGAGATCACCGTGATCGGCCTGCCGGACAGCGGCCCGCGGATCCTGGCCGAGCTGGCCGGGCTGCCCGGGGTGCGCACCGAGAACGCCGAGGATCTGCCGGCGGCGGTGCGGCTGGCCCGCAAGCTGACCCCGGCCCACGGTGTGGTGCTGTTGTCGCCGGCCGCGCCGAGTTACGGCCGGTTCCGTAACTTCGAGCACCGTTCCGAGGTCTTCCTGCAGGCGGTCCGCGACAGCGCCTGATCGTTTCCGGTCGCCTCCCCGCGTCGTGCGGGTCTTTCGCCGTGCTCACCGGCTCCGCCGCATCGACGCCGATCAGGTAACGGTTTGAAAACTTCGCCCAGTGTATTGACAGCGAGGGGTGATTAGTAAGAAATTTTACCGCGATAGTTAACACTCCTTCCTGATCGGACGGCGCATGATCGAGCCAGAGGGGGACCGCACCGCATCGACGGTCATCGTCGACGCGCCGGTGCGCGAACTCCACCCGGCCCCGATCGACGCCTCGGCCGGAGCCCTGATCCGGATCCGCACGCTGCTGCCCGAGTTCACCGGCGCCCTGCAGCGGGTGGCCGAGCAGGTCCTGACCGACCCCGCCGCCGCCTCCCGGGCCACCATCGTCGAGCTGGCCGAGCGCAGCGGCACCTCGCCGGCGACAGTCACCCGCTTCTGCCGCGCTCTGGGCTTCGACGGCTACGCCGACCTGCGCCTCGGGATCGCCGCCGAGACCGGCCGGGCCCGCGCGGCCGGCTGGACCATCGACATCGGCCGCGAGATCCAGCCCGGCGACCCGCTTGAGCGGGTGCTCGGGCACATCATGGCCGCCGACACCCAAGCGATGCACGACACCGCCGCCCGGCTCGACCTGGCCGAGGTGGAACGCGCCGCCATCGCCATCGCCGGCGCCCCCCGGGTGAACATCTTCGGCGCCAGCGGCAGCGCACTGGTGGGCGAGGAGATGCAGTTCAGCCTGCACCGCATCGGCGTGGCCGCCTGGGCGTGGACGGACGTGCACAACGGCCTGGCCAGCGCCGCGCTGGCCCGCCCGGGCGATGTGGCGCTGGGCATCTCGCACAGCGGCGCGACCGGCGAGACCATCGAGCTGCTCGCCGAGGCCAGCAGCCGCGGCGCGACCACCATCGCGCTGACCAGCTTCGGAAAATCTCCGCTGGCCGAGCTGGCCGACATCGTGCTGCTCACCGCCACCCAGGCGACCACCTTCCGGCCGGACGCGCTCTCCGCGCGGCACCCGCAACTGGTCGTCCTCGACCTGCTTTACGTCGCCGTCGCGCAGCGGACCCACGAACGTTCGCATGCCGCGTTCCAGCGCACCGCCCAGGCCGTCCACGGTCACAAGGCCGTGAAAGACGGGAGTTCGCCATGACCGCAAACCACCGCCGCTCGCGGCGGGGCACGACCTGACGCACCCACCCCATCGCAAGAGAACCCCCTCAAGGAGGAAAGTGTGAAGCGCAGAATCGCGGTTGCCGCGGCGCTGGCCGCGACGCTGCTCGGTGCCGCCGCTTGTGGCACTTCGAGCGACGACAATAACGTGACGGCGAGTGCGACCGGAGCGGTCAACGGAGCGGGTAAGACCATCAAGGTCTGGCTCATGGTCGACGCTCAGTCGTCCTGGCAGAACGTCGTCGACGACGCCACGAAGCGGTTCACCGCCGCCACCGGCGCGCAGGTCAACGTCGAGTACCAGCAGTGGGCCAACCACCTCACCAAGCTGGACGCGACGCTGGCCGGCACAGACGTTCCCGACGTGGTGGAACTCGGCAACACCGAGTTCTCCAAGTACGTGTTCAACGGCGGCTTCGCTGCGCTGAACAAGACCGATTTCGAGAACTCGGACACCTGGCTGACCGGCCTCTCCGGCGCCTGCGCGCTCGACGGCAAGACCTACTGCGTGCCGTACTACGCCGGCGCTCGGGTCATGATCTACCGCACCGACCTGTTCAAGGCGGCGGGCATCTCGGCGGCGCCGACCACGTACGCGGACTTCCTCGCCGACGCCGACAAGCTGGCCGCCGCGAAGAGGGGCGACTCGAAGTTCGGCCCGATCTACATGCCGACCAACTGGTACGCGGCGATGAGCTGGGTCAAGGCGACCGGTGGCGAGATCGCGGTCAAGAACGGCGACAAGTGGGCGGGTCAGCTTGAGCAGCCCGCCTCCATCCAGGGCCTGCAGCGCTGGGTCGACTTGGTGAAGAAGTACTCCAAGGCCGACCCGTCGAAGGACGAGAACGACCAGGCCGCCATCTTCTCGCAGGGTGAGGCCGGCATCTTCTACGGCAACACCTGGGAGCGGGGTGCTGCCGAGCAGGTCAAGAAGGACCCGAACAACCCCAACTCCAAGCTGGTCAACACCAAGGTGTTCGGCAAGCTGGCGACCGCGCCGATGCCCGAGACCCCGTCGTTCCTCGGCGGCTCGAACCTCGGCGTGACGGAGAAGAGTGCGAACAAGGTGCTGGCCGCACAGTGGATCAAGTACTTCACGGACAGTACCTCGATGCAGGGTCTGATCGAGAAGGGCGTGCTGCCCAACTCGACCGCGCTGCTGGACAAGGCCGCCGCTCAGAAGGGCAGCGAGGCCGCCGCGGCGGCCGCGAAGTCGAGCTGGTTCACCCCGAACGCCAACAAGTGGGCGGACGTGGAGAAGGCGACCGTCATGCAGCAGATGCTGCGCGACATCCTCACCGGCAAGAAGTCGGTCGCCGACGGCGCCAAGTGGGCTGACGGGCAGATCAACACCATTCTGAACGAGGGCTGATACACCGGTGCCGCCCGCCGCAACCCGGCGGGCGGCACCGGCCAGCGTGACCGGCACCCTCCCCTGGAGAGGAGAGACCGATGTACGCCGTCGACTCCCCGACGACCCGACAGTCCCCGGCCCCCGGCGACGGCCCATCGCGCCGGGCCGGTGGCCAGCGGCGCCGCCGCACCGACCTGCGTACGCCGTGGCTGCTCGCCCTGCCCGCCCTGCTGGCGCTGTTCGGCCTGCTCGGCTACCCGCTCTACCGCATGATCATCCTGTCCTTCCAGAACATGCGGCTGCGGGAGTTGCTTACCGGCCGCACACCCCCGTGGGTCGGTGTCGACCAGTACACCAAGGTGCTCAACGACCCGGTCTTCTGGGCCGTGGTCCGCCGTACCGTCGTCTTCACCGCCGTCTCGGTGGTCATCTCCGTGCTGCTCGGCCTGGCCGTCGCGCTGCTGATGCGCCGGGTGCACCGCTGGGTCCGGCTGCTTATGGTCGTCGCGATGATGTTCGTCTGGGCGATGCCGCAGCTGGTCGCGGCGCAGATCTTCAAATGGATGACCGACGCCGACTTCGGCGTGCTGAACTACCTGATCGACAAGCTGCCGTTCGTGAGTTTCAAGAACCACAGTTGGTTCGTGGACCCGACGCAGGGCTGGATCGTGATCACCTCGCTGGTCGTCTGGGCGGGGGTGCCGTTCCTGGCGATCACCCTCAACGCCGGTCTGACCCAGGTGCCCAAGGAACTGATCGAGGCGGCCACCGTCGACGGCGCCTCCGCCTGGCAGGCGCTACGTAAGATCACCCTGCCGATCGTGCGGCCGCTGATCGTCATCGTCACCACGCTGTCGGTGATCTGGAACTTCGGCCTGTTCACCCAGCCCTGGGTGTTGCGCGACAGCAAGGTCGAAGCCGAATACCAGACCCTGGCGACGTACGCGTTCACGCAGGCGTTCGGCCGCTCCAACTACAGCCTCGGGTCGGCGATTTCGGTGATCACCGTGCTGCTGATGCTCGGCGTGATGGCCTTCTACATCCGGCAGATGTTCAAGATCGGAGAGGTGGACTGATGGCTGTCCTCGCCCCGCAGACCCGTTCGGCCGTCGCCGCGCGCAAGCGTAGGACCGCCCCCGACTCCGAGGGCACGATCACGGTCGGCCGCAGTAAAGCCGGTACCTTCTTCGCGAACTTCGCTGGAATCATCTTCTCGGTCATCATGATCTTCCCGGTCTACTGGGTGATCAACACGGCGTTCAAGCCGGGCCCCGAGGTCCTGCAGTTCACCCCGTCCTTCGTCCCGCAACACCCGACGCTGGACAACTTCGTCTCCGCCTTCAACGCCAGGTTCTTCCGGGAGGATCTGCTCAACGGCCTGATCGTCACGCTGGTCGCCGTGGTCGCCGCCCTCGTCGTCGGCTTCCTGGCCGCGGTGGCGATCGCCCGGTTCCAGTTCTACGGCCGCAAGGCGATCATCCTGGTCGTGTTGGCGGTCCAACTGGTCCCGTTCCTGGCGCTGCTCATCCCGCTGTTCCTGATGCTGCAGCGGGCGCACCTGACCAACAGCCTGATCGGTGTGAGCCTCACCTACCTGGTGCTGATCCTGCCTTACACTGTCTGGACTCTGCGGGGATTCATCTCCGCGATCCCACGCGAGCTGGACGAGGCCGCGTTGATCGACGGGTGCAACCGGTTCCAGACGTTCTGGCGGATCATTCTGCCGCTCACCGGCCCCGGCCTGGTGGCGACCTCGGTCTACGGCTTCATCCAGGCGTGGAACGAGTTCATCATCATCAACACGCTGAACGGCGAGGCGAAGCAGAACCTGATGTCCTGGCTGCTGCTGAACCAGACCAGCCGCGGTACCGCCTGGGGTCCGCTCATGGCCGGTGCGATCATCACCTCGATGCCGGTGGTGATCTTCTTCCTGATGATCCAACGCAACATCGCGGCCGGTCTCACGTCCGGTGCCGTCAAGGGCTGATCCTCGCCCTTTCCTCTGATCGGCCCCCTTCCGAGGAGAAATAGATGTCCGAGATGTTCGGCAAGCCGTCCGACCTCGACCGCCGTACGCTGCTGCGCCGCGCGGCCGCGGTCGGCCTGCTCGCGACCCCCGCCGTCGGCCTGCTCAGCGCCTGCGTCGGCAGCTCCGACGGCACCCAGAAGCAGTCCGAGGGCACCAAGTCCGCGGATAACCCGCTGGGTATCGACCCGAAGGCCGGGATCGAGATCGTCATCTTCAACGGCGGCTTCGGCACCAAGTACGCGACCGACGTCGACACCCCGGCGTACAACAAGGCGTGGCCAGGCTCGAAGGTCACCTACTCGGCCACCGAGCAGATCGCCACGGTCGTGCAGCCGCGGATCAACGCCGGCTCCCCGCCCGACGTGATCGACAACTCGGGCTCGAACCTGATGGACATGGGCGCGCTGGTAACGGCCGGGCAGGCCCAGGATCTGACCGAGCTGTTCGCCGCCCCGGCGGTGGACATCGCCGGCAAAACGGTCAAGGACACCCTGGTGCCCGGCACCGTCGAGCAGGGCACCTTCGACGGCAAGCCGTACGCCCTGAACTACGCCTTCACCGTCTTTGGCATCTGGTACAACGCCAAGCTGTGGGCCAAGAACAGCTGGACCCCGCCGAAGACGTGGGCCGACTTCACCGCCCTGTGCGGCAAGATCAAGGCCGCGGGCATGACCCCGTACGGGTACGCGGGCGCGAACGCGTCCTACTACCAGTACCTGGTGATCCTGACCAGCGCCGCCAAGATCGGCGGGCCGGACGTGCTGAAGAACATCGACAACCTCGAGGCCGGCGCGTGGACGAGCGACGCGGTCAAGCAGGCCGCCGCGGCCTGGGCCGAGATCGGTGCGAAGTACTCCAGCAAGGCGTTCCTCGGCAACCGGCACACCGAGGTCCAGCTGCGGCAGGACCAGGACAAGGTCGCGATGTACCCGTCCGGCTCCTGGCTGGAGAACGAGCAGGCCGCCGACACCCCGGCGGGCTTCGAGTACGCGGTCATGCCCGTCCCGAGCGTCACCGCCGCGGACAAGCTGCCGTCGTCGGCGATCTACGCCGCCGCCGGTGAGATCTTCTTCGTCGCAGCCAAGGGCAAGAACCCGCGTGGCGGCATGGAGTACCTGCGGCACATGCTGAGCAAGGCCGGCGCGATCGGCTTCACCCAACTGACCAAGACGCTCACCGTGGTACAGGGCGCCACCGACGGCCTGACCATCTCGCCCGGCCTGACCAGCGGTAACGACATGCTCAAGGCAGCCGGCAGCGACGTCTTCAGCTACCGCTTCGACACCTGGTACAAGAAGCTCGACGACGAGGCCCGCGCCGCGACGAACGAGCTGATGTACCAGGGCGGCAGCGCCGACACGTTCTGTACGCGGATGCAGAAGGTCGCCGACGCGGTCAAGGCCGACTCGTCGATCCAGAAGTTCAAGCGCTGATCTGGTCGGCTGCGCACGGACGGAGGCGCCATGCGGCACGGCAAGTACCCCTTCATCATCGGTTTCCTTGTCGTGCCGACCGCGCTCTACTTCACCTTCGTGGTCTGGGCCTACCTGCAGACCTTCCGGCTGTCGCTGTACAGCTGGTCCGGAATCGGGCCGCTGCGCTACCTCGGCTTCGACAACTTCACCAAGCTGTGGCACGACAACCAGTTCTGGCAGTCGCTGCGGCACAACATCATCCTGCTGATCGCCCTGCCGATCTGCACGATCGCGATCGCACTGATCTTCGCGTTCCTCATCAACGTCGGCGGCGGCGCCAAGGGCGGCGTCCAACGCGGGGTCTGGGGCTCGAAGTTCTACCGCGTGATCTTCTTCTTCCCGCAACTGCTCGCCCTGGCCATCGTCGCGGTGATCTTCGGGCGGGTCTTCGCCCCGGACAACAGCGGGCTGCTCAACGGCCTGCTGCCCGGCGAGCCGCAGCTCTGGCTGGCCGACAGGCGCGTCGCGCTCGCCTGCATCCTGGCCGTGCTCGTCTGGCAGGCGGTCGGCTTCTACGTGGTGCTCTTCTCGGCCGCGATGGGCTCGATCTCGAGTGACATCTACGAGGCGGCGGCGCTCGACGGGGCCACCCGGGTCATGCTGTTCTTCCGGATCACCGTCCCGCTGCTGTGGAGCACGATCCAGGTCGCCTGGGTCTATCTCGGCATCGCCGCGTTCGACGCGTTCGCGCTGGTCAACATCATGTCGGTGGACCGGGGTGGTCCCGACGGGGCGACCTCGGTGCTCAGCCTGATGATCTACCGCAAGGCCTTCGGCGAGTCCCAGGCCGGGTATGCGTCCGCGCTCGGCGTGGTGCTGTTCTTCCTGACCCTGACCTTCGCTGCGCTGACCCTGCGGGTCACCCGTCGTGAATCCGTCGAGAGCTGAGCGAGGCCCGTCGATGACGACCAGCACCAGCGCCGACGCTCCGGCCGCCGGATCCGGCACCTCGGCCGGCCAGCGGCCGAGCACCCGTCGCGAGGTCAACGTGCTCAGCGGCTTCGCCCACGTCGCCCTGGTGGTCTGGGCGCTGGCCACCGCCGGCCCGTTGATCTGGGTGATCCTGGCCTCGTTCAAGAACAACACCGAGATCTTCCTGGGCCAGCCCTTCGCGCTGCCGCAGCATCTCTCCTTCCAGACGTACGCCGAGGCGTGGAGCCAGGCGCACGTCGGCCGCTACTTCCTGAACAGCATCTTCGTGGTCGCCGTGAGCACCGCCGGCACGATGCTGTTCGGCTCGATGGCCGCCTACGTGCTGGCCCGGTACACGTTCTTCGGCAACCGCTTCATCTACTACATGTTCGTGTCCGGGTTGGCCTTCCCGACCTTCATGGCCCTGGTGCCGCTGTTC
Organism: Actinoplanes sp.; assembly: GCA_032160305.1. Lineage (GTDB taxonomy): Bacteria > Actinomycetota > Actinomycetes > Mycobacteriales > Micromonosporaceae > Actinoplanes. Next base: position 17,395 of record JAVHVY010000345.1, read on the forward strand.
TTCATCCTCAAGGGCTTCGGCCTGCTCAACACGTTCACCGGCCTGATCCTGGTGTACATCGCCTACTCGCTGCCGTTCACGGTGTTCTTCCTGGCGGCGTTCTTCAGGAGCCTGCCGCTGGAGATCGAGGAGGCGGCCAGGATGGACGGCGCCTCGCACACCCGCACGTTCTTCCAGATCATGGTGCCGATGGCCCGGTCCGGCCTGGTCAGCATCACGATCTTCAACATCGTCGGCCAGTGGAACCAGTACCTGCTGCCGGTGGCGATCATGCAGGGCGCGGGCGCCGACTCGAAGTGGGTGCTGACCCAGGGCATCGCCAGCATCAGCGTCTCGGCCGGTTACCACGCAGAGTGGTCGACGCTGTTCGCCGCGCTGACCCTGGCGATCCTGCCGATGATCGTCGTCTACGCGATCTTCCAGCGGCAGATCCAGTCCGGCCTCACCGCCGGCGCGGTCAAGTAGCGGTCTGCGGCCCGAGCCATCGCGGTCACCCGGGGGCGTTCGCCGAAAACCGTCCGCGGCCGCCTCGTCGGTGTGCTGGTCGATCCTGGCGGCGCAAAGTTGTCACAGGTGAGCGGCACAATGTCGGGGTGGAGATCGCGGTGGTGGCGCCGGGCGGGGCAGCGCACAGCCGTGGCCGTCTCCAGCCGTTGCACCCGGACGGCAGCCCGGCTGGTCCGGCGCAGGACGCCGACGACCTCGGGGCGGCGGTGCGCGACCGGCAGGCGGCCGGGCCGGTCCGCTGGGTCTGGGCCGCCACCAGCGAGGTCTATCCGTTGCTGCTGCGCGCCGGCGTGCGGGTGCAGCGCTGCCACGACGTCGAGCTGACCGAGGCGCTGCTGCTCGGTCACGCCGGGCACTGGGGTGAGCCGCGGGCGCTGCCCGCCGCGTCGGCCCGCCTCGCTGGGCGCCCGGTGCCGGCCGATCCGCCGCCGCGGCTTCCCGAGCCGCCGGGCCTGAGCCAGGGCGCGCTCTTCGAAACCACGGCGGGCCCGTCGGTCGCCGCCGGGCCACGACAGCTGCAGGACCTGACCGCGGTGTACGCGGACCAGCTGCGCCGGATGGCCGGCACCGAACACCACGGCCGGTTCCGGCTGCTGGTCGCCGCCGAGTCGGCCGGCGCCCTGGTCGGGGCCGAGATGGGCCGCGCCGGGCTGCCCTGGCGTGCCGACATCCACGAGACGCTGCTGCGCGAGCTGCTCGGGGCGCCGCAACCGGTCGGGCCGCCGCGCCGGCTGGCCGAGCTGACCGCGGAGATCAACGACGCGTTCGGCGTGCGCGGGCTGCACCCCGACTCGCCGGCCGAGGTGCTGCGGGCGTTCGCCCGGGCCGGCATAGCCGTCCCGAACACGCGCGCCTGGGTGCTGCGCAAGGTCGAGCACCCCGCGGTGAAGCCGCTGCTGGAGTACAAGGAGCTGTACCGGATCTGGACGGCGCACGGCCGGGCCTGGCTCGACTCGTGGGTGATCGACGGCCGCTTCCGCCCGGAGTACGTGCCCGGCGGGGTGGTCTCCGGCCGCTGGGCCACCCGTGGCGGCGGCGCCCTGCAGGTGCCCAAGGTGGTCCGCCGGGCGGTGGTCGCCGACCCGGGCTGGCGGTTCGTGGTCGCCGACGCCGGCCAGCTGGAGCCCCGCGTGCTCGCGGCCGTCTCCGGCGACGCCCGGCTGGCCGGCGCGGCCGCGGCCGGCGATCTGTATGCGGCGCTGGCGAGCGACTCGTTCGACGGCGACCGGGCCCGCGCCAAACTGGCCCTGCTCGGCGCGATGTACGGCCAGACCGGCGGCGCGGCGATCCCGGCCCTGGCGGTGCTGCGGCAGAGCTATCCGACCGCGTTCGAGTATGTGGAGGCTGCCGCCCGTACCGGGGAGGCCGGCGGGCTGGTCCGCTCCTGGCTGGGCCGCACGTGCCCGCCGTCGTCGGCTTCGCCGCGTGATTCGGGCCTGGAGCCCCTGGCGGAGGCCGGCTCGGCGGAGACCCCGCAGGCCGACGCGTCCGGCCGGGCCCGGGGCCGGTTCACCCGTAACTTCGTCATCCAGGCGACCGCGGCCGAGTGGGCCCTGGTGCTGCTGGCGATCCTGCGTACGGCCCTCGAGGGCACCCGGGCGGAGCTGGTGCTCTTCGTCCACGACGAGGTAGTCGTGCACTGCCCCGAGCCGGCGGCGGCCCAGGTCGCCGAGGCGGTCCGGGCCGGTGCCGCCGAGGCCGGACGCCTGCTCTTCGGCCAGACCTCGGTCCGCTTCCCCCTCGACGTTTCCATCGTGGAGTGCTATGCCGACGCCGCCTGACCGGCCTGCGCCGGACTGTCGGCAGGGGAGGATGCCCCGCGGGCGGTTCTCGATCGGCCGTTGCGGATTATCGTAGATGGCGATGGATTGCAGACGAGAGGAGCACCGGTCATGCAGTACCGGCAATTGGGGCGTACCGGCTTGCGTGTTTCCGCCTTGACTCTGGGCACGATGGGGTTCGGCGGCACCGGCTGGGCCAGTCCGATCGGGCAGATCGGCGTGGACGGCGCCCGTGCGCAGATCGCCCTCGCCCGGGACGCCGGGGTCAACATGATCGACACCGCGGACGTCTACTCGGCCGGGCTGGCCGAGGAGATCCTCGGCGAGGCGCTCGGGTCGTCGCGCGACGAGGTGCTGATCGCCACCAAGGTGCGGATGCCGATGGGCGACGGGCCGAACGACTCCGGCCTGTCCCGGCACCACATCATCCGCGCCGCTGAAGCCAGCCTGCGTCGGCTGAAGACCGACTACATCGACCTGTACCAGGTGCACGAATGGGACGGCCAGACCCCGCTAGAGGAGACCCTGACCGCACTGGACGACCTGGTCCGCAGCGGCAAGGTCCGCTACATCGGCGCGTCCAACTACGCCGCCTGGCATCTGATGAAGGCCCTGGGGATCTCCGCGGCCAGGCACCTGGAACGCTTCGCCAGCCAGCAGATCTACTACTCGTTGCAGGCCCGCGACGCCGAGACCGAGCTGGTCCCGGTCGCCATCGACCAGGGCCTGGGCATCCTGGTTTGGAGCCCGCTCGCCGGCGGTCTGCTGTCCGGCAAGTACCGGCGCGGTGTCGAGGCGCCGGCCGGCAGCCGGCACCTGACCGATTGGTCCGAGCCGCCGGTGCACGACGAGGACAAGCTCTACGACACCATCGAGCTGGCGGTGAAGATCGGCGAGTCGCACGGCGTCTCCGCGGCCCGGGTGTCGCTGGCCTACCTGCTGCGCAAGCCCGCGGTGACCTCGCTGATCGTCGGCGCGCGGACCCCGGCCCAGCTGAGCGACAACCTGGCCGCCGCCGACCTGCGGCTCAGCGACGACGAGGTGGCCGCGCTCGACGACGTCAGTGGCGAGCCGCTGCGCTACCCGTACTGGCACCAGGCCAATACCAGTGCCGAGCGGCTGAGCCCGGCCGATCTGAGCCTGATCGGCCGCCACCTCGCGGCGGAGCGGTAGCCGGACTAAGCTCACACGCTGTGACACCTGAGGACGGCGACCGCCCGGCGATCGACACGAGCGTGCCGCACAACGCCCGGGTCTGGGACTTCTGGCTCAACGGCAAGGACAACTTCGAGGTGGACCGCCGGATGGGCACCGCCATCCGGGAGATGTTTCCGGTGATCAGCGACGTTGCCCTGGCCAGCCGGCAGTTCCTCGCCCGGGTGGTGCGCCACCTCGCCGCCGAGCACCGGATCCGGCAGTTCCTCGACATCGGCACGGGGCTGCCGACGGCGGACAACACCCACCAGCTGGCGCAGGCTGTCGCCCCCCAGTCACGCATTGTGTATGTGGACAACGATCCGTTGGTGCTCAGCCACGCCCGGGCCCTGCTGACCAGCAGCCCCGAGGGCAGCACCGACTATGTGGACGCCGACGTGCACGACACGGCGGCCGTGCTCGCCGGAGCGGGCCGCGGGCTCGATCTGGCCCAGCCGGTCGCGGTGATGATGCTGGGCATCCTCAACTTCGTCCACGACGACGAGGACGCCCGGCGGATCATCGCCGAGCTGCTGGCGGCCGTGCCGTCCGGCAGTTTCCTCGCCCTGACCCACCCCACGCTGGAGCTGGGCGGCGAGCGGAACGGGCCGGCGATGGCCTTCTACAACGAGCGGGCCGTGCCGAAGATCCGGGCCCGCAGCCGGGCGCAGGTCGCCGCCCTGCTCAACGGCCTCGACCTGATCGAGCCGGGCCTGGTCTCCAGCACGCGCTGGCGCCCCGAGGGCGAGGACGAGCCCGCCGAGGTGCCCCTGTGGGCGGCGGTCGCCCGCAAACCCTGAGGTCGCGGGTCAGAGCTCGATGTCGAAGCGCCGCAGCACGGACGGGTAGAACAGCCCGAAGACGGCCAGCAGGGCGACGATGGTGAACAGGGCGCGCAGCACGATGACCTCGCCCCGGCCGCCCACCTTGACCGCGATGCTGTTCGGGATGCCGACCATCTTCCACATCCGGCGGCCCAGCGGGATCGGCCAGAGGATCGGCACGCCGTTCTTGGTGATCAGGTCGCCGAGCAGGTGCACGACGCAGCCGACGCCGACGGCGAAGCCGAGCATCGGGTAGCCCCGGTTCCCGGGCAGGTTTCCCACCGTGACGAAGGCGATCACCGCCGAGGTGATGCTGACGATGAGCCAGCCGGCGCGTTCGGCCCAGCTGTCGAAGAGGCCGCGCAGGGCCAGGCCGACCATGAGGAAGACGATGCCGATCACGGCCCACCGGCCGTAGTGCCCGGCCAGCGTCGTGGTGCCCCAGCCGACCAGGGCGGCGAACGGCAGGGTGTGGGTCAGGGTGCGGTGTCCGTTGGTCCGGCGTGGGTCCCGGCTCAGCTTCGTGGCCGTGTAGACGCCCAGCGACACCTTCTCGATCACCTCGGCCGCGAAGAGCGAGAACACCCCGAACGTGCGGGCCACCGTGGCGCCGCCCTGATTGGTGGTCACCCGGCCGGACAGATCCAGGTCGGGCAGCAGTGCCCCGCCCGCGCAGACCAGGGTGCCGACGCCGATGGCCAGCGGCGACTGTCCGTAGCCCGCGTAGTGGTCCAGGGCCCAGCTGCCGGCCAGCCAGACGGCGGCCCCGGACAGCGCGTGCGAAGGACCCATCATCGGTTGCTCACCCCTGTTTTCCGCGTCTGCCCGAGCTGAATCACATCGTTGTAGTTTCGACGGTAGCAACCAGGGGCACGGGCACAGCCGAACGCACCCGCCGGTTCGGCGGGTGCGTTCGGGATGCGGTCGTCAGCGGTAGTTCGGCGCGTTCCACGGCGCCACGTTGCCGGGATGGCCGTGGTATTCGCCGTAGCGCCGGTGGCGGCTGTGCTTGACCAGGCCGATGACCAGGAAGGCGAGCGGGATCGCCGGCCAGAAGAAGTGGGCGCCGGACAGCACCCACAGGCCGGTCAGCGCCACGGCGAGCAAGAACACGAACCCGGCGTGCCGGCGGATGCCCCGGTGGGCCGCGGCCCGCGCCTGCGGGGTCTCGGCGAGCGCCCTGCGGCCCCCGCCCGGCAGGTCGGCGGTGAGTGCGGCGAACTCGTCGCGGAACTTCGCGCCGTAGGCGGCGCCGAGGCGTTCCTCGCCTTCCGCCAGGTTGAGACGGCCCTCGGCCATCGCGGCCCGCAGGATCGTGGCGACCTGCTCGCGCTCGGCGTCGGAAGTGCGGACCCGGTTGGGCCCGGACCAGGTGGTGTCGTTCACGGTGACCTCCATGGCGGGGGGCTGGACTGGCTTCCAGTGTCCCCGCAGGCGCCGCCGCCCGCGTCGGCTGCCGGGCGCATCCCGCGGCCCGCACCGGGAGCAGGCGGGTGTCGCGCCACTACTCCCCGGGGCGCAGACCAGGCCCATCGCGTACGCCGTACGGCGCACCCGTCCGTAGCCCGCCGCTGCGATGCCAGGTCGCGACCGGTTGCCGTAGCGTCGATCAGGTGACCCCGAGCAGCCCTGAGACGCGCCCGCGCCGGGCCGACGGTGACTGGCGGGCGCCGTGGGCGCAGCGGGACCGCCGCCCGCCCTGGGAGCGCAACCGCCCCCACTCGTGGGCCGGCGGCGGGGTCATCGCGGCCCTGTGTTTCCACCTCTTCGGCAACTGGGGCGCCGCGGGCGCGGTGACCGGCCCCGCGCACCCGCTGGCGTACGGGTTGCTGCTGCTCGGGCCGCTCGCGCTGGCGATCCGGTTCAAGGCGCCGGTGGCCGCGCTGGTGGTCTGCGGGGCCGCGTCGATCGGCTTCGGGGTGCTGACCGCGCCGCACTGGAGTTACGCCGTCGCCCCGGTGATCGCCCTGTTCACGGTGGCGAAGAAGGGTCTGCGCCGGGCCGCGGTCGTGGGCGGGGCGGCCGGCTACCTGGCGTACGTACTGGTGCTGGGGGTTTTCGCCGGCCCGCTCGGGGTGAGTGGGGCGGCCCGCGCCGACCTGCGCGTCGCGTTGCTGCTCGCGTCCGGGCTCGTTCTGGCGGTCCTGCTCGGCGGCGCGGCGAAGGTCCGCGGCGAGCACTACGCCGAGATGGTCAAGGTGCGCGCCGAACGGGCCCGGGCACAGCAGGAACAGGAACGCCGGCAGGCCTCCGAGGAACGCCTGCGGATCGCCCGCGAGCTGCACGACGTGCTGGGCCACCACCTGTCCCTGATCAACGTGCAGGCCGGCGTCGGGCTGCACCTGATGGACAACCGGCCCGAGCAGGCCCGCGAGGCGCTGTCCGCGATCAAGACCGCCAGCGCCGAGGCTCTGCGGGAGGTACGCGCGGTCCTCGGCGTGCTCCGCCCCGAGGAGGAGGCCGCGCCCCGGCAGCCGGCGCTCGGCCTGGACCGCCTCGCCGACCTGACCGCCGGCGCCGGCCTCGAGGTGACCACGACGGTCACCGGCGAGCGCCGCCCGCTGCCCGCCGAGGTGGACCGGGCCGCCTACCGGATCGTCCAGGAGGCCCTGACGAACGTGCGCCGGCACGCCGCCCCGGGCTCGGCCGCCGAGGTCACGATCGACTACGCCCCGGCCGAGCTGCGGCTGACCGTCCGCAACACCGGCACGGTTACCGTCGTCCCGCCGGACGGGGCCGCGCTCGGCAGCGGCATCACCGGCATGCGCGCCCGCGCCGAGAGTCTCGGCGGCAAGCTGACGGCGGTCCCCGTGGACGACGGTGGTTTCGAGGTCGCCGCGATGCTGCCCGTACCCCTGACGAACCCGTATCCCTGACGAATGAGGAGGGCTCATGATCTCGGTGCTGCTGGCCGACGACCAGGCGCTGGTGCGGGCCGGATTCCGGGCGCTGCTGAACGCGGAGCCGGACATCGAGGTCGTCGCCGAGGCCGGGGACGGGCTGGCGGCGGTGCGCCTGGCCGTTCAGACCCGGCCCGATGTGGTGCTGATGGACATCCGGATGCCCGGCGTCGACGGTCTGGAGGCGACCCGGCGGATCGTGGCCGACCCGGCGCTGGCCGGCACCCGGGTCGTCATCCTGACCACGTTCGAGCTGGACGAGTACGTCTTCGAGGCGCTGCGCACCGGCGCGTCCGGCTTCCTGGTCAAGGACACCGAGCCGGTCGAGCTGCTGCGCGGCGTACGGGCGGTGGCGGCCGGGGACGCGCTGCTGTCGCCGAGCGTGACCCGGCGGGTGATCGGCGAGTTCGCCACCCCTGGCGGCCGGGGTCGGCCGGCGCAGCCCCCGGACGGGGCGGAGCAGCAGCTGGATCAGCTCACCGACCGCGAACGCGAGGTCATGGTCCTGGTCGCCGAGGGCCTGTCCAACGACGAGATCGCGGCCCGCCTGGTGATCAGCCCAGCCACCGCGAAGACCCACGTCAGCCGGGCGATGATCAAACTGGGCGCTCGCGACCGCGCCCAACTGGTCGTCTACGCCTACGAAGCGGGCCTGATCCGGCCGGGCTGGCTGGCCTGAAAAAGGATCCGGCGCCGTTGTCGAGAATCGCCGGTCCCGCGCGTCATACCTGCGATCGACCTGCTGCGAAGGAGAGACGATGAATTACGCGCTGCTGATCTACGGTGACGAGAAGGTCGGGGAGGGCCTCGACTCCGACGAACGCCGCGAGACGTACGCCCGGTACGAAGCGTTTTCGGCGATGCTGGTCGAACGGGGTGTGATGCGCGGTGGCAGCGAGCTGGCTCCGTCGAGCAGCGCCACCACGATCCGGCACGACGGCGACCAGGTCAGCGTCACCGACGGCCCGTTCGCCGAGACCGCTGAGGTGTTCGGCGGCTTCTACCTGGTCGAGGCCGACGACCTCGACGCGGCGATCGACCTGGCCAAGCAACTGCCCTCCGCGGTCGTCGAGATCCGACCCACGATGACGATGTAACGGGAAGGTCCCGAGCTGTTGGCGTACGACGCGGTCGAGCAGGCGCACCGGGAGCACTGGGTGCGCCTGCTCGCCCTGCTCGTCACCCGGCTGCGGCGCTTCGACCTGGCCGAGGACAGCCTGCAGGACGCCTTCCTGGCCGCCGCGCGGACCTGGCCGGAGCAGGGCGTTCCCGCGAATCCGGGCGGCTGGCTGATGACCGCCGCCCGGCGGCGTGCCCTGGACCGGCTGCGCCGCGAGGACACCGAACTGCGCCACCTGCCGTTGCTGATCACCGATGCGACCCCGGCCGGCGATGCGGACGGCTGGGCGGACGGTGACGAGCGGTTGCGGATGCTCTTCGCCTGCTGTCACCCGGCGCTGCCGCCGGACGCCCGCGCGGCGATGATGCTGCGCTTCGTGGGCGGGCTGACGACCGCCGAGATCGCCCGGCTGTTCCTGGTCGGCGAGGCGACGATGGCCGCCCGGCTGACCCGCGCCAAGGCGAAGATGGCCCGGGCCGGGATCCCGCTGCGCCGGCCCGCGCCCGAGGAACTGCCGGACCGCCTCGGGGTCGTGTTGAAGGTCGTCTACCTGCTCTTCACCGAGGGCTACCGCGCCACCGCGGGCGCCGAGCTGACCCGCGCGCGGCCGGCCGCCGAGGCGATCCGGCTGGGCCGGCTGCTCGCCGAGCTGCTGCCCGGCGAACCCGACACGATCGCCCTGCTGGCGCTGATGGTGCTGCAGCACGCCCGCCGGGACGCCCGGGTCGACGAGCAGGGGCGGCTGGTCCGGCTCGCCGACCAGGACCGCACGCGCTGGCACCACGACGAGATCGCCGTCGGGCGGCGGCTGGTCGAGTCGCTGGGCGTGCCGGGCGGCGACTATCACCTGCAGGCGCTGATCGCGGCCGAGCACTGCCGCCGGGACGAGACCGACTGGCCGCGGGTCGCCGCGCTCTACACCGAGCTGGAACGCCGTACCGGGTCACCGGTGGTGCGGCTCAACCGGGCGGTGGCGGTGGCTGAGGCGGGGGCGCCGGAGGCGGCGCTGAGCCTGCTGGACGGGCTGGAGGTCGCGCTGCCGGGCAACCACTTCGTACCCGCCACCCGGGCCGAGCTGCTGCTGCGCTCCGGGCGGCGGGCCGCCGCGGCGGAAGCCTTCGACGAGGCGTTGCGGCTGGTGCGCACCGATGTCGAACGGGACCATCTCGCCCGCCGGCGAGCTGAGCTGTGACTGCCGAGGGGACCTGCGAACGGGACGCGGCCCTCTGCCGCGCCGCGTGGTTTCGCCGCGCGGAACATCCCGCAGATAACGGTTCGGCACTGGTCCGTCCGGCCGGCCGCCTGGGGACGTGAAACGGGCTCACCCGCTTCCGCGCGGCAGGGTACAGTCTCGTCGCTCGCGGAGCAGCGTGGGATCTTGATAGACAGTTGTCGATCAATGAGCCCGTGTCACCACCATCACGGGACGGAAGAACCTTGCGAAACATGCCGACGAAGGTCGCGTTGGCCGGGCTGACAGTCGCCACCCTGGCGCTCGCCGGTTGTCAGGGCACCACGACGAGTGCGACGCAGCCGCCCGCGGCGCCCGCCGCGTCCTCGGTGCCGGCCGGCAACGGCCTGGCGGCGCTGAGCGCCGACGAGATCCTCAAGCGCGCCACGGCGACGCTCAGGCAGGAACCGTTCCGCGCCGCGGGCAGCATGGCCCAGGACGCACAGCAGACCGATGTCGACCTCAAGGTCGACGGCAAGGACTTCGTCGGGTCGATGACCATGGGCAAGGCGAAGGTCGACCTGCTCGCGGTCGGCGGGAAGAAGTTCCTCCGGGCGAACGAGGCGTTCTGGGTCCTCTCGACCAACGCCAAGCAGGGCAAGGTCATGGCTCAGATCGTCAGCAACCGGTGGATCTCCGGCGCCGAGAAGGACAAGTCGTTCGCGGAACTGTTCTCGGTCGGCTCCGTCGACGAGCTGCTCAAGCCGACCGGAAGCCTGAGCAAGGGCGAGGAGAAGGAGATCGACGGCGTTCCGGCGATCGCCCTCAAGGACTCCGGCGACCCCGACTCGGCGCTCTACATCGCCACCACCGGCGAGCCGCGCCCGCTGCAAATCGTCGGCAAGGGCGGCTCCGCGATGGCGTTCACCGCCTTCGGCAAGAAGTTCGACGAGCTTGTGAAGCCGGCCGCGGACCAGATCATCGACCTGGGCAAGCTGACTGGAAAATGACCCGCCGCGACCGTCGGGCAGCCGGGCGGAATCGGACGGTCGCGCCCGGCCGCAGCTGGGCGGCCCGGTCGGCGGACGCCGGGGTGAGCACGGCGATCACCGGGTAGCCGCCGGTCACCGGGTGGTCGGCCTGGAAGATGATCGGCTTGCCGTCCGGCGGCACCTGCACCGAGCCGCGGACCACGCCCTCGCTGGGCAGCTCGTCGGTGTGGGCGCGGGCCAGCGCGGGCCCGTCGAGCCGCAGCCCGACCGCATCGCTGGCCGGGGTCACGGTGAACTCGGCGGCAAACAGCGTCGCGACCGCGGCAGCGGTGAACCAGTCGTCGCGCGGCCCGAGATCGACCTCCAACGGCCCGTGCGTCGCCTCGCCGTGCGTCGCCTCGCCGTGCGTCGCCTTGCGGTGCGCTGGGTCCTGGTGCGCTGGGTCGGCCGGTATTCCGGGGGCCGGCACCGGGCCGGCCGGAGCTCTACCGATCGGCAGCACGTCGCCGGCGACCGGGCGGGGCGGCCCGATTCCGGCCAGCCGGCCGGTCGAGCGCGATCCCAGCACCGGCGGCACGGTGAAACCGCCGCGCACGGCCAGATAGCTGCGCAGCCCCCGCCGGGGCATGGTCACCGTCACGGTGGCGCCGGCCGGCACGGTCACGACCTGCTCCGGGCCGCTGCGGGCGCCCTGCACGTCGAGGACCGCGTCGGTCCCGGTGAGGACGACCACCGCCGGGCAGTCGAAGACCACCCGCAGGCCGCCGAGAGTGCATTCCAGTGCGGCGGCGCCGGGCGGATTGCCGACCAGGGCGTTGGCTCTCGCGTACGCCGAGCGGTCCACCGCCCCGGACTCGGCGACGCCCTGATGGGCGTGGCCGGGCCGGCCCCGGTCCTTCAACACGGTCAGCGGGCCGGTCCGCACGATTGTCACGGTCACGACGACACCTCCTTGAAGATCACCCGTCGGCCGGGCACGAGCAGCGCCGGCTCCGCCCGGTCCAGGTCCCACATCCGCTCGGCGGTACGCCCGATCAGCTGCCAGCCGCCGGGGCTGTCGTGCGGGTAGACCCCCGACCAGCGGCCGGCCAGCGCGACCGAGCCGGCCGGGATCCGGCTCCGTGGCGAGCGGCGCCGGGGCACGTCCAGCCGGGGATCGCCGCCGGTCAGGTAGCCGAAGCCGGGGGTGAAACCGGCGAACGCCACCATCCACGGGGTCGCCGTGTGCCGGTCGACCACTTCGCCGGGCGGCATGCCCAGGTGCCCGGCGACCTCGGCCAGGTCCGGACCGTCGTAGACGACCGGGATCTCGACCGTGCCCAGATCCGGTCGCCCGGGCGCCGACGCTCGCAGCTGCCCGGTCGCCGCCCGGACCGCCGCGGGGGAGGTGACGGCCGGATCGAGGCGGATCAGCACGGTCCGGGCGGCGGGGACCAGGTCGGTGACGCCGGGCAGGACAGCGGTGCGCAGGGCCGCGTACAGGGCCAGGGCCGCGTCGAGGTCGTCCACCTCGACCAGTACGGCTTCGCGGCCGCAGGACAGGAACCTCATCCGAACGCCACCGGGATCACCCCGGCCCCGGCCAGCGCCTCGCGGACCGCGCGGGCCATCGCGACCGCGCCGGGGGAGTCGCCGTGCACGCAGATCGAAGCGGCCTCGACGCTGATCACCGAGCCGTCCACCGCGGTCAGCGTGCCCGTGGTGACCAGCCGCAGCATCCGCGCGGCCACCTCGCCCGGATCGTCCAGCAGCGCCCCCGCCGAACGCCGCGACACCAGTGTGCCGTCCGGCTCGTACCCACGGTCGGCGAACGCTTCGGGCACAGTCCCGCCCCGGCGGCCAGCCGCAGGAAGGCGGAGCCGGGCAGGCCGAGCACCGGCAGCGCCCGGTCGTAGCGGCGGACCGCCTCGACCACGGCGGCGGCCTGCTGCTGGTGCTGGACGACCGCGGTGTAGAGCGCCCCGTGCGGCTTCACGTACCGGACCCGCGCCCCGGCCGCGCGGGCCAGGCCGTCCAGCGCGCCGAGCTGGTAGAGCACGTCGGCGGTCAGGTCGGCGCTCTCGTAGTCGACGAAGCGGCGCCCGAAGCCGGGCAGGTCGCGGTAACCGACCTGGGCGCCGATCACGACGCCCCGGGCGACGGCCGACTCGCAGGCGCGCAGCAGCGTCCGCGGGTCGCCGGCGTGAAAGCCGCAGGCGATGTTGGCGCTGGTCACGACGTCGAGCATGGCGTCGTCGTCGCCGAGGCGCCAGGCGCCGAAGCTTTCGCCGAGGTCGCTGTTCAGGTCCACGGTTGCCGGCTCCTTGGCGAGGGTGGGGCGAGCGGTGCCGACCCATCGTCGGTCATCCGATTCCTCCGTGGATACCCTCGCCTTGAGGCGGGGGAGGAACAGAAGCTACGGCCGGGCGGCGCGTCGGGCACGCTGACCAAGACCGTCTCCGCTCGCGCGCAACGTGAAGGGCACCCGTCCGAAGATCGGGTGCCCTTACGCGACCGGTCGGTCAGCCTCGATCAAACTCCCCATCCTTGGCTCCCTCGATGAAAGCCACCCACTCGTCGGGTGTGAATATCAACGCTGCCCCCGACGGGTTCTTGCTGTCACGCAGCGCAATAGCGTCGGGAAGCTGGGCGACTTCCACGCAGTTGCCATTTGCGCCGCTACGGGTGCTCTTGCGCCACGTCACGCCACCCAGGTCTGAAGCGTTCATCTTTCCACCTCCTAACACTCAGTCTATGTCGATCAAGCGGCCGACGAGCCTCCGCGAATCGGCCACGTTTAGGGCAGCCGCTCGAAGTTGGTCGAACATCTGGGCATACCGCCGGACGTCGACCTCTTTCTCTAGATACAGCGCGCCAGCCATGTTCTCGATGTAGACAAGCTCAGGGTCGGCAGCGTCCGGGAAGTCCATCACAGCGAACGCGCCGTGCATACCCGGGTGCGCGCCGACCTTGTAAGGCAATACTTGAAACGTGATGTGTGGCTGACGGGCCATGTCGAGCAGGTGCCGTAGCTGGTCGGCCATCACCTCGGCGCCGCCAACCTCACGGTGGAGCACCGCCTCGTCAACGATGACCCATAACTTGAGGGGGTCATCCTTATTGATGGACGCCTGCCGCTGGGTGCGGGTTTCGACGCGCTGTTGGATCTCCTCGTTACTGGCGTACGGCAGGCTGGCTGTGACCACTCCGCGGGTGTAGCCCTCCGTCTGGAGCAAGCCCGGCACGAACAGCGACTCATAGTTGCGGACGCTGCGCGCCTCGCTCTCAAAGCTGATGTAGGTCGTGTACTCCTCGGGCAGCTCGGACTCATACGCCTGCAACCATCCTAGTTGCGTCGCCTGCTTGGACAATTCGACCAGTGCAGCACGGCCCGCCGGGTCGGTCACGCCATATTTGTCCAGCAACGTCAGCAGCGTGCGCCGCTGCGGGCGTGCCTTGGCCGTCTCGATGCGGTACAGCGTGGCGCTGTTGATGTTGGTTTGCTCGGCCGCATCCTCGCGCGTCAGGCCAGCGGCTTGGCGAAGGTTGCGTAGCTCACCGGCAAGTCGGCGAAGCCGAACAGTTGGTGGCTGGCGACGTGTTGGCAAGTCCATCCCCTTTGCTCCGCTCTCCCAGAAGTTTGCCGGTCTTGCGAACGCATCAACAGGCCGGGGTAGACGAACATTATTCTAACGAACGCATGTCTTGCGTTCTCAGTATGACGAGCGCAGGATAGACGAAAGCATGACACGCGTCGCGACCTACATGAGCCCTGGCTACCCGAACGGTGTCGGCGTAGCCAGGTTGGCCGTGCGCGCCGACGAACTGGAGGTGATCGCTTTGTGCTTCGCCACAGCAGCCGTGGCCACATGGGTCCGGGATTCCTTGCTGGCCCAGTCAGCCTCAAGATCAGCCGAAGACCGGCTGCGTCGTACCGACTCGGTTTGCTCTGGGAGGCGATCACCGTGTTGATCGGCGCCGTTCTTGCCGCGCTGGCGATCGGCTACCTCGGGGGATTGTGGTCATTCAAGGTCAAGAACCGGTGGTGTCCGCACTGCGGCGCCACCACGAGTGATCTGACCGGTCAGCATGCGAGGCACGTGCGATGACCACTCTCAAGATCGGTGACGTGCTCGACCTAGTCGAACTAAGCAGCTCGACCTAGTCGAACTAAGCAGGAGGTGAGAGATGGAGCGCCGCGTTCCAGAAGGTCAACGAAATGGATGACTGGCTCGGCAAGTACCGGTTGGAAGAAGGCGTGAAGGCCATCCTGCGTGCCTGTGGCCGGACGGTCGACGAGGGTGGACGCGATGCCGCGTGAGTATCCGCCCGCTGTGCTGGCGCACTCGGAGAACTGTGAGGACGTGATCAACCTCCGGCGGCATGGGGAGATCTTGATCCCGATGGCCACCCCGGAGATAGCTCACGCATATCCCAACGGCCGGATGCACAGTTGCTACCACTTCAGCTTGCAGGCGCGAGGAGTCGTCCAGACGATGACCTACCCACCCCACGCGCATGAGCCGTCAACGGTCATCTACCCAGACGCCGCTAGACCACTGTGCACCGTGTGCATGGGCACACACGGCACGTTGGACGCGCTGGTCTTTCCGCCGCGGGCGCGGCGCCGATGACGGAAGACAAGGACATCCCGAAAGTCGCCCTCGTTCGGGATGCTGATGAGTCATGCTAAATCGTGTGCTACGACGTGGTGCTTCCCGACGGCTGCGCGTCGGCTCGCCACTGTCGACGACTGATCGCGCGCGCTCAGCCGGGGCAGGGCGGCGCGTCGAAGGCGGCGTGGGTCCCGACGGTGTAGCGGCAGCCGAACCTCGGGTCGGCGACCGCCGACGGGCTGAGAATCGCGTCGCCGCCCGGGCGGTGCCCGGTGCGCACCCAGCTCACCAGGTCGTCGAAGCCGTTCTGCAGCTCGGCACCGGTGAAGTCGCAGTGCCCGACACCGCGGACCGCCCGGGAGACGAACAGCTGCGCGCGGCCGTTCGCCAGGACGCGGCGGGCGTACACCTGCTCCATCGAGAACGGTACGAAGAGGTCGCCGATGTCGTGCAGGGACAACACCGGAACGCTCGGCCGGCCGTCGACGCGGGGGATGCCGTGGAGCCCGGGATCGGCGGTGGCGGTCCGGCGTACCCGCAGCACGTCGGCGTTGAGCCGCCACTCGGCGGCGGTCGGCCAGACCCGGTCGGTGCTGCGGTAGATCGTGGTCCGGTTGCCGGTGACGTTGCCGGTGGCGATGTCCGCGGTGCCGCCGGTCAGGCCCGGGTACAGGCCGAAGAGGAAGGGCAGATCGCTCAGCGGGGCCAGCGACGGCGCCGCGTTCCAGTAGGCGAACGCCCCGTCGAAGCCCGGCCGGACGCCACCGGTGCGCCGTTCGACCACGGCTGACCAGGTACGCCCGGCGGCGGTCAGGTGCGGTGCGGACCCGGTGCTGACGCCGAGGGCGGGCAGCATCTGCTTCACCTGCGTACGCCACTGGTCCTGATAGTCGGCGGACGGCTGGAGCGGGAAGTCGATGGGCACACTGGTCAGCGCCGCGGCGGTGACGTTCGCGTCGAGGAAGTAGTCGAAGAGCCGGGTGTCGCCGAGCACGCCGCAGTACGGCATTGCGGCGACGAACGAGGCCGGGTGCTTCTCGATCATCGCGGCGGTGACCTGGCCGCCCATCGATTCGCCGCTCATGTAGACCACCCGCGCGGGTTCGCCGGTGAGCTGCCGGAACTGCGCGATCAGCGAGTACGAGTCGCGGACGCCCTGGCCCACGTCGTAGCCGTTGGTCGCGTAGCTGGAAGCGGCCCAGGCGAAGCCGCGGGCGATGTAGTAGCTGCGCAGATCCGGGTTGTCCACGTAGACGACGGTGCCGGTGCCCCGGTAGCCGTGGGCCCAGACGACGAGCTGGCCGTTCCAGCGCAGCGGCACCTCGACGCGGTACGCGGCGCCGTCGTGGACGCCGACGTGCACCCGCGAGATCGCCGCGCCGCCGGCGTCGGTGAGCGCGGTGAACGGGGTGCCGTCGACGTTGCAGTGCGGGTCGGCTACCCGATAGCCCGGCTGGGTGGTGCTGGGCGACGGCGCCGCGCAGGTCGGCGCCGCCGCGAGCGCCGGGCCAGCGGCGAGGGCGATCGGAACGGCCAGCACGAAGGCGGCGATGGTGGCGATCACGGTGGGTTTCCGGTGCATGATCATGGAGTTACCTCCCGGTAACATCCAACGTTCTGTAAGCGTCCGGTGTCAAGGCGTGACGTCACCGAGCGCCCTTGCCGGTGTCGGCGCCGATCCAGTCCGGACACCTGTAGCGCTCCAGAGTGGCGTTTCAGCTGGCCAGTAGCGATCTCGGCGACACATCGAACGCCAGCCCGCTACGCTGCGCCGTCGCGTGATCAGCTATGAGTAATGCCTCCGGCTAGAGTGATCGACGGGGGTACATGTGCGGACTGCTCGGGGTGTCAGTCTCGTCTTCGCGGTCAGCGGTGCGACACAGGCGTCCTGGATGTCCCGACTTCCCACCATTCTCGAGCAGACCCACACGGACTTCGTTCGACTCGGGATCGCGCTGGTGATGCTTGGGCTGGGCACGCTCACCGCGATGTTCCTGACCGGGCCGGCCTGCGCCCGATGGGGCAGCCAGCACGTGCTCGCCGTCGGTTTCGGATTGACTCTGTTGGCGCTCGTCGCCGTCGCGCTCAGCCGTTCACCGCAGGTCTTGGCCCTCGTCCTGCTCGGGATGGGGGTGGGCGGCGGGATCTGGGACGCCGGCATGAACATGCAGGGCTACACGGTCGAGAACGGTCTGGGTAAGCACCTGATGAGCCGTTTCCACGGGTGGTGGAGCATCGGCAGCATGGCCGGTGCCGGTCTGGGGCTCGCCGCGGTGCGTTTCGCCATGCCACTGCTCGTGCACCTGGCCGTGGTTGGCGTGGTCGCCGCCGGGCTCTGCGGGCGCAGCCTGATCTCGTTCGTGCAGGACCAGCAGGTCCGGCCCGATACCGCCCGGTCGCCTGCCCCTTCGCGAGGATCGGCCCGTCGGCTGGTGGCGATCGGCGTGCTGATGTTCTGCGGGGCCACCGTCGAGGGCGCGGCCGGCGACTGGCTCTCCGTCTTCCTGTACCAGGCCCGGCATCTCTCCCACAGCGGCGCCGCCCTCGCCTACGCCCTGTTCGTCACCGCGATGGCGGCTGGACGGCTGGCCGCGGAGCGCCCGCACCGGCACGTGGGCGCCGCCGGCGTCGTCCGGACCGGAGCCGTGGTTGCCGGCGTGGGCATCGGCGTCGTCGTGTTCACCACGGCGCACTCGTGGGCGTACCTCGGTGCTCTCGGCTGGGGGGCGGGAATCTGCTGGGTCTTCCCGGCGGCACTGAGCGCGGCCGGCAATGAGGCGACGCCCTCCGCGGTCGCGGGCATGACCGCCGTCGGTTACAGCGCGAGCATCTTCGGGCCGTTGGCGATCGGCGGGCTGGCGCACGCCGTCGGCCTGGGCCCGGCGATCCTCACGCTACTGCCGCTGGCTCTCGTCGTGGGACTGCTCGCGTCCGTGCTGACGGGCGCGGTGCCGGAGTCTGCCGGGTGACCTTCTGCAGGCCGAACCGGGACAGGGCGACGTCGATCGTCCTCATGCCGTCCGGCCGCCGCCGGATCGGCCGCATCCCGTTCATGAAGCCGCGCCACCGCATCCGGTCCTGTTGCCAGGCGGCGAGGTACTCAGTGCACTGGTCTGCCCGGATGAACTGGAGCCGCCCGCTCGCTGCTGTCAGCGATTCGAGCATCTGCTTGCCCTTGGCGGTGATCGGGCCGGCGTTCTCGATCCGGGCCTGGATGCGCTCGATGAGGTCCAGCCGGGTCGCTAGGTAGCTGGTCCAGTAGGCGGGATCGGCGTCGGCGATCTTCATGCCGTCGTCGAAGAGGGCGAACAACCCCTCGGCCAGGACATCGCCGAACTCTTGGCGGCGCGCGCGCTCGGGACTGGCGAACGGGTCGTACGGCGTCTGCATCGCTCTGCCCACCTGGCCCACCGGCCGCAGCATCGTCTCGCCGAGCAGGAAGAACCAGTCCTCGTTGTAGATCTCGGGAAAGAACGAGTCGATGCGGTTCGCCGGAACGACGAGTGCTCCGCCGCCGATGAAGGTGTCCTGCTTCGCGCCCGTCTCCCGGTTGGCGTGGCAGACCACCGAGTTGTCGGGGAATCCGCCGATGTGTAGGCCGACACCGTCGCGGCCGTCGAGCAGCGCCGCCGCCCGCTCCAGGTCGGTCGCATCCGGCACGGTGATGTCGTCGTCCAGGAAGACCACGTTCTTCCAGCCGAGCAGCCGGGCGAGGACCAGTCCCAAGTTCCGTTTCGCGCTGGTGTCGGTGCGCCGAGTGAGGCGGGAGGCGCCGAGAACCGTCGACGTCTGCAGTTTCGGCAGGCGGAGCACGCCGGCCCCGGGGAAGTCGATCGCGATGACTCCGGACACCCGGCGCAGACCGAGATAGTTGACCACCTTCCGGGCCTGGGAGTGCTTACTGGACAAGACGAGCAGGGGGCAGCCCAGTTCCGTGGCGAGGCGCCCGGCCTCTCCGAGCGCGGCGGCGGATCGGGCGCTGGGCACGATGATGGCGTCGACGCGTGCGCGGCGGCCGCCCGAGGTCGGCGGGAGGATCAGGCCTCGATGGGACAGGTGGTGTCGGATCTGCCTTACCCCCTAGTCACCGATCGTCGGCCGCTCGTGCAGCCGGTTCTCCGCCAGCGTCCAGTCGGGGGTCACCACGGCTCCGTTCGGATTGATCCGGACCCGCATCAGAATGCCGAACGTCGGCGAGTCGGGGAATTTCTTCCGGACATATTCTTCGTTGCGATCGCGGAACTTCGCGTCGGTCAACGCGCGAACAGCCCCGTAGGTTCCGCGTCCATACATCCCATTACAAAGTGTGACGGTGCGTCGCGCGTTGTAGGGGTTGTTTCCGCGAAAGAAATGCGCGACGTCCTCGACGAGGCCGCCGTTCGTCTCGTCGAGGACCGGCGCGAAAGTCTGCCCGTCCACGGTCGAGAAGTAGCCCGAGTCCTCGTCGACCGACCTGATCTGCTGCCGGACCGGCAGATCGAGGCGCCGGGTGATGTCGCGGTTGACCGGGTTCCAGTCGACGCCGCCGATCAGGACCAGGTGCGAGGTGAAGTCGTCCTCGTCCATCTCCTCCGACCGGCAGATTCGCACGTCGGCGGCCGGATTGACCGCTCGGATATGGCCGTGCAGCTCCAGCAGCGCATCCAGGTCAGCGAAAATGTACGACCGCACGAAATCGGGATCGGCGGTGTCCGTGTAGGGCATCCGCTCGCGGAAGCGTTTGGGCAGGCTCCCGGTCACGATGACGATCGGCCGCTGATCCGGGAAGAACCACGTGCCGCCGCCGATCGTGTCCACCGGGCCGGAAAGGGCGAGGCGTCGTGCGTCGAACGGCGGCAGGTCGTCGACGACCTGCGGTTCCTCGGGGAAACGCAGGCTGAGCAGCTCGGTATAGAGCCCGTCGCGGGTGACCCGCTCGTCCTCGGTGAGCTCGCGCTCGCTGAGCACGTGCGCAGGGCCGGACTCCACGGAGCGCCGAGTGGCGAAGAAGGTGGCGTAGCCCGCGAGCCGGTTGGCCGGTGGCAGAACCGGTTTGCGGGTCGATTCCCAGGACGAGATCAGCGACAGGCTGAGCCCGAGCGCGTCGGCGATCTGCTGCTGGGTGACTCGTACGCCCGTCCAGTGCTCCAGCCGGAGGGCACGCAGGCGGGTCGCAAGACGAGCGTCGGGCGGCACTGCCGGCTGCATGTCGAGTTCCTTCACTGAACTTCACGAGAGTGCGACGAAGTTTAGGCCAATCCAGCAGTGCGGGCTAGCAGGCTAGCTCAGCCGGGCAGATGGCGCCAAGGGGACGAGTGAACGTGACTGAATCGTTACTTCAGTATTGTTCGGCTCCTGCAGTGGACCTATTCTGAAGTCTATCGAAGTTTCCTGGAGTGCAGGGAGATCGGCGATGGCAACCGCACCCGATCGACGAAGAGGCACTCAGCCCGCGCGCTCACCGCCGCGCCGGCACCGGACACGAACCCGCGTGACGACCTCCGCAGTCGCAGCCACGACCCATGAATCCCCGCACACACAGACACCCCCGAGAACCGATTGGCAGCGATTCCTCGAGGGCGCCTGGGTCCGAACTCGTCGAAGAGAGTCCGTCATGCCAAAAGTACCGGTTCCCAAGACCTCCGTAAACCACAGATCTCGTCACGTCGGCGTCATTCGGCTACTCCATCGCGGATGGCCGATCGCCGCCGGCATCGCCATTGTTTTCGCCGGCTCCGGCGCGGCGATCGGTGCGGATGGCTCGCAGGTCCACCTGGTCATCTGTTCTGTCGCCGGCGCCATCGCCCTGGGTTTCGCCGTGCGATTGACCGTGTGGATCGTGCGGCTGCTGGTCAGCATGATCCTCGCGGTGGCGGCGCTCACCGTTGTCGTCCTGGTCCTGATGATGGTCACCCGGGCGTTCAACGGCGGCTGATGATCGAAGTCCTGGCCGTGGCCGACCCGCCGGCACTGCGGCCAGGACGTTCGTGCCGTCATCCGCCCGCTGCGGCTCCCGTGCGGTCGGGCCCCTCAGGTGCCGGACGTCGGGACCGCCTGAAGCTGCCGGCCCCCGTGCCCGCGCGGTCGCGTTCCCCAGTCAACGGGACCGGATGGTCCGGCTGCGCTGGTCCTCGCCCAGATCGCCGTACGGGTAGTCCGGTGCGTGCAGGTCGCTGGCGCCGTCCAGGACCGCGGTCTCGGCGGCCGTCAGCTGCAGCTCGGCCGAGCGCAGATTCGTCTCCAGCTGCTCGACCGTGCGCGCCCCGAGGATCGTCGAGGTCACGCCCGGTCGGTCGGTGACCCAGGACAGCGCCACCTCGGCCATCGGCACGCCGCGGCCCTCGGCGATGCTCTGCACCGCCTCGATGATGTCCCAGGTGCGTTCGGTGCCGCGCCGGTCCCAGGCCTCCATGCCGCGTTCCGGGTTGTCGCCGAGCCGGGTCGTGCCGGTCGGCCGTTGGGCGCGCTGGTATTTGCCGGTCAGCCAGCCGCCGCCGAGCGGGCTCCACGGCAGCAGGCCGAGCCCGGCGTCCTGCGCCGCCGGGACGATCTCGAACTCGATCTCGCGGACCAGCAGGCTGTACTGCGGTTGCAGGGTGACCGGGGCGGCGAGGCCGAGCTGCCGGGCCAGGTGCACCGCCTTGGTCAGCTGCCAGCCCGTGAAGTTGGAGAAGCCGTAGTAGCGGATCTTGCCAGCGCGGACGAAGCCGTCCAGGGTGCGCAGCGTCTCCTCCAGCGGCGTCAGCGGGTCGAACGCGTGCGCCTGGTACAGGTCGACCGAGTCCAGGCCGAGCCGGGTCAGGGAGGCGTCGAGTGCGCGGGTCAGGTGCCGGGCGGACAGGCCGGTGCCGTTCGGGTCGCCGGCCGGGCCGAAGCGGCCTTTCGTGGCCAGCACCACGCGGTCGGTGACCTCGGCGGGGCGGTCCGCGAACCAGCGCCCGATGATCGTTTCGGACTCGCCGGCGGAGTAGACGTCGGCGGTGTCGACGAGGGTGCCGCCGGCTTCGACGAAGTGGTCGAGCTGCTCGTGCGAGACCTTCTCGTCGGACTCGGCGCCGAAGGTCATCGTGCCGAGACAGAGGGCGGAAACGGCGCAACCGCTGCGCCCGAGCGTGCGATATTCCATGACCCCAACCTATGCCCGTCCGGTGTGCCGCACCGACCGTGTCCGGGTCGGTGACCCAAGCGGAGGCTCTCGATCCGCTTGAGCCACCGACATCGTCCCACCTACCCGAGCGGAGTCGGACTAATCACGGTGGCCAGGACTTCCGGCAGAAGTTCGCTCAGCACGTCCATCCCGTCGCGACTGAGCACCGACTCGGCGTGGAACTGGACACCGGCGAAGCCGGGCCCGCGCAGGGCGTGCACGGTCCCGTCGGCGGGATCGCGGGCGATCCGCACCGGGCCGTACGGGGTGCTCAGCCGGTCGGTGGGGGAGACGGCGGTGAAGCTGGAGTAGAAGCCGACCCGGCGGGACGTGCCGAACAGGTCGATCTCGCGGGCCACCCCCTGGTACGGCACGTCGCGGCGCAGCAGGCGCAGCCCGAGGGTGGCGGCGAGCACCTGGTGACCGAGGCACACGGCGAAGACCGGGCGGCCCGCCGCCAGCAACGACGTGGTCAGGGCGCGCAGAGCGACCATCTTCGGATCGTCCGGCGTGCCGGGGTCGCCGGGTCCGGGGCCGACCACCACGAGATCGGCCGCCGGGACGGGCGCCGACCAGGCCAGCACCGAGACCGCCAGGCCCAGGGCGCGCAGCTGGTGGGCCAGCATCGCGGTGAACGTGTCCTCGCCGTCGACGATCACCGCCCGGCGACCGGCCAGAGCGTCGACGGTGTGCGGGACCCGCTCGTCGAGCCAGAAGCGGGCCAGGCCGGTGTTGCGGGCGGCCAGCGCGGCCCGCACCGGCGGGGTGTCGATCGCGGGGGGCGTACCCGAGGACTGCGGTCTTGATCTCAGGCCGAGGGCGGTGAGGACGCCCGCGGCCTTGGTGTGCGTCTCGGCCACCTCGCCGGCGGGGGTGGAGTGCCGGACCAGGGTGGCGCCGACCGGTACCCGCAAAGTGCCGTCGGCGTCGATCTGCGCGGTGCGGATCAGGATCGGCGCGTCCAGCGTCTGCCGGCCTTCGTCGTCGTGGCCGAGCAGGGCGAGTACGCCGGCGTAGTAGCCACGGCCCCGGCGTTCGTGGCGGGCGATGACCCGGCAGGCGTTCTCGATCGGGCTGCCGGTGACCGTCGGGGCGAACATCGTCTCGCGCAGCACATCGCGCACGTCCATCGAGCCCCGGCCGGCGAGCAGGTATTCGGTGTGGGTGAGCTGCGACATCTGCTTGAGGTAGGGGCCGATCACCTGGCCGCCGTGCTCGGCGACGGCGGCCATCATCTTCAGCTCCTCGTCGAGCACCATGTAGAGCTCCTCGGTCTCCTTCTCGTCGGCGAGGAAGGCGAGGAAGTCCTGCTCGGAGCCGGGGCCGTGGCGAAACGTGCCGGAGATCGGGTTCATCATGGTCAGCCCGTCGGCGACCGAGACGTGGCGTTCCGGGGTGGCGCCGACCAGCGTGCGGTCGCCGGTGTGCACGAGGAAGGTCCAGTAGGCGCCCTGCTCGGCGGCGATCAGCCGGGCGAAGGCGGCCTTGGCGGCCTCGACCGGGTCGCCGTCGACGGTCGCGGTGAAGGCCCGGTGGATGACGAAGTTGGCGCCCTCGCCGCGGCCGATCTCGTCGCGCAGCACGGCGCCGACGGTCCGCCCGTACTCCTCGTCGGAGATGTCGAAACCCCCGTCGCGCACGCTGAGTGATCCGCTGTCCAGCTCGCTGAGCGGCCTTGTCGTGTACGAGGTGATCCGCAGGCACTGCAGCGGGGCGCCGTCGTCGACGCACTCGAAGCCGCGTTCGGCGATCTGCCGGTAGGGCACCAGGGCGAGGGTCTGCGGTCCGGCCCGGCCCGGTTCCAGCGGGATGTCGGCGAGCGTGGCGACCTCGACGATGTCGCCGGTCAGCACGTCGACGTGGTCGGCGCCGTCGCGGCGCAGGTAGGCGAAGGGTCGCATGGGGTCCTCGGTTTCGGGCGGGGACCGCCGCCGAGGATCGGGGACACACAGGCCGCCTCGTCGGAGGCGGCCGCGGTGGGTGTTAAGCGCGGGTGGGTGTGGCCGCCGGGTCGGCGGGCCACCACATACTCAATCGCGCGGGCATGGCGGGCAGCTTACGACTCGCCGGTGTAGCAGCGCCAGCTCTGCGGGTCGGTGTCGTCGAGCATCCCGGCCCAGGCGTCCGCGGTGTAGGAGGCGGCGCAGGCCGCGTTCATGTCGGCCAGCCGCGGCACTGTCTGCGGGCGGGTGCACGCCCATTCCCCGTCGAGCAGGACGGGCCGGCTCGCCGGACCGTTGCCGCGCGCGCAGAAGGCGGCGATGTCGACCGGCCCGAGTAGGACCGGCCGGACCTTGGCCTGTTGCCGGATGGCCCGGCCGGGGGCCAGTTGGCGCTGCGGCACGACGGGCGGAACCGTGATGCTGGTCGGGGGCAGCGGCAACGCGGTCGCCGGCACGGTGGCTGACCGCGGCCCGAACACCAGGGCGAGCAGCACCCCGTCGACGAGGCCGACAACCAGGAAGATCGACAGGAAGGCCGCGAGCGCGCGTCGGTACGGTCGCGGTGGCAGCGCGTGTCGCGGCGGCGGGGTCCGCACCGCGACCCGGAGCCGGCGGCCGGTAGCGCGGTGCGGCACAGCGACGCTCCTTACCGTGCGGTGGCGCCGCCCGAACCGAGCAGCTCACTCACGGTAGCCGTACGAGGGAAAGTGCACCTCAGTCGTGACGCTATGTATAGCGAATGAAGGTCTTCCGATTGTCAGCCTTACGGGCAGTCAGCATGCGCTGAAGGCGTCGCGTACCGCGTTGCGGGCCCACTGCATCCGGCCGAGTGCGCAGTCGGGGTGCTCGCCGAATTCCTGGGCGACCAGTTCGGCGCAGCCGTCCTCGCCGAGGCGGTCCACCGTCGCGCTCACCGCGTCGCGGATCAGGGCGGCGCTCGGTTGCTGGGAACGCTGGACGTCGGAAACGAACAGCGCCTCGGTGCGAACGTCGTAGTCCAGTGCGGTCATCGGGTCCTCCGGTCGGGCGATCGCGGTCGGGGCGACTGCAATCAGCACACATGGGCGGGGCTGCAAGCCCGCTGCGCGCCGGTTGCCATGCCGTTGCGGTGGCGACGGGGCCGGCATTTCCCGAGCGGCCGTCGCGTTCCGGACCAACCGGATATCGTCCGTACAAGTAGCGAAAGGTTTCCTGGTCATCTGCGTGGCGAACCGCACAATCGGGGGAAATGACGTGGCGCTTGTCTTGGTCGCTGATGACGACGCTGACATCCGCGACCTGGTCGCGTTCAAACTGGAACAGGCGGGTCTCGAGGTGATCGCCGTCGAGGACGGCCAGGTCGCCCTCGAACAGGCCCGGGCCCGGCGCCCGGTCCTGGCGGTTCTGGACGTCTCGATGCCGGGCCTGTCCGGCATCGACGTGTGCCGGATGCTGCGCGGCGACCCGGCCACCAGCGAGATGCTGATCATCATGCTTACCGCCCGGGTCCAGGAGCAGGACGTCGAGGGCGGCTTCAGCGCGGGCGCCGACGACTACGTCACCAAGCCGTTCAGCCCGCGCGAACTGGTGTCGCGGATTCAGTCGCTGCTGACCCGGGCCCGCGCCTGATCGCGGCCCCGACCGCCGCTGAGCTGAGGGGTCAAGGCCGTGGCGGTGCCGTGGCCTTGACCCCGCCTGCTCACGGCTCGTACGAACTGCTGTCGTAGTGGGCGTGCCCGGCCCCGTCGCCCTGGACCTGGAAGCGGTTGGTGCCGCCGCCGCCGTACAACCAGTTGCTGTAGCCCAGCGACACGTCGATCGGGATGCGCGGCACCGGCGCGGTCTCGGTGCCCACGTTCTCGATGTGGCCGACCCGGCAGGAGATGTTGATGTTGTAGCCGCCCAGCCCGATACTGCGGTCGATGATCCGCACGACCGCGTTGGTCAGGTACGCGCCGCCGCCGCGGTACCGGGCGCCGTAGGTCCACTCGATCTGCATCACGAACCAGAAGTCGCTGATGATCAGGCCCGGTCCCCGCCACTCCCAGTCGAAGTGGTTGGCGCCGGCCGGGGCGGACAGGTCGGACCACTCCGCGCCCTTGGGGATCGCGTTGACGAAGTCGGACTGCTCGTTGACCGTCGGCCTGTTGGAGCTCAGGATCTCCCAGGCGAGCTTGCCCATGTTCTCGAACTCACTCACGCCGACTCCTCGCTCATCTCCGGCACGTCGACCACGTTGACCTCGGAGTCGCCCCACGAGTGCTGGAGGTCGGTCTCGCCCTGCGTGCGGGCCATGGTGATCAGGTGCCAGGTCTCCGCGCCGACCGCGCCGCCGTCACCGATCGAGTAATGCGCCTGCGCGGCGTTCACGGCCTCCTGGGTGACCGGCCCGAAGGACCCGTCCGCGGTGCCGTTGTAGAAGCCGAGGTGGGTGAGCCACTGCTGCAGATAGGTGACCCACTCACCTTCCGCCCCTGGTTGCAGTTCCGGTTCATCGGCCATTGCATCCACTCCCTGCGCCCGGATGTGAAACCTGCCCGCGATGCGGGCACCCAGCTTTCATCGTGGGGCGCGGCACCGCGCCTCGGCGCGGCCGATGGTGCGTCCATAAGGGCGGATAATCGCGTACGCGGGGGCCAGTCGCCGACGTCGACGGATCGGCCCGGTCACGGCGGCGGCCCGGATATGCTGCGTTCCGGACGTTCTACTTCCGGATTGCGGGGGACCGCTGATGCCGCCTGACAGCTATGCCACGGCGGTGCGGGAGCCGAGCCAGGCCGGAACTGCGCACGGCCGTCCGCGCGATCGGCGAACGCCTGCTCGCGACGACGACGGGCTACGACGCCGGAGCGACGATCGTGAGTGGACGGCAGGTGGTCGATCCGGTGCCCGCCGCAGCGCAGGCGGTGAGCGCCGACGGGCCGAGCAGCGCAATGGTCGCGAGCAGACGAGGAATTGACAAGGTCGTCCTCCGGGCGTTTCGGTCTCGATCACCATTGCTGGAGCCATATCAGTAGCGGCCCCGCGCTACCCGCCCCGTTTCGCTGTCCGCCCCGTTTCGCTGCACGCCCATTCAAGCCCATCAGTACGTTCGGCACCGTATCACCGACGGTGCCGATATTCCGGCGGCCTGAAATCCACGTGCCGCACGGGGTAGCACAAATCAATGCGCAGGAGACGGCCGGCCGTCTCGCGGGCCGGCCGTCCCGCTCACGTCAGCAGTGCCGCTCAGGTCAGCAGTGCCGCCAGGCGACGTGGTAGATGGTGTCCAGGCTGGCGTCGGTGGAGTCCATGGTCAGTAGGCTGGTGGTCGTCCAGCGGTTCGACGTACCGGCCGAGAGCCGCAGTTCGGTGTTGATGTTCAGATAGCGCCGCTCGCCGCACCGCAGGAACGACAGCGCGCCGACGCCGATGTAGTCGTTGGCCTGCCAGTCGATGTCCAGCGGCCCGTAGAAGTTGTGCCTTTTCTTGGTGCTCTGCGGCTCCCCCTGGAAGTAGTAGTTGGCCGATTCCGAGCCGTACGCCCCCGGTTCGAGGTGCGCGAAGCCGCGGTACTGGGCGCTGGCAATGGCATAGGTGAAGCCCTGCGGGACGTGCACGTTCAGGCCGATCTGGCAGTTCATCCGGAACGCGGTGGGCGGGGCGCCGACGCCGACCTGGGCCGTGTACTGGCTGTAGGAGATGGTGAACGCGGTGTTGTCTGGGGAGACCGTCACCACGGCGGTGTCGTCCGGGCAGCCCGAGCCGTTAGCCGATACCACGTCGATCACCATCTGGTCCTGCGGCGGGGCGGCCTGCGCGGCCGTCGCCGGCGCTACCAGAGCCGCGGCGAGCACGGCGGCCGCCGAAAGTGCTTTGAGCATGAAAACCCCTCGGAATGAAGAACTCATTCACCCGGCCGGCCGCTACAGAATGCATTTCTACGGTCGCTTGCGGAACCGGCTCGCGTGACGCAGGGAAAAGGCGACTGCGCCTTTGGAAAATACTTATTCCGGGGGTGCCGGGGCCGGGATTTCCGGAAACCGGCCGGCGTTTGCAAGATCAAACCCACTCGGGTTCGTCCGATGCGGGACCGCCCGCCGCCGATCGGGCGGGCGGGTGGGAGCGGTCGCACCGAAAGTCGCCGTTTCTCACCGGGCCGGCGGCGACAGTGCTAACGACGGGTCAGTGCGGGCGGTGCCGGTTCACGGCGCGGGCGTGCGCCGCCGTGATCAGGCGCCGCAGCTCGGCCTCCGTCGCCGGGCCCGGATTCAGCACCGACGCCCAGCCCTGCACGGCGTACGCGGGGTGCGGGAGGAACTGGTCCACGACGGCGAAGTCGTACTCCGAGCGGTGCTCGGCGTGCGCGGCCGGCGAATGCCCGAACAGCTCCGCGAAGACGCGCCGCCCGACGTTGACG
>JAVHVY010000390.1:0-7682 GCA_032160305.1 Actinoplanes sp.
CCTTTGTTACGGTGGATGTTGAACTGGGCTACTCAGCCCGCGATCCTTCCGAGCACCAAGGGATTTCCCGCACTCGTAGTCAACTGGTCCAGCTCGCGTCCCTTGACGAGATCGCGATGCGTGCGCGCGAGGTACAGGCGCTGATGGCCACGCGGAGCCAACACCGCGCCGCCGGCGTCATGGATCTCCTCACCGCCGCGGCGGCGGAACACTACGGCGCCTCGGTCCTGCACTACAACGCTGACTTCGATCACATCGCCGCGGTCACCGGACAACCCGTCGACTGGGTAGCTCCGAGAGGTTCGGTGACATAGCGGTCCGGTTGTCTTCCAGGATGTCGAGGAGATCCCCGCCGGGCACGCGCTTCGCCGACGGATGAGCCGGGTACCGGCGCGGGTGCAAAGCCGGTCGACGGTCCACGGGTCATCGGGCAGCATGGGCGGCGTGGACATACGGGGACCCGCACGTTACCTCTGGTGGCTAGCTCGGGAATTGAAAGGCCGGGTCCTGCTCGGCGCGGTGTTCGGCTCGCTCTGGTTCGCCAG
The DNA here is from genome assembly GCA_032160305.1 of Actinoplanes sp. GTDB lineage: Bacteria > Actinomycetota > Actinomycetes > Mycobacteriales > Micromonosporaceae > Actinoplanes. The sequence continues at coordinate 546 of JAVHVY010000390.1, forward strand.
CCTGGCCTTCACGCCGTACCTGTTGTCGCAGGCCATCGACCGTGGTCTCGGCCCGCGCCGGCCGGCCGCGCTGATCGCCTGGACCGCGGCCGTGCTGGTGGTCGGCGTGGGGGGCGCGGGGCTGGGCATCATGCGGCACCGGTCGATGACCAAGTTGCGCCTCGCCGCCGCGCTCAGGACCGCCGACGCGGTGCTGTCCCACGCGACCCGCCTCGGCGCCGCCCTGCCCCGCCGGGTCACCTCCGGCGAGGTGGTCACCATCGGCATCTCCGACGTGTGGACCGTCGGGCGGGCGATGAACGTCGGTGGCGTCGGGGTGGCCAGCGTCCTCGCGTACGCCGTGGTGGCGACCTTGCTGTTCCGCACCTCGCCGCTGCTGGCCGTGGTGGTCCTGGCCGGCGTGCCGGTGCTCGCGCTGGCGGTGGGTCCGCTGCTGGCCCGGGTGCAGGCGTCCGGCGCGCGGTACCGCACCCGCCAGGGGGCGCTGGCCGCGCAGCTCGTCGACGTGCTCGCCGGCCTGCGGATCCTCAACGGCCTGGGCGGCAAGGACGGCCATCTGGCCCGGTACCGGGACAGCTCCGGCGAGCTGCGTGAGCTGGGCTACCGGGTCGGCCGGGTGAGCAGCTGGGTCGGCGCGCTCGGCGAGGGTCTGCCCGGCGTCTTCCTCGCCGTGGTGATCTGGCTGGCGGCGCGGCAGGCGGCCGCGGGCGAGCTCACCCCGGGCGAGCTGATCGCGGTGTACGGCTACACGGCGATGCTGGTCATCCCGGTGAGTGTCGGGATCTTCTGCGGATTCGACGTCACCCGCGGGCTGGTCGCGGCCCGGCACGTGGTCGCGTTCCTGCGCCTGGTGCCCGAGGCGACCGCGGGTGATCCGGCGCCGGCCGGGCCCGCGATCCTACACGACCCGGCGTCCGGGGTGTCGGCCGAGCCGGGCCGGCTGACCGCGCTGGCCGGGAGCCGGCCGGGCGACGCGGCCGCCGTGCTCGAACGGCTGGGCCGCTACGGTCCGACCGACGCGACCTGGGGCGGCGTACGCCTGGACAGCATCGCCCGCGACGACGTGCGGGCCCGGATCCTGCTCGCCGAGCACGAGGCCGACCTGTTCCCCGACCCGCTGCGGGAGGTGGTGGCCGGCCACGAGATCCCGCACGACGACCGGGTCCGCGCGGCGATCGAGGCAGCCGCGGCGCACGATGTCGGCGCGCCCGATCACCCGGTCGAATGGGCCGGGCGCAACCTCTCCGGCGGCCAGCGGCAGCGGGTCCGGCTCGCCCGGGCGCTGTTCCGCCAGCCGGAGATGCTGCTCGCCGCCGAGCCCACCTCGGCGGTGGACGCGCACACCGAGGCGGCGATCGCCGGACGCCTGTACGCGGACCGGTCCGGTCGGGGCACGGTGATCGCCACCACCTCGCCGGTGCTGCTCGACCGCGCCGACGTCGTGCACTACCTGGTCGAGGGGCAGGTGGCGGCCAGCGGCTCGCACCGCGACCTACTCGCGACGGTTCCCGGCTATGAGCGTCTGGTCGCCCGCGTCTTCGGCGAGCAGGAGGCGGCGTGAGTACCGCACTGCCGATCGCCGACCAGCGGCTGGTCACCCGGGCGGCCCTGGGACTGATCGGCGCCGACCGCCGGACCGTAGCCCTGATGGTGTCCCTCAACTCGCTGGCCGCGCTGGCCGGGCTGGGCGCACCGTGGCTGCTCGGCCGGATCATCGACGCGGTAACGGGCGGGGGCGGCACCGGCCGGGTGGACCGGCTCGCCGTCGCCGTGCTGGCCTGCGCCGTCACCCAGACCCTGCTGTCCCGGTACGCCCTGGCGATCGGCTACCGCTTCGGCGAGCGCACCGCCGCGCGGATCCGGGAGGGTTTCCTGCTCCGGTCGCTGGACCTGCCGGCCGCGGTGGTCGAACGGGTGCCGGCCGGCGACCTGACCGCCCGCGGGACGACCGATGTGGACGCGGTCGCGACGACCCTGCGTGATCTGCTGCCCGAGTTGTTCATCGCCGTCATTCAGATGGTGTTCATCACGGTCGCGGTGGTGGTGCTCAGCCCGCCGCTCGGGATAGCGGGCCTGTTCGGGTTCTCCGGGATCGGTTTCGTCACCCGCTGGTACCTGCGCCGGGCCCGGGACGCGTACCTGCGGGAAGGGGCGGCCAACTCGGCGCTGGCCGACGAGCTCGGGCAGACGACGCAAGGCGCGCGCACGGTCGAGGCCTTCGCGCTGCACGAGCGACGGCTGACGAAGGGGCGCGCGGCGATCGCCGAGACCCGGCGCACCCGGCTGGCCACCCTGAGCCTGCGATCGGTCTACTTCCCGCTGGTGGAGATCTCGTACGTGCTGCCGGTCGTGCTCGCCCTGTTGCTCGGCGGTGCGCTCTACTTCGCCGGGTCGGTCACGCTCGGCACGGTCGCGGCGGCCGTGCTGTACCTGCGGCAGTTCGTCGGGCCATTGGACAGCATCATGATCTGGCTTGAGCAGTTGCAGAGCAGCGGCGCCTCGTTCGCCCGCATCGAAGGCCTGGCGGCGGTGCCGACGGACCAGGGCCGGCCGGTCCGGGCCCCGGACGGCGACCTGATCGACGTGCGCGGGGTGCGGTATGCGTACGAGTCGGGGCTGGACGTGCTGCACGACGTGGATCTGACCGTCCGGCCCGGGGAACGGCTCGCCATCGTCGGACTCTCCGGGGCCGGCAAGTCGACCCTGGCCCGGCTGATCGCCGGAGTGGACCGTCCGGGTGCCGGATCGGTGACCGTCGGCGGCGTGCCCATCGCCGACCTGCCGCCGGACGAGTTGCGCCGGCAGGTGGTGCTGGTGACGCAGGAACATCACGTCTTCCGCGAGTCGCTGCGGGAGAACCTGATGGTGGCGGCGCCGGACGACGTGCTGCGCCGGGCCTTGAAGACCGTCGGCGCCGACTGGGCCGACGACCTCGACGCCGACCTGGGCGAGCACCCACCCGACGGCGGCCAGGCCCAGCAGCTCGCGCTGGCCCGGGTGGTGCTCGCCGACCCGCACACGGTGATCCTGGACGAGGCGACGGCGCTGCTGGACCCGACGGTGGCCCGCAGCGCGGAACGTGCCCTGGCCGCGGTGCTGCACGACCGTACGGTCATCGCCATCGCCCACCGATTGCAGACCTCGCACGACGCCGACCGGGTGGCGGTGATGGACGGCGGCCGGATCATCGAGCTGGGCAGCCACGACGAGCTCCTCCGGGCCGCCGGCCCGTACGCGGCCCTGTGGCGCTCCTGGCACGGAAGCTGAACGGCCGAGCTGAACGGCCGAGCTGAACGGCCCGACATTGAATGGCCCGACGCTGAACTGGCCTATGTGTCGATCCGGTCCATCGCGGGTCCGGCGGCGAGGCCGCTCGCCTCGGTCAGCGTGGCCAGCACGGCGAGCGGCATCCGGTCGACCCGCTCGGCGTCTCCCTCGTCGGCGATCGCACGGTAGACCAGCGACGCCGCCCGCAACGCGGCCAGCACGGCGGCGAGCGGGTGCAACACGAGACGCACCCCCAGGTCGGCGAGCTTGGCGTCAATGCCGCGGCGGCCGCCGGTCGCGTTCTGTGACCGGCTGACCACCAGGTGTACGCCGGGCAGCGCGGCCCCGATCACAGCGACGTCGTCGGCTGTCTGAACGTCCGCTGCCAGGACCGCGTCCGCGCCGGCGGCCGCGTACGCCCGGCAGCGCTCGATCGTCTCGTCGAGATCGCGGCCGCGGGCCTGGGCGATCAGCATGAGCTGCGGCACCTGCTCGACCAGCGCCGCGACCCGCTCCACCGCCGGCCGGGCGTCCGCGCCGTCGCCGAGGACCAGTCCGCCGACGCCGGCTCGGTGGTAGGCGAGCGCGGTCCACACCGCATGCTCCGGGCTGTCGTAGCCGCCGGCCGCGTCCGCCAGCAGCGGCACGCCGCCGCGGGCCGGCCCGAGAACGGCCGCCCGGTCCGCCATCTGGGTGGCCGGCACGAAGTCGAGATCGGGGCGCCCGAGCATGGTGGCCGAGATCGCCGCTCCGGACAGGTACAGGGCCCGATGCCCTGCCGCGACGGCCAGCGCGGCACTGGCGGGATCGTAGACGCCCGGCACGTGGGTGACGCGGCGGGCGGCGAGCATCGCCCGCAGGTCGGCGGCGGTCACGATCGGCAATGCGGGACTTGAGCCATGCCGTCGATCATGACCGGTCCGCCGGCAGCGCGCGACCCGCCTTCCAGGCATCTTCCGCCGCTCGGCGAGCCGGCCGGTTGCCGGCTGGACGCGCATCGGCGAGGATCCTGGCCGCCTCGGCGGCGACCTGGCCAGCTGGCACGCCGCCGCCCTCCGAGCGCACTGCGGCCAGATAAGCCCGGCCAGCTGGCCCGCCGCCGCCCCTCCGAGCGCACTGCGGCCAGGTCAGCGCAGGGTGATCACCAGGGTGTGCTTTCCGGCCGAGCGGGCCTTGACGATGAGCTCGTCGCCCCGGGCCGTCCGCACCCGCCGGGCGCCGACCGAACGCCCGTCCAGGGTCACCGATGCGACTTTCGCCCCGTCCGGCAGGACTGCGCCGACCACGAGTTCGGCCCGCACCGCCGCGTCCACCCGCACCGACAGCACGGTGCCCTGGTGGGTGGCCCGGACGTCCAGCCGCCCGCCGCCGATCAGGATGTCCGAACCGGCGATCTCCTGCTGGCCAGCCGGCACCTGCGGGATCACCGACAACGTGCCGTTGCCCAGGTCCGGTGCGACCCCGAGCTGCTGGTGGATCACCGGCCACAGCACCCCGTACGCGCCCCATGCCTGCATGACGCTGGACCGGCTGAGGAAGTCCTTGCTCAGGTTCGTCCCGAAGTCCGGCGACGGCAGGATCTCCGGCATCGCCCCGGGCATCTCCCAGACGCTCGGGTCGAGCTGGCTGCGGGCGTTCGCCGTGGTGTAGTGCTGTTGCTGGCTGAGCCGGCCGAAGTTGCCCTCGGCCACCGCCATGACCGCGTTGCCGAGCGAGAAGATGTCCCGCTCGGACTGCACCGACGAGACCACGCTGTCGCAGGACGGTCCCTTGTTGCCGGCCGGGTCGCTGGTCGGCCCGGTGCCGGTGTGGAAGAAGCCGAACTCGCCAGTGAAGCAGTCGCGTTCCCGCTGGGTCAGCGCGATGTCGGCGTGGTCGGCCGAGGCCACCGACCCGCCGTTCGGCAGTTCCGCCTCCATCGGCGTCACGCCGATCCAGTACCGCTGGAACAGCGTGACGTCGCCCGGATCGGACAGCGAGTCGGCGTAGGAGTTCGCGTCGCCGCCGTACCACCAGGCCCGCTCGAATGCCTGCTCGCGCGTCGCCGCCTGGGCCTGGGCCCACTGCGCGGTGGCCCGGTCGCCTCGCGACGACGCTAGGTCGGCCAGGTCGAGCAGGCCGCGGATCGTGTAGACGGCCACATCAAGCTTCTCCTGGCCCATGCCGGGCCGCTCGACGTTGCCGCTGCCCTCCGGCCAGCCGTCGCCGTCGGCATCAAGATCAACGGCATACCGCATGGTGCGTACGGTGAAGTCGTACATCTCGTCACGGAAGGAGTTGTCGCCGGTCCACCGCCAGAGCAGCGCGACAGCGCTGGGGAATTTCACCGTCTCGTCGGTATTGCCGGGATCGGCGTTGGCGCCGTAGTACACCTGGCCGTCCGAGGTGACCTCGTGCACCACCTTGCCGGACCGGTCGTTGGCGATCTCGCTGATGTCGCGCAGCGCCCGCAGGTGATTCTCGGCCGCGGCGAACTGCCCGGCGGCGACCGCCGCGAAGGCCGTGTACTCCCCGTCCGTGGCGAACAGCCACGGATAGTCCGGCCAGCCGGCACCCATCCAACGGATCTTGTCCACCACGCCCGCCACCGGCGGATACTCGGTGCCCTGGTTGCTGGTGAAGACGTTCAGGTCGCGCGACTCCTGCACGGAGTCGGCCAGATTCTGCTTGGACCACTCCACGCTCTGCTGCAGCAGCCGGTCCCCGGGCAGATCCACGGTGCTGTGCCGGGCCACCGCCCGCCGGGCAGCCGTCTTCGCCGCCAGCGCGGCGGCCGGGTTCCGCAGCGCCCGGTCCAGTTCCGCCCGGGCCGGGGCAAGACCGTGATCAGACCCGGCAACCGCGAACCACACCGTACGCCCGGAGCCGCCGACCGCCACGTCGTAGCTCAACTGTCCGCCGGTCCCCTTGCCGTACGGTCCGTCGTCGCAGACCGCGGGGGTCGGGTCGCCGCACACGACGTCACCCTGCGGGCCCCGCATGCCGGCGCCCGGTGCATAGTCCACCGGTGCGAGACTGCTGCCCACGAGCGCCGCCCAGTCATGCGGCCGGGCCCCGGCGACCGGGGGCGTGCCCTGATCCCGGAACACCAGGCTCCGCCCGTCGAACGAGCCGGTGTCGGGCAGGTTGACGGCGGCCTGCCCGGGTGTCGTGAAGCCCCACGGGTAGGTGGACAGCAGCTCCGAGTGCGCGTCGACGGTCAGCCGCACGGTGCCGGCGCCGGCCGGAAGGCTCAGCCCGACCAGGCCGGCCCGTCCACCGTCCGGTGCCACGTCGGTTCGTTCGACGGTCAGGCCACCCGGCCCGGCCAGGGTCATCGTGGTGTACCCCGGTCCCTCGGTGAACCGGGTGGCCGTCAGCCAGGTCCCGTTCGCCGCGAACCAGAGCCCGTCCAGCAGCTTGATCGGCGGCGTCCAGAACCCGCCCATCTCGCCGCGGATGTGCCACCCGGTCCCGGGATAGGTCCCGTCCTGGGCGCCGACTTCGTAGAAGCGGTCGCCGGTGACGACGAATCGGCGATTGCCGAGCTGGCTGCTCTCCGACAACGTCACCGATGTGGACGCCGAGGCCGGCGGGCCGATTCCCACCAGGGCGACGACGGTGCCCGCGACCGCTGCGACGGCAAGGGCGCGGTAGCTTCGGCCGGCATGGAAAACACGCTTCATGGCCCGCTCCAAGATCGATCTACGCTGATCTCCTCACCGTCACCCTCACCCACCAGGCGGCGACCCGCAAGTCCAGCCACATCCCCGTTGAGCAGCCAAGATCAGGCAGTCGCTCCACCGAATGCGCCACCCGGCACCCCGGCACCCCGGCACCCCGGCACCCCGGCACCCCGGCACCCCGGCACCCCGGCACCCCGGCACCCCG
>JAVHVY010000101.1:0-3694 GCA_032160305.1 Actinoplanes sp.
CGCGCCGTTCGCCGCGTACCGATAGAGCGATCCCGCGCCGGGTTGCTTCGACCACGCCATGCTGCCGGCGTAGAAGCGACCGTGCGGGTCGCACTTGCCGTCGTTCATCCGGTTGCGCTCCCGGACCGCCGATTCCGGCTCGGCGAGCACGGTCACGTCGCCTTCCGGCGACAGGTGCGCGAACCCGGCGCCGGCCGCGATCAACCAGCCTTTGCCCTCGGCGGCGAACGGGACGACCGCGCCGACCGCACTGCCCACCTGATACGTACGGACAACCCGCAGGCCGCCGTTCGACCCGACGCGTCCACGGTGGACGAGCCCGGCGAACTGGTCGACCCACAGCAGTTCGCCGCGGCGGGCGTCCCAGGCAGGTCCTTCCGCATGCTCGGCTCGGACCTGCGTGACGGGCTCCGCGGTGTACCGACGCATCACCGCTCGGGCCGCAGCAACGCCTTGGTGACACTGCGATCGGCCACGGCGGCGAACGCCCGCTCCCAGTCGGTGAGGTCGAACACGGTGGTCAGCCGCTCGGTCGGCAGGTCGCCGCGGCGCATCAGGCTGAGTACCGCACGCCAGTCCTCGTACCCGGAGCTGAAGCTGAACTTCACGTCGGCCGACTTGAACAGCGCCTCCCGCCACGGCACCGCGAACGTGTCGTCGCCGACGCCGACGGTCACAAACCGGCCGGCCCGGCGCAGCATCCCGATCCCCGCGGCCGCTGCCGAGCTCGATCCGGTGGTGTCCACGACGACGTCGACCTCACCGTCGACCTCGGTGGTGACCTCGACGCCGAGGTCGGCGGCCACTCGCATCCGCTCGGCGCTGCTTTCCCGGCCGACCAGGATCACCCGGTCGGCGCCGCGAGCGGACGCGATCAACGCGGCGATGATGCCGATGGGCCCCGGCCCGAACACCGCAACCCGGTCGCCGGCCTCGACCGTGACCCGGTTGACCGCGCGAGCGGCGACGGCCGACGGCTCGCAGACCGCGGCCCGTTCGTCGCTGACCGCGTCGGGGACCCGGTGCATCAGCTGCGCGGGCACGCAGACGTACGGGGCGAACGCGCCGTCGATCCCCCAGCCGGGCGCCCGTTTCGCGGTGCACAGCCGGATCAGCCCGCGGCGGCAGAGATCGCACCGTCCGCAATGAAGCGCGTGCGGCTCGCACACCACGCGGTCTCCGATCGACCAGTCGGTGACCCCGTCGCCGAGGCCGGCGACGGTGGCGACGAACTCGTGGCCGAGCACCACCGGCGGGTACGACGGGTGCCGGTCCGCCCGGATGTGCAGGTCGGTGCCGCAGACTCCGGCGTACCGGACGGACAGCAGCACCCAGCCCGGCTGCGGAACCGGCTCGGGCACATCGCAGATCTCCAGATGTCCACTCCCGGGCCGGGTCTTGACCAGGGCCTTCACCGACTCACCTCGATCAGCACCTTGATCTCCGTTCCGTCGCGCAGCAGATCGATCGCCCCGGCCGCGGCGGACAGCGGCACGGTCCGGGTCAGCAGCGGTTCCGGATCGGCGGCGCCGGTCGCGATCAGCCGGATCGCGCTTTCGAGATCCTCGCGCAGGTAGACCCGGGTGCCGATCACCTCGATCTCCGAGAACGTCAGCCGTTGCAGGTCGACCGGCGCCGGTACGGAGTGGACACCGACCAGGACGATCCGGCCGCCCGGGTTCACCCAGCCGGCGAAGGCGGCGGCGACCGGCGCCGCGCCGGTCGCGTCGAGCAGCACGTCGCAGGTCGGGTCGCCGGCCTGGCGCCGGGCGGCCAGGTCCACGGTGTCGACCACGGTGAAGCCGAGCCGTCGGGCCAGGTCGCGGCGGGCCGGGGCGGTTTCCGCGATGAGCACCTCCGAAGCCCCGGCCAGCCGGGCGCAGATCGCCAGGGCGAGCCCGATCGGACCGGCACCGACGACCGCGACCACCTCACCGAGCCGCAGGCGACCACGGCGGACCGCGTGCACCGCCACCGCGAGCGGTTCGACGAACGCCCCGTGTCGCAGGTCCAATCCGGCGGGTAGCGGGATCAGCAGCTCGGCCGGAACCGACACCTGCTCGGCCGCCGCACCCGGTTCGTCGATACCGATCATCCGGAGGCGGTCGCACACATGGCGCATCCCATGGCGACACGCGGCGCACCGGCCGCACCACAGCAGCGGCTCGACAGTGACCGGGGTACCGGCCTCGAGACCGGCCACCGGCTCGGCCAGCCGGCCGGCGAACTCGTGCCCGATCACCAGGCCGGGACGCGCCCGCGGATGAGTGCCGTCACAGATGTGCAGGTCGGTGCCGCAGATCCCGGCGTACGCGACGTCGATCAGCGCGCGGCCGGCCGCGGCGCCGGGGCGCGGCACTTTGGTGACCGCCACGTCGGCGCCGCGCCACACCAGGGCGTTCATCGCGTCACCCACGCCGGTTCGCCGTCCGGATGTCGTTCATCGGGCTGCGCGGCGGCTCGCCGTCGAGCACCCGTACGACCTCGTACGCGACCTCGTCCTTCAACATGCGGAACGCCTCCTCGGAGTACCAGGCGCTGTGCGGCGTGACGATGATCCGGTCGTCGACGAGCAGCCTGGTGTCGGTCGGTGGTTCGGTGCCGAGCACGTCGAGAGCCGCACCGGCCAGCGCGCCGCTCTCCACCGCGGACAGCAGCGCGTACTGGTCGACGAGTGAGCCACGGGCGGTGTTCACCAGGTACGCGCCCCGGCGCATCGTGCCGAGTTCGGGTGCGCCGAGCAGCGGTCCGCCGTCGAGTGTGGCCGGGACGTGTACCGAGACGAGATGGGCACTCGTGAGCAGTTCGTCGAGCGGCACGTGCTGGACGCCGGGCGCCAGAGCGCCCGGGTCGAGCATCCGGACGTCGGCGACCAGCACCCGCGCACCCAGCGCCCGTACCTTGGCGGCGTAGTCGGCGCCGATCCGGCCGTAGCCGATCACGCCGACGGTCAACGTGCTGATCCGGTGCAGCGGGCGGACGGGCCGGTAGTCCCACTCGCCGGCGCGGACCCGGCGGGACAGCCGATGCACGCCGCGCAGCAGGGACAGGGACAACGCCAGCGCGTGGTCGGCGACCTCCTCGACGCCGTAGTCCGGCACGTTGGCCACCCAGATGCCCCGGCGTTCGGCGGCGGCGGTGTCGATGGTGTCCACCCCGACGCCGTACCGGGCCACGACTCGGCATCGGTGCAGGCCGGCCAGGACGCGGTCGGTGATCGGCGCGTACTGGCAGATGACCGCGTCCGCATCGGCTGCCACGGCCAGGACGTCGTCCTCGGTACGGCATTGCCCCACGGTCACGTCGAACCGGGACGACAGGATGGCGAGTTCGCGGTCGACGTCGCCGTGGTCGCAGTCGGTGATCACCGCGTGGGGCCGCCGGCTCACCGGTGCGCTCCGGTTGTCGCGCCCCGCGAGGCTGGTCCGACCGCCGCCGCGTACTTCGCCAGCACCCCGGGTTCCGGCCGCTGTCCACAGGCGACCCGGGTACGGGTGGTCAGGTCCAGGTTCACTTCCAGTACGCGGGCGGGCACGTCGATCCGGATCACGTCGCCGTCGCGCAGCGCGGCCAGCGGCCCGCCACCGGCCGCCTCCGGGCAGACGTGACCGACCATCAGCCCGCGGGTGGCGCCGCTGAACCGGCCGTCGGTCACCAGTGCGACGTCGCGGCCCAGGCCGGCGCCGACGATCGC
>JAVHVY010000428.1:0-25144 GCA_032160305.1 Actinoplanes sp.
TCCTGCGTCCAGTAGGGCGAGCCGTCGGCGGCCCGGATCATGCCCACGCCGACGGCGACGCTGGAGCAGTTGAGGATGTTCGCGCGGTGCCCGGGGCTGTTCATCCAGCCCGTGACGACCTCCTGCGGGGTGCGGTAACCCCAGGCGATGTTCTCCGCCGACGGGCCCGCGGCCGGGTAGCCGGCGCCGATCTCCCGGGCGACGAAGTCGCTGCCGTTCGACCCGGTGTGGCTGAAGAAGGCCTTCGTCACCATGTCGGCGCTGTGCTTGCGGGCCGCGACGGTGAGCCGGGCGTCGGCGCGCAGGGCGCCGCAGCCGTTCGCCCCCCGCTGCGCGTTGGTGAGCGTGACGACCTGCGCCTCGTAGGCGCTGGCATCGGTCACCGGCGCGGTCGTGGGAACGGTCGTCGGGCGGGTCGTGGAAGTGGTCGGCGGCGTCGCCGACGGGGTGGTCGGCCGGTGCGTGACCCGGTGCCGGGAGTGCTGCGCGGGTCCGGAGTACGTCGGGCCGGAGGCAGCCGGCGTGGCCGGCGTGCCGCCCGCGGCGAACGCGGGTGCGGCGAAGGCGAACATGGGGGCTGCGATGAGCGCGGCAGCGATGGTGGCGCGGCGGACGAACCGGGTCACGAGGAGCCTTTCTGCAGTCGACATGGTCACCACACCCATCGGGGCGCCCCGCCGGTCGGTGAGCGGTAGAAACCAGGCCGCACCCGCCCGCTCCCGAACACTCACCCGGACCCCGCCGACCCCGGCCCGCCCTCGACGCGTGGATCAAGGACCAGGGGCCCTCAACGACGGCCGGCGACCACGTTGCCGGCCGTCGGGGGCAGGGTCAGCGCCTCGGCGGCCGGGACGAGCAGCAGCACCGCCAGCACCACGAAAGCGATCCGGAACGGCCCGTCGGCGTCCGCGGTGAACCGGTCGCCGAGCTGCACCAGCAACGCACCGACCGCCACGCCGAGCCCCGCACCGAGCTCCTGCATCGTCGACATCAGCGTGTTCGCGCTGGTCATCCGCTCGACGGGGATGTCGGCGAAGGCCACCGTGTTGTAGGTCGTGAAACCCACCGACCGGAATACCCCGCTCAACACCAGCAGTGCCAGCAGCGCCGGCAGCGGAGTCGCCGCCCGCAGGAACGCCATCGCGACCAGACCGGCGGCCGAGGCGGCGACCGCCGTCACCATCACCGTACGGATGCCGAACCGGCGCATCAACGGCGTCGTCGCCGGTTTGATCCCGATGTTCCCGGCGAACAGGGCGATCACCACCAGCCCGGCGCGCGCGGCGCTCCAGCCGAAGCCGAGCTGGAAGAACAACGGCAGCAGGAACGGGATCGCCGTGATCACCGCCCGGAAGACCGAGCCGCCGAACGCCGTCACCCGATAGGTCGCCACCCGCAGGATGCGCAGGTCGACCAGCGGCCGGGCGGTCCGCAGCAGGTAACCGACCGTGCCCGCGAGCAGCAGCACACCGAGCACCAGCGCGAAGATCGCGGACGGATGCGGGGTGGCCACCCCCGCCAGGCCGGCCACCAGCGCCGCGATGCCGGCCGCGGCGAGCAGGAACCCCCGCCGGTCGAGCGGCCCGGCGTCCTCGGCGCGCACGTCCGGCACCAGCCGGTGGGCCGGCACCAGCGCGACCAGTCCGAGCGGCACGTTCACCACGAAGATCCAGCGCCATGACGTGTACGTGCTGAGCACCCCGCCGAGCGCCGGCGCGACCAGCGGGGCCACCAGCGCCGGCCAGGTCAGGTACGCGATCGCCCGGACCAGGTCGGTCTTGGCGGTGGTCCGGATCACCACCAGCCGCCCGACCGGCACCATCAGCGCGCCCCCGGCGCCCTGCAGCACCCGGGTGCCGACCAGCATCGGCAGGTCGACGGCCAGCGCGCAGCCCGCCGAGGCCAGCGTGAACACCGCGACGGCGACCACGAAGACCCGGCGGGCGCCGTACCGGTCGGTCAACCAGCCGCTGATCGGGATCAGCACGGCCAGGGTCAGCAGGTAGGCGGTGATGGCGACGTTCACCTCGACCGGTTCGACGGCCAGGTCGGCGGCGATGTGCGGGGCGGCCGGCGCGATCACCGTCGCGTCCAGGATCTCCATGAAGAAGGTGCCCGCCACCAGCAGCGCGAGCCCCCGGGCCACCCCCGGGCCCGGCGCGCTCATCCTGGTCACCACTCAGCGCCGCCGACGCTAGGCGTCAGCCCAGGCAGAGGTTCTTCTTGGTCAGAGCCAGAATCTTCTTGGCCACGGCCGTGTCGACCGAGAACCGGTCGGCGACGTCCTTCTCCTGGGCGGCCTCGCTGCGGCGCTCCTCCATGTTGACGCAGACCATCTGCCCGTTGTCGAGGGCGGCCTGAGTGTCCGCGATCAGCGTGCGGTCCAGGTTGCCCAGCGCCGTCAGGTAGCCGGAGGTCGCACCCAGCGTCGTCGGGTCGATCGACTGCGACGGGTTGACCAGCGGCGGCGCGGCGGAGACGGATGCGGCCGGGGCCGCGGCGGTCTGGGTCGCGGCGGTCTGGGGCGCGGTGGTCACGGCCGGACTCGAACATGCGGTCAGTGCGGCCAGGGCCGCCGTGATCAGCACGGTACGGACGATCTTCATGGCTCCTCCTCGGGGGGTACGCGACGACTAACGCGCCAACCGGCCCGCGGACACTGACCGTGGCGGGCTCATCTGCGGCCGCCCAGGGACACCACTGCTCCGTCCGGTCGCGGCCGGCCCGGCGGGCAGCGGCTGAGCGCGCCACCCGTCCTGGCCCGACCGCTGTCCTCAAGGCCGTCGTGCCATCCATACCGTCCGGGTGGTGTGCACTTCGAGATCGTCGCGGCGCAGCAGAGCGTCGTCGGCGAGCAGCGCGTCGAGAGCGGACAGGTCAGCCGCGTTCAGCCGGCCCGCCGCCGCGCCACGCAGGCGCTGCAGGGCGGCCTTCGCGTAGCGGCCGGTCGCGGCGGGCAGCGGGGCGCTGAGGTCGATCGTGAAGACCCGCGAGGCCTCGACGGTGAAGCCGGCCTTGCCGAGCACCGGTCCCCAGTCCGAGCCGAACAGCGGCAGGTGCTCGGCCCGGATCGCGTCGGTCACCTGATGGGCGCGGGCCTCGACGTCGGCGAGGTCGCCAGGCAGGAACCGGGGGAAGGAGTCCATCTCGACCGCCACCAGCAGCCCGCCGGGCCGCAGGGCGCCGAAGACCTCGCTCAGTACCCGGCCGGGGTCGGCCAGGTGGTGCAACGAGGCCGATGCCCAGACCAGATCGACCGGGCCGAACCCGGGCCAACCGGTGTCGAGATCCGCCTCGACCGTGTCGATCCGGTCGGCCAGCCCGAGGTCGTGCGCCTTGTCCCGCAGGTGGCCCAGCAGTGCGCCGGACTGGTCCACCGCGGTCAGGTGGGCGCCCGGGAAGCGCCCGGCCAGAGCGAGCGCGCCGGTGCCGGTGCCGCTGCCCCGGTCGAGGATTCGTCGCGGAGCCGCGGCCTCGGTCAGCTCCGCGATCCACCCGGTCAGCGTGGTGAGGTAGTCCCGCAGCACCTCCGCGTCGAGGTTGAGCAGGTCGGCGAAGTCCGCCTCTTCGTGGTGATGATGGTCATCAGGTGCCATGCTCCGACCGTACCGTCGAGCGCGACCGGGGCATCGGGGTAGGCCGGTCGATCGGTGGCCGCGCCTCGGGCGGTCAGGCGCGGATGACGGTTTCCGGCGCTCGGGCGGGTTCCTCGCGTTGCTCGCCCGAGCGCCGGCCGCGGTTGCGCCACCGGCTCAGCGCCAGCAGCACGAGCAGCCCGGCGATGACGCCGTTCAGGCCGGACGCCACCGGCGGGCTGCCGAGCAGCTCGAAGGCCGACCCGACGCGCGGGGCGACGACGACCAGGCGGCCCAGGGTCGAATCCGCGGTCGCCGTCCACTGTTCGTGGCCGGAGTTGGCATCGCCGCGGGTGTCGAAGACGATGATGTCGCCGGTGTGGCGCACCGTGATCACCCGGTGGGTGAGGCTTTTGCCCCGGTGGTCCGGATCAGGGAAGGTGACCACGTCGCCGACCTGCGCCGCCCGCGCGATGACGTCCTGGGAGATGACCAGGTCACCGGCGTAGATCGCCGGAGACATGCTGTCCGAGTGTTCGACCAGGGCGCGCACCCCGACGACCCTCGACGCCACCGCCAGGGCGGCGCCGAAGACCATCAGAGCCATCAGGACCGTGCTCAGCGTACGCAATGCCATCGGCCGGCGGACCCGGCGCGGCGAGCCGGCGTCGGTCACTTAGCGTGCGTCCCAGGTGAATGTCTCGGTGGCGCTCTTGCCCTCCGCGGTGTTGTCGTCGGCGACGTCCACGGTGAACTTGTAGGCGTGCACCTCGTTCGTCGCCCACGCGGTGTTGGTGTCGGCGATCGCCGACCCCAGAGTGCTCGGGTAGGCCGACATCAGCCCGCTGTAGAGGGTCGGGGAGCTGCCGTCCGCGGTGAAATCGCCACAGGCCGGGAAGGTGGCGGTGGTGATGGTGCCGCGGGTGACGGTCAGCTGCAGATAGGGCTCGAGCCCGGTGCCGGCGGTGGTCGCGCCGTAGAGCTTCACGGCGGCGGCCAGATTCCCGGTGTAGGTCACCTGGATGCACTTGCTGACCGGGTTGCCCGGCCGCATCCCGGAGAGCGCGAACATCGCGGCGGCGGCGTCATTGTCGGTGATCGTCACCGTGCCGGTGTTGAACGTGTTTCCCGCGTTGTTCGTCTGGGCGTTGAACGCGGAGAAGGTGGCCCCGCTCGCGACCAGCCCGATCACCAGTGCGGAGACCAGCGTGACCACGCTCTTGGCGCGTTCCCGCTGGCGAGGGTTACAGTGTTTCGAATCGTTTGTCATGGCTGATGTATCGGCGCCCCTGCCGGGCACCTGAGCAAACCTTGGCGATGTGCTGACGGGAACCGATCCGCCCTCGCGGAGCTCGGACGAACCTCCGGTCGAGCAGGTCCGGTACGCGACGCCGCGAGCGTCGGCACCGGCCTCGGCATCACCGTCGCCCTGCTGGTCCTGGCCTATCGGGCCCGTCCGCGGGTGGCGGCCGCGGTGCCCTGAGCCCGGTCCTGCGTCGGGCCGTCCGAGTCGATCCTGGTCACGATCAGGAAGGCGACCAGCGCGACGATGGCCGCCAGCCAGGCCAGGGTGACCGGCCCGGTGCCCAGGGCCAGTCCGCCGCGGGCGTGTGAGACACCCATCCAGTCGGCGAACGAGGCTCCGAGCGGACGGGTGATCACGTACGCGATCCAGAAGGCCGGGACGGCGCCCAGGCCGAACCGGCGGTGGGCGACCGCCGGAACGGCGATGGCGACGGCGAACACCACCCCGGACGCGAGGTAGCCCCAGCCGAGTGTGGCCGCGGTCAGATCCCCGGCCGCGGTGCCGAGCGCGAAGGTGGCCAGCACCGTCGCCCAGTAGAAGAATTCCCGTCGCCCGGTATCGATGCCATGGATCGACAGCGTCCGCTCGGTGGCGTACCAGACCGCGAAGACGGCGGCCAGCACGATGCTGAAGAAGACGGTCGAGACCACGTACGGTATGCCCAGGCCGACGTGCAGCACGTCGGCCGCCATCGTGCCGAAGACGCTCACCATGACGACCGTCAGCCAGTAGATCGAGGCCACGTAACGCCGAGCCCGGAACTGCAGGACCAGGGCGGCGACCAACCCGGTCAGGCCGAGCCCGACGGCGAGCGGGGGAGCGAAGGTGTGCGCCAGGTAGTCGGAGGCGGTCTCGCCCATACCAGTGGTCAGCACCTTGATCACCCAGAACCAGACGGTGATCTCCGGGACCTTGTTCAGCGCTGCCGCCATGGCCTGCCGGGGTTCGCGTTCGTCGATCGTCATGACCGTAGACCATGGCATGTCGGGACGGCGGACCGGGCGAAATCGGCGATCGGCTCTTTCAGCGTTCTCTTACCCGGTCTGTGCCGGGCGGGTCAGCCGCCGTTGTCGGCCAGGCGGTAGCCCGCTCCCCGCACGGTCTCGATGGCCGCTCGGCCGAACGGCTGGTCGATCTTCTTGCGCAGGTAGCCGACGTATACCTCGACGATGTTCGGATCGCCGGTGAAGTGCGCGTCCCACACGTTCTCGATGATCGCCGTCTTGGTCACCGCCCGGCCCCGGTTGCGCATCATGAATTCGAGTAGCGCGAACTCCCGGGGTGTCACCGCGATCGGCGTGCCGGCCCGCCGGACCCGGCGCTGGGCCGGATCCAGCGTCAGGTCGCCGGCATTGAGTACGGCCGGTCGTTCCGGAGCGCCGCGGCGGATCAGGGCCCGCAGCCGGGCGATCAGCACGACGAACGAGAACGGCTTGATCAGGTAGTCGTCGGCCCCGAGATCGAGCGCGTCGGCCTCGTCGTACTCGCCGTCCTTGGCGGTCAGCATCAGCACCGGCGTCCACACCGCGCGGCGGCGCAGCTCCCGGCACACCTCGTAGCCGCTCAGCTTGGGCAGCATGATGTCGAGCACCACCGCGTCGTACGCCCCGTGCGGCAGCTCGGCGGCCATCCACAGACCGTCGATGCCGTCGTGGGCGAGGTCGACGGTGAAGCCCTCCGCGGCGAGACCCTCGCGAACCGTCTCGGCCAGGCTCACCTCGTCCTCGACGACGAGCACCCGCATGCACACCTCCCGTGTCCTGTCCTCAGCCTGCCCGACCGGGGCTGAGAACGCGCTGAACCGGCCCGTTCAGCGTGTCCTCAGCGGTGGCCCGGCTAGCGTGACAGGATGCCGTTCTCCTCGATCCGGCGGTCGGTGCGGCGACCCCGGATACCGCTGCGGTCGGTCCTGCGGTCGATGCGGCGGCCCCGGATGCCGCTGCGGTCGGCCTTGCGGTCGGTGCGGCGGCCGTTCGGCGTCCGGATGCGGTCGGCGCTGGCGGCCGGTTTGGTCGTCGCCGTCGTCTCGATCCTGGTGGGCGGCGTGCTCCTGGTGACCGCGCGGGGAATCCTGCTCGACAACGCCAGCACCAAGGCGGAGGACCGCGCCACCCAGGTCGGCACCGCGCTGGCCCGCGACGACCCGACGACGCTGGCCGCGCTGCTGCGCCCGTCGGCCCGCGACCGCACGATCGTGCAGGTGCTCGATCCGGCCGGCAACGTCGTCGCCGAGTCGGATGCGATCTCCGGTGCCCCGCCGCTGTCGCCGTTGCGGCCGGCGGCCGGAGTGCGGTCCCGCGAGGAGCGCCGGCTGTCGTTCGCCCGCGGCGAGCCGTTCCGGATCGCGGCGCTCGGCGTGCGCACCGCCGACGGACTGCGCACGGTGCTGGTCGCGGAGTCGCTGGATACGGTGGATGACGGCACCGAGGCGATCATCGTGGCGCTGCTCGTCGGCCTGCCGCTGCTCGCCCTCGGCGTCGGCGCCGCCACGTTCCTCTTCGTCGGGCGCAGCCTGCTGCCGGTCGAGGCGATGCGCCGGCAGGCGGCCACGATCACCGCGCAGAACCTGCACGCCCGGCTGCCGGTGCCGGTCACCGAGGACGAGATCGGCGCGCTGGCCGCGACGATGAACACGATGTTGGACCGGATCGAGGCGTCCTCGTCGGCGCAGCGCCGATTCGTCGCCGACGCCAGTCACGAGCTGCGCAGCCCGTTGGCGACGATCCACGCCAACGTCGATCTGCTCCGGTCCGCGCCGTTGCCGGCGCCGTCCGCGCGGTCGGTGGAGCGGATCCGGCGGGAGAGCGCCCGGATGGCCCGGCTGGTCGACGATCTGCTGTTGTTGGCCCGCGTCGACGACCAGGGTTTGCGGCCGCGCCGGCTGGACGTGGACCTGGACGATCTGGTCTACGCCGAGCGCGAGCGGCTCGCCGTCGAGCAGCCGGCGCTGCGGCTGCAGGGCCGGGTCGAGCCGGTCCGGATCACCGGTGACCCGGACCAGTTGCACCGGGTGCTGCGCAATCTTGTCGACAACGCGGCCCGGCACGCCCGGCAGGTGGTGACGATCAGCCTGCGCACCGTGGATGGTGCGGGCGAGGTGGTGGTGGGCAACGACGGCCCGGCCATCGCGCCCGCGGACCAGGAGAGGATCTTCGACCGTTTCGTACGCCTGGACGACAGCCGGTCGCGGCAGGACGGCGGCGCCGGTCTCGGGCTGCCGATCGCCCGGGACATCGTGGTGGCCCACGGCGGAACGCTGTGGGTCGACGACCGGTCCACGGGCGCCGCTCTCCGGATCCGCCTGCCGCTGCCGGAAAACCCGGCCTGAGCTGCGCTTCACCGAATCCTTAGGTCCGGTCGACGACCGGTCCACGGGCGCCGCTCTCCGGATCCGCCTGCCGCTGCCGGAAAACCCGGCCTGAGCTGCGCTTTCACCGAATCCTCAGGTCCGGTTGACGAGGTTTCGGGACACCGACCTACTACCTGTACGTCTGGCGCCGCGTTCGGGGGAGACATCCAGGGCACGCCGATCAGCTGAGCGGGATGCCGCCGATGCTGGGCGCGACGAGGCGCCGGCAGCGTGAGCCGGATCACCGCCCAGCGGCCGTAACCGTCCGATGTAGACAGGTGACGCCGGCGTGTCCGTGCGGTGTATGTCCGTTTCGTTCCTCAAGATGGAGGGATCAACGGACCCGACCACCTGAGGAGCACCATGCACTGGACCAGGCGCACCATCGCGGCCGGGGTGGCCGCCCTGCTGCTCGGCGGAGCGCCGGTGGCCGCCGGGGCGATTGCGCCGGCGGTGCGGGCCGCAGCGCTGACCCGGCCTGGGCCGCTGCTCACGCCGGTGCCGCGGCCCGACCACGTCGTGATCGTGATGCTGGAGAACAAGCGCTACGACTCGGTCGTCGGCAACCACCGTACGCCGTGGGTCACCGAGCTTGCCGCCGCGTCGGCCAACCTGACCCGCTTCTACGCCGAGGTCCACCCGAGCCAGCCCAACTACCTGGCCCTCTTCTCCGGCTCCACCCAGGGCGTCACCGACAACACCTGCCCGCACGACCTCGGCGACCGGCCCAACCTGGGCCGTCAGCTGATCGACGCCGGGCACACCTTCGTCGGCTACGCCGAGGGCCTGCCCAAGGTCGCCTGGAAGGGCTGCGGCAAGGACAACTACGTACGTCGGCATGTGCCCTGGGTGAACTTCAGCAACATTCCGGCGGCGAGCCAGCAGCCGTTCACCGCCTTTCCCAAGGACTACCGCAAGCTGCCGTCGCTCGCCTTCGTCGTCCCGGACCTGTGCAACGACATGCACTCGTGCCCGAAGAAGCAGGGCGACGCCTGGCTCCGGAAGAACTTCGCTCCGTACTTGACCTGGGCGAAGACGCACAACAGCCTGCTCATCGTGACCTTCGACGAGGACAACAAGACCGGCGGCAACCACATTGCCACTATCGTCGCGGGCGCCAAGGTCAAGCCCGGTCAGTACTCGCCCCGGCTCGACCACTACTACCTGCTGCGCACCCTGCAGGAGATGTGGGGCCTGCGGCCGATCGGCCACTCCGTCCAGCGGGTACCGCTGCGGGGACTCTGGACGAACTGAGCCGCGTTCCCGGCCGGCGCGCCCCGGGCGGCGATCCGGCGGGCCACCGGCAGCACCGGCAGGACGAGGAGCAGCGGCAGGTGGATCGCGATGGTCATGGCTTCGGCCGCCTGCGGTGCGCCGCGGAGAGCAACTCCTGTAGGGCCGTCGCGTCGGCGTCGTCCAGCGCCGCCGCGAACTGCCGCAGCACCGGGTGCCGGTCGGGTCGTTCGGCCAGGGCGGCGCGCATCCGCTCGGCGGCGGCGGTGGCGGCGTCCTGCACCGGCCAGTAGACGTGCCCGCGGCCTTCCTTGCGCCGCTCCACCAGGCCCTTGTCGTGCAGCCGGATCAGGATCGTCTGTACGGTGTTGTACGCCAGCCCGCCGCCCAGGGCCTGCTGGACGTCGGCTGCCGCCAGCGGCTGGTCGCCGGCCCAGAGCGCCGTCATGACCTCGGACTCCAGGACCCCTGGTGCCCGCCGTCCGCCCTTCGTCGTCACCGTCACCGACCTCCGTGGGCCAGGGTCACCCGGCCGGGTCACCCGGTGCCGACCTCCGTTGCCACCTGCTGACCGGCTCGGCGAGCGCACTGATCGCATCGGACAACTCGTGCACCTGGGCCGGCGCAAGCGTGGTGTACGGTGGCCCGGCCGCACCGAGGCTGACTCCCCCACGTCGTCGGGACGTCACGTCGGTGATCCCTCAGCGTTCTCTCATCCGCGCACCGGTACAGTGTCCTCACGAGTCACCAGCCGGTCTCCGGCTTGGTCATAACGCGCATCGGGCTGCTCTCACCGGAGTAGAACAGCACCAGGGGAATCCGCCCGGTCGACGTGCGAACTGCGAAAGGTATCGGCCGTGACTGCTGTCCACACGCCGCCGCGAGCGGCCGCCGAAGGGGTCGGGTCGCCGCCTGCCGAGCCGGCCTGGCGTCGAATCCGGTCGGCCCCGTTCTGGGCCGGCCCGGCGGCCGGGATCCTGATGTTGGCAGTCGGGCTGTACCGGGCCACCGGACCCGTGCTGAGCTGGGACGAGGTCACCACGAGCGACGTCGCCCGGTGGACCGGTGCGCAGCTCTGGGCGCTGATCCAGAACGACGACGCCGTATTCGGCCCGTACTACTTCTTCATGCATTTCTGGACGTCGATGGTCGGCGACTCCGTTCTCGACCTTCGACTGCCGTCGATCATCATGATGGCCGCCGCCGTGGGCGTCACCGCGGAGCTGGGCCGCCGGCTCTTCTCGCCGTTGACCGGTTTCGTCGCGGGCCTGATGCTGTGCCTGCTACCGAACATCTCCCGGTACGCCGCCGAGGCCCGCCCGTACGCATTCGCCTGTTTCCTCAGCGTCCTGGCCATGCTGCTGCTCTACCGTGCCCTCGAACAGCCGGGCGTCCTGCGCTGGACCACCTACGGCCTGGCCGTCCTCGGTCTCGGGCTCAGCCACATCGTCGCGCTGGCCACCCTCGGTGCCCATGTCGCCGTACTCGCCCTGCACCTGCGCGCCACCCGGAAGTGGACGGTCGCGGCCGGCTGGGCCACTGCGGTCGCCGGCGCGCTGCTGCTGCTCGCTCCGCTGGCCCTGCTCGGCGTCCGGCAGCAGCACCTACAGGTCTCCTGGATCGAGCCGCTGACCTGGGAGACCGTCCGCGCCGCGCCGGCCGACATCGCCGGCACGGTGGAACCCGGCTGGCTGATTGCCGGACTGGCCCTCGCCGCGGCCGGGCGGCCGGTGCGGCGCCTGGCCGAGATCGCCCTGCTGGCGGCGGCGCCGCTGATCGTCGTGGCGCTGGTGTCGGTGCTGGTGGCTCCGCTCTGGGTGGCCCGCTACCTGCTCGTCGTCCTGGCCCCGGTCGCGCTGCTGGCCGCGGTCGCGACGGTCGGCCGGCCCGGCGTACGCCGCCCGCTGCGAGCCGTGCGGGTCGGCGCCGTGCTGGCGGCGCTCGCCTTCGCCGCACTGCCCGGGCTGACCGCCGTGCGCGGCGACGACATCAAGAACGGCTCGGACTACCGTGGCGCGGCGAGCATCATCGAGAGCGGTCAGCGGCCCGGCGACGGCATCGTCTACATGGCCCACAGCCGCGCCCAGCGGGCCGGAATCGACTACTACCTGCGCGGCGACACCGGCCGTCCCCGGGACCTGACGCTCGAACGCCCGGCCGCCCAGGTCGCGAGTCTGATCGCCGAGGAGTACCCGGACGCGGTGCCGCGGGTGACCGGCGTGTCGCGGGTGTGGCTGTTCGTCTACGGCACCCACGACGACCCGACCTGGGCGCGGCTCGACCTGCGCACCCTGTTGCAGACGGGCTACCGGCGCGCCGGGCTCTGGCACCTCAGCCGGGCAACGCTGGCGCTGTACGTGCGGGGTGGTGCGGCCTGAGATCGGCCGGCACCGCCGAAGCCACCGCCTCTAGCAGACTGTGCGCGGGCTGCCAGCCCAACTCGCGGCGCAGTTTGCCGGCGTCGGCGACCACGGCGCCCGGATCGCCGGGCCGCGCCGGGCCGAAGCGGTGCGGCACCGGCAGCCCGGTGACCACCTCGACGGCGGCCAGCACGTCGAGCACCGAATATCCACGTCCCGTTCCGACGTTGTAGACGCCGCTCAGCCCGGACCGGCCGATCCGGTGGTGTGCTTCGGCGATGTCGCTGACGTGTACGAAGTCGCGTACTCCGGTGCCGTCCGCGGTGGCGAAGTGCCGCCCGGCAACGGTCAGCGGTTCCCCGGTGCGGACCGCGTGGAAGGCCAGCGGCAGCAGGTTCGCGGTGCCCCGGTCGGCGAGCAGTGGACTGTGCGCCCCGACGGCGTTGAAGTACCGCAGCGCCGTCCAGGACAGCCCGTAGGCACGCCCGGCCGCGCCGATCAGCTGTTCGGCGGCCAGCTTCGACTGCCCGTACGGGTTGACCGGGCGGGCCGATGACTCTTCGGTGACCGTTGCCGTGCGCGGGGTGCCGTAGACCGCCGCCGAGGACGAGAAGACCAGCCGGGTCACGCCGGTGTCGGTCATGGCCTCGAGGAGCACCGCGACCGCGCCGACGTTCTGCCGGTAGTAGTACATCGGCCGCCGCGTCGACTCCGGCGCCGACTTCACCCCGGCCAGGTGCATCACCCCGGTGACGCCGTGGTCCACCAGGGTCGCCCGCAGCGCCGTCGCGTCGCCGACGTCGGCGCGGACCAGTGGCACGCCGGCTGGCAGTCGCTCGGCGTACCCGCTGGACAGGTCGTCGAGCCCGACCACCGCTTCGCCGGCAGCGTGTAGCCGGGCCACCACGTGGGCCCCGATGTACCCGGCCGCGCCGGTGACCAGCCAGCTCATCGCCCGTGCTCCGCGAGCGGTCCGACCGTGAGTCCGCGGCGGCGGGCCGTCGCGATGACCGCGGGCACCGCGGCCAAGGTCCGCTGCCAGGAGTTCGGCGCCGACATGCAGTCACTGTCGTGCAGCAGCACGGTCCCGCCCCCGGCCAGCCGCCGGGTCACCGTTGCGTGGATCGACGCCGGGGTGGCGGCGGCCTCCCAGTCACGCCCCCACGCCGTCCACAGCACCGTGCTCATCCCGAGCCGGGCCGCCGCGTGCCACCCGGCGGTGGTCAGCACCCCGTACGGCGGCCGGTACCAGCGCGGCCGGACACCGGTCACCGCGACGATCAGGTCGCGCGCCCGGGCCAGGTCCGCGTGGACCGCCGCCGGGCGGCGCCAGAGTAGGCAGCTGTGGTGCCAGCCGTGCACGGCGACCTCGTGGCCCGCGGCGATGATCTCCCGGCCCAGGTCCGGGTCCCGGTCGAGCATCGCGCCGAGCAGGAAGAACGTGGCCCGGACCCGGTGCTCGGCGAGCACCCGCAGGAAAGCCGGGGTGGAGGCCCGGTCCGGCCCGTCGTCGAAGGTCAGCGCCAGGTGTCCGGCCCGGCCGATGCCGGACAACCCGGGCAGCACCCGCCGGCGCAGCGGCATGATCGCGGTCAGGGCCGGCCCGGCGTGCAGCGCTAGGCCGGTGGCCGCGGTGCCCGCGGCGACGGTCTTCACAATGCGACCGCGGCGCCGAGGCGCTCGGCGATCACCGTCTCCGGCCGCACGGCGCTCGGGCCGAGGTCGACCGGGCCGTGGCTCAGGGCCGCGCGCAGCCCGCCGGCGAGCTCGTCCGCGCCGCGCAGCCACGGCACCCACCCGGCCTGCTCCAGCGCCTGGGCGTTACCCCGCCCGTGCCCCGGCAGGCTGCGATAGGTGACCACCGGGATCCCGGCCAGCAACGCCTCCAGCGACGACAGGCCGCCGGCGTTCTGCACGACCACCTGACAACAGCGCAGCAGGGCCGGCATGTCGTCGATCCAGCCCAGCGGCACCGCACTGCCGGCGGCGCGCAGCCGGCGCCACAGCTTCTCGTTCTGTCCGCAGGCGACGACCGGGACCGCCAGCCCGGTGGCCGCCACGTCCCGACTGGTCTGCTCGACGTCACCGACACCCCACGCCCCGGCGACGATAAGGGCCAGCGGAACGTTCGCGGGCAGTCCCCAGCGTTCCCGCCCGCTCCCGGCGGTCGGCGCCGTGAACGCCGGGTCGACGACCGGAGCGACCACGCGGACGTCGGCCGCCCCGAGCTCGCGCGCCTGCCGGGCGGGCACGTCGTGGATCGCCAGGTGGGTGTCGACGCCGTCGGCGACCCAGGACGGATGCACCGACATGTCGGTCAGGTAGGTGAGCACCGGTGCGGCGAGCAGGCCGCGCCGGCGCAACCGGCCGAGCACCTGGCTGGCCAGCGGATAGGTGGACAGCACGGCGGTCGCGCCGGTCCCGACCGCGCGCAGCGTGCCGGCGTCGGCCAGCGCGGTCGCGGCGATCATCGAGCGGTGCCGGCCGGCGGCCAGCAGCCAGCCCCAGCTGCGCGGGGCCAGTTCGAGCTGGCGGCGGTAGACCGAGCGCAGCAGCACCCCGGACCGGCGCGGCATCAGGTCGAGGAAGTCGTGCCGGACGACCTCGCAACCCAGGAGCACCAGGCGTCGACTCAGCTCGGCTGCCGCGCCGTCGTGCCCCGAACCCACGCTGGCCGAGACGATCACTATCCGTGGGGTCACCAGACCTCGCTCTCCAAGCGTTGCGGCCGGAGGCCCGACCGTCGCTGACGGTGATGATCGGCCTGATCAGCTGAAGAAACCCTGAATGGACAGTCTGCCATCGCCGCCTGAGGACCGGGATCGAACCAGGCGTTGAATAGACCCATGGGCAGCGGGGCAGTCGTCGTCGGGCCGGCGTACTTCGCCGTGCTCGCGGCGCTGGTGGTCGTCGCGGCGGGCGTGGCCCTCGCCGGGCGGCTGGGCGAAGGACGCGCCGTCGTCACCGCCTCGGCCCGCGCGGTGCTGCAACTCGGCGTCGTCTCGCTGCTGATCACGGCCGTGCTGCGGTCGTGGTGGGCGACGGCCGCCTTCGTGCTGGTGATGCTGACGGTCGCGGTCGCCACCTCGGCGCGGCGGGTCAGCTCGCTGCGCCGCGGCTGGCCGGTCGCCCTCGCCATCGCCGGGGGAGCGGTGCCGGTCGCGGCCGGCGTCGTCGTGGCCGGCACCACCCCGCTGACCACAGTGGCGGTGCTGCCGATCGCCGGCATCCTGATCGGCGGCGCGATGACCGCCACCTCGCTGGCCGGCCGCCGGGCCCTCGACGAGCTGCGCAACCGGCACGGCGAGTACGAGGCGGCCCTCGCGCTCGGCTTCACCGACCGCGAGGCCGCGCTGGAGGTCTGCCGCCCCACCGCCGGCCGGGCCCTGGTGCCCGCCCTCGACCAGACCCGCACGGTCGGGCTGGTCACCCTGCCCGGAGCGTTCGTCGGGGTGCTGCTCGGCGGTGGCTCTGCGGTGCAGGCCGGAGCCACCCAGCTGCTCGTGCTGGTCGCGCTCCTCGCGGTCGAGGCGATCGCGGCCGCCGTCGTGCTCGAACTGGTCGCCGCGGGCGCGCTGCGTTCAGCAGATTCTCAGCACAGCCCGTACGCCGGATAGGCCGCACCGGGGTAGTGGGTACCGAGCCGGCGCCGCGACCGGCCGCTCCCCGCCGTCATGGGGGCGGACCGCCGCTGGCACGATGGCCCCGGCAATGCCCTTCAGCCGTCCGGCAGGGCGGAGACGCGAAAAGAGACGATGTTGACCGACCCGACCCTGACTTACCCGGAAGCGATCATCATCGGCCTGCTGCAGGGCGTCACCGAGCTCTTCCCGGTCTCCAGCCTCGGGCACAGCGTGCTGATCCCGGTGCTGATCGGCGGACGCTGGGCCCGCGACCTGTCGCTGACCGCCGACAAGTCGCCCTATCTGGCGTTCCTGGTGGCCGTGCACGTGGCGACCGCGGTCGCGCTGGTGGTGTTCTTCCGGCACGACTGGATCCGGATCATCAGGGGCCTGGTCACCTCGGTGCGCGACCGGCGGATCGAGACCGTCGACCAGAAGCTGGCCTGGCTGCTGATCGTGGCCACGATACCGGTCGGGCTGGCCGGCCTCGCCCTGGAGCACGCCATTCGCACCAGCCTCGGCAAGCCGCTGCCGACCTCGCTCTTCCTGATCCTCAACGGCGTGCTGCTGGCCACCGTGGAGCGCCTGCGGCAGCGCTCGGCCCCGGTCGCCGCCGGACCGGCGCCGGTCCCGGTCGCGTCGCCGCAGAGCAGACCGGGCCAGGTGTACGCCAGCAGCAGCCTCGCCGCCGCCGACCCGCACGTCGGCGACCTCGCCTCGGATCAGCGGCTCGCCGCCCAGAGTTGGAAGCAGGGGCTGCTGATCGGCGCCGCCCAGATCCTCGCACTGCTGCCCGGGATCAGCCGCTCCGGCGCGACGATGGGCGCCGGGTTGCTGCGCGGGCTCAGCCACGAGGACGCGGCCCGGTTCGCGTTCCTGCTGGCCACGCCGGTGATCCTGGCGGCCGGCGTGCTCAAGCTGCCGGAGCTGGCCGGTCCGGCGGGCCGCGCGGTCCTCGGCCCGGTGCTCGCCGGCAGCTTCGTCGCCGGGCTGGCCGCCTACGCCTCGTTGCGTTTCCTCACCCGATACTTCGAGACCCGCACGCTCAATCCGTTCGCCGTCTACTGCGTGGTGGCCGGGCTGGTCGCGTTCGCCTGGACGCTCGTGCACTGACCGCTCGGCAGGGTCCGGTCAGGGTTCGTAGCCGGTCGCCGCATCGCCGCCGGCCGGGCGGGGAGCACCTCGGATACTGAGCCGGCGCTATCTGCCTGGGTCTATTTCTATTCCGGTGGCCGGTCGTTAACATCGGCTCGTCCGGAGCGCGGCGACGGGGGACGTGGGTGAGGAAGGCACGTCAGGCGTTGGTGTCCGTTGTGATGGCCGGTCTGCTGGTCGTGGCCGGGACGCCGGCGCAGGCCGCGCTGCCTTCGCTGCCCGGTGATCTGGCGCTGCCCGGTGATCTGGCGCTGCTCCAGACCCGGCACTCGTTGCTCGGTGTCCACACCTGGTATCAGCAGACCTACCGCGGCCTGCCGGTCTTCGGCGGCTACTACGCCACGCACACCGCGACCGGCGCCGCGATCACGGTCGACGACGGCCGCAAACCGGTGACCGGCCTGTCCGGCACGTCGGCCGGCATCACCGCGCAGCGCACGCAGTCCACGGTGGCCGGCCGGCTCGGCGCTCAGCCGCGGGGCGCCTCGCTGGTCGTGGTCCCGGGCCGCACCGCAACGCTTGCCTGGCTGACCCTGACCCCCACCGGCCGGGGCACGGTCCGGTCGCTGCTCGACGCCGGCACCGGCGCGGTCCTGCGGGAGGAGTCCACCGTCCGGCAGGCCGACGGCAAGGGCCAGGTCTTCGACCCCAACCCGGTCGTGGCGCTGCAGGACGAGTCGCTGACCGACAACCGCGACAAGGACAGCGCCGCCCTGGACGTGGCCTACCGGACGGTGCCGCTGACCCAGCTCGACGCGGACAAGACCACGCTGCAGGGCGCGTATGCGAGCCCCGACACCGCCGTCACGCCGTGGGCCTGCGTGATGGACTGGGACGCGACGTACTACACCACTGACACTCCGCACTGCCTGCGGCGTACGGACGGGCCGAAGGTCTACCCGGGCGACCTCGACGGCGAGGTCCACGACGACGGCGAGATCTGGTCGCACGCGCTGTGGGACGTCAACCGGGCCCTCGGCCGCGTGAGCGCCAACCGGATCATCCTGGAAGCGCAGTTCTCCTTCGCCCCCGACGTGACCATGCCGGCCGCCGCCCAGGCAACCGTCACGGCGGCCCGCGACCTGTACGGCCCGCAGGCGGAGCTGGCGACCCGTACGGCGTTTCAGAATCGCGGCATCCTGAGCTGACCCGGCGCCGGGCCCGACTGTACGGCCGGCGCGGGTCGGTCCCGACTGTTCGGCTAGGCTTGAAGCTTCAAACGGTCGTACCATGGGCCGGTGACCACGCCCCACTGGCTGACCGCCGACGAGCTCGACTCGTGGCTGCCCCTCGGCGGGCTGCTGCTCAAACTCCCGGCCGCCCTTGACACCCAGATGCAACGCGACTCCGGCCTGAGCCACTTCGAGTATCTGGTGCTGGCCACCCTTTCCGAGGCGCCCGGCCGGACCCGCCGGATGAGCGCGCTGGCCGCGCTGGCCAACGGCTCGCTGTCGCGGCTGAGCCACGTGGTGAAACGGCTGGAGGACCGGGGCTGGGTCACCCGGCAGGCGTGCCGCGAGGACGGCCGCTACACCAACGCGGCGCTCACCGACCAGGGTTGGGCGAAGGTCGTCGCCAGCGCCCCCGGCCACGTCGAGGCCGTCCGCACGCTGATCCTGGACGCCCTCACCGACGGCGAGCTGGAACAGCTCGGCGACATGGCCCGCCGCATCCTGGCCCGCCTCGAAGCCGCCACCGACACTCGCAGTGCACCCGACCAGAACAACCCGGCCCACCCCTGACAGTGCGGATGTACGGGTGGGGCACCCGGCACTTCTTTCCGGGACGCGCCAGGGGCCGCCCGTCGGAAACCGGTCGCGCGGTGCGCGGACGGGCCGCTAGCGTTTTCGCATGGCTGAGATGATCGCGCCGACCGTGGCGTTGCACCGGCAATGGCTCGACCTGCGGAACGACTTCGGCCGTGGTGCGCACATCGCCGGCGCCGGGCTGCACGACGAGGACGATGTGGACTCCGTCGAGGGGTTCGCTGCCTGGGTGCGCCGGCTCGGCACGGAGAGCGACCCGGCGGCCCCGGTCGCCCCGGAGCGGGTGCACTGCACCTACTGGTGGATCGCCGAGGGAGACGCCGTGCTCGGCTCGATCGCCCTGCGCCACGAACTGAACGACTTCCTGCTGAACGCGGGCGGCCACATCGGCTACAGCGTGCGGCCGTCGGCCCGGCGGCGCGGGCTGGCCTCGTACGCTGTGGGTGAGGTCGTGAAGGAAGCGGCAGCGCTGGGTCTGCCGCGGGTCCTGATCACCTGCGATGTGACCAACGAGGCGTCCCGCCGGACCATCCTGGGCGCCGGCGGCATCCAGGAGGATGTGCGGGACACCGTCCTCGGTACGGTGCGGCGCTTCTGGATGGCGCTGTAGCCGACCGGGAGCGTCAGCGCCCTGACCGCGGGAAGCGCGGGGCGTCAGCCGACCAGGCGGCGTTCCCAGGCCCATGCGGCGGTTTCCACCCGGTTCCGCAGGCCCAGTTTCGTCTGGACGCTGCCCATGTGGGTTTTGACCGTGCCGATCGAGATGAACAGCCCGGTGGCGATCTCGGCGTTGGTCAGGCCGCGGGCCGCGAGCTTGACCACATCGATCTCGCGCGGGGAGAGCCCGCCCAGGTCGGAGCTCGTCGCGGGCGAGCTCAGATGCTCCAGCAGCCGCACGGTGATCGACGGGCTGATCAGGGCGTCGCCGGAGACGGCCGCGCGGACGGCCTCGACCAGCAGCGCCGGGCCGGAGTCCTTCAGCAGGAAGCCGGCCGCGCCGTTGCGCAGCGCCTGGTGCACGTACTCATCGAGGTCGAAGGTCGTGACGACGACGACCTTGACCGGAGCGGTGACGCCGGGGCCGGCCAGCAGACGCAGTGCCTCCAGGCCGTCCATCCTGGGCATCCGGATGTCGAGCAGCGCGACGTCGGGTTTCAGCCGGCGGGTCATCGCCACCGCCTCGACGCCGTCGGCGGCCTCGCCGACCACCTCCATGTCCGGCTGCGCCCCGATGATCATGCCGAAGCCGGTCCGGACCATCGCCTGGTCGTCGGCGATCAGAACTTTGATCATCGCAAGCCTCCCTGTGTCACGGGCAGTGCCGCTTCGACGACCCAGCCCCCGTGAATGCCCGGCCCGGTGGAAATGCGGCCGCCGACCGCGCGGACCCGTTCGGTCAGGCCCACGAGACCGTACCCCTGGCGTTCGCGGGGCGTCGCGGCCCGTGACGGCCTGCCGTCGTCGGCCACCCGGACCAGGAGCCATTCCGGCGTACGCCGGACCCAGACATCCGCCACCCGCGCGTTGTCGGCGTGCTGGTGGATGTTCGTCAGCGCCTCCATGACCACCCGGTACGCCGAGGTGGACACCTCGACGGGCAGGCCGGTCACGTCACCGTCGACGTGCAGTCGGGCCAGCGCCCCGCCGGAGTTGGTGAACTGCTCGAGCATCGAACCGATCTGTTCCACCCCGGCCAGCGGCGCGAGCGGCGCGTCCGGCTTGGCCTGCGGGTCACGCAGTACGCCGACCATGCGCCGCATCGACGCCATGGTCTCCGCCCCTGCATGCTCGATCTGCTCCAGGGCGAGCAGGACCCTTTTCGGGTCCTGCTCCGCGACGAAGCGGGCGCCCTGGGCCTGCACGACGATGCCGGTGACGTGGTGGGCGATGAAATCGTGCAGGTCGCGGGCGAACTCGGCCCGCTGTTCAGCGCGGACCGCGTCCAGCGCGCGTTCCCGGGTCGAGTCGACCATGCGCAGCAAGACCCCGGCGGCGATCACCGCCGCGCCGATCAGGCCGAGGACCAGACCGACGATGACGCCGGTGGTGGTCGTACCGGCGCGTAGCGGCAGCAGACCGAGCGCGACGAAGGTGACCACGATCGCGGGCACGGCCCAGGGCGCATCGGCGCGGCGGCTGACCACGAAGAGGATGCCCAGCGTGCCGACCGCCGCGGCGAGACCCGCGCCGCCATTGGCTCCGGCCGCCACGACCACGGCGGTGATCAGCAGGGACACGATGCCAAAGGCCAGGGCGAACTGCGCCAGCCGCTTCGAGCCCTGGCGGTGCGCGGGCAGCCAGATCACGGCCGACGCGATGGCCGACAGCGGCCCCGCCACCGTCAGCAGGCCTGGGTCCCCGGTCGTCTCGTCGTACAGCGCCAGGACAACGAGCAGCGCCAGGGCGCTGAGCTGCCCCAGCCGGAGCAGGAGCCGACGGTTGCGGGGTGGGAAACTCATCGTCATCGTGACCTAGCGTAACCGCAGGTGAAGGGGGTCTCCATCGGCCGAAAGACAGACCCGGGCCGGGGACCGTTCCTGGCTGGCGGCCGATGTGCGCGGCGCCGGCCGGCAGGCGTTGTTCTCCGGTGCCGACCTGAACCGGTCGCCGGGCCGTGGCATCCGGGGTCACCATGGACCGGTGGACTGGCCGTTGTTCGATCTCACGCTGCGCTGCCGCGGCGTGGACCTGCGCCCGCTGCGCGAGGTGGACCTGCCCTACCTGGCCGCGGTGCTGCCCGGGGACGTGGGGCACGACCCGAGGCTGGAGCTGTTCGCCGACCTGACCGCCGACGAGAACGAGCGCCGGTTGTTCTGGCAGAGCCACTGGCGGGCGCTGGGCAGTTGGTCGCCGTCGTCGTGGACGCTGCACTTCGCGGTCGCCTTCGAGGGGCGGCCGGTGGGCGTGCAGACGCTTGAGGCGGAGAGCTTTCCCCAGCTGCGCACGGTCGACTCGGCCTCCTGGCTGGTGCCGGACGTGCGCGGGCGCGGGGTCGGGGTGGCGATGCGGGCGGCGGTGCTCGCGCTGGCGTTCGACCACCTCGGTGCGGTCGCCGCGATCACCTCGGCAACCGTGCGGAACGCGGCCTCGCTGGGCGTGTCGCGCCGGCTCGGCTACCGCGACAACGGCGTCAGCACGATCGTCGAGACCGGCGGCGTCGCCGAGTTGCGGCACCTGCGGCTGACCAAGGACCGTTGGGCGTACGGCGACGAGGTCGAAGTGGCCGGTTTCGGGCCATGCCGGCGCTGGTTCGGCCTCGGCCTCGGCTGAGCACCAGACACGGTTCGAGCGGGGGCGGCAGAGCGGGGGCGGCAGAGCGGGGGCGGCAGAGCGGGGGCGGCAGAGCGGGTCAGCGGCGGTTCTCGGGTCCGAACCAGGCGCCTCCGCCGCCGTCGTCGACGATTGTCGGGTCAGGCTCTGCGGACGGATGGGTCGAACCGGGAACAACGGGCACCGCCCAGGCCCGGGCGGATTGAGATCGCCACAGCCCGGATCCGTCGGAGACGACCGGCAGCGCAGCGGTCACCTGCTGCGCAGCCACATCAGCCGCGGGCGGTGCGGGCAGTGCGGGCGGTGCGGCAACGGGTGTGGCGGCAGCGGCCTCGGGCCGGTCACCGACGGGCCACAGCCGGGGCGGGCGGCGGGCCGCCAGATCCTCCACCCAGCCGAAGGCCAGCACGGCGACCAGCGTCAGCAGCAAGGTCGCCGCCAGATCGACCGGATCGTCGAGGTGTCCGAGATCGTCGAGGGCGAGCACGGTCAGCACCGGCCAGATCGCCGCGATCGCGATGTTGTGCCACAGGTACACGGTCACCGCGCGGAAGTTCAGCAGGTCGACCGCGCGGTCCAACGGCTTGATCCGGGTCAGCCACCCCATCGGCGGTTGCCAGCGCAACACCAGCAGGACGAAGGCCAGCGACCACAGCGCCTGCGACTCGGAGACGTCGTTGAGGTCCCAGGCGTCCGTACCCTGGTGGCCCTGCAGCCAGTAGAGCGCCGCCCCGCCGAGCACGACCGAGCAGAGGACCACCAGGCCGGGGCGCAGCCGGGCCAGCCGCCCGTCGTGGTGCGCGAACCCGGCGATCCAGCATGCCCCGAAGGTCGCGAAGTCCCACATCGCCGCGTCCGGCAGATCGGGCAGCGTGAAACCGGTCTTGTCGAGGACGGCGATCAGCACGATCGGCAGCGCCACCGCACCCCAGCCGATCGTGCGGTAGAGCCGGTGCAGCAGTGGTGACAGCAGGACGAACCACAGGTAGGCGCGCAGATACCAGAGCGGTTCCCACGAGTCGACGCCCTTGTCGCTGCCCTGCGGCTCCAGCACCGGGAGCAGCCAGAAGACCAGCTTCGCCGGGTTGAAGGGCGCCTCGCCGTCGGTCTCACGGGTCCAGCCGGCGTAGAGCATCAGCGGCACGACGATCAGCGCGAGCAGCCACAACGGCGGCAGCAGCCGGCGCAGCCGCGAGGTGATCACCTGGCCCGCCGCCCGCTTGTCCAGCGAGGCGGCGGTGAGCGACCCGGCCAGCGCGAACATCACCCCCATCGCGGGCAGCACGATGGACAGCCACGGCCATCCGAAGAGGTGGTAGACGACGACGCGCAGAATCGCGGCGGCGCGGAGCAGGTCCAGGTAGCGGTTGCGCACCCGGGAACGGTAGCCAGGCCGGACGCCGCGCAGGCTCGGCCGGGCAGCCCTTCCGGACGACCCGCACGACCGACCCCGAAAGCATGACGGCCCGGCCATCGAGCGGAGCTGTCCGGTCCGGGCGGCGGTGACCGGGGGAGTCCGGGATGCTGGATCTCGCCGCGCGCTGGTGAGCGGTTCGGGCCCCGGAATGCCGACCGGCCCAGGCCGGCATCCCGGGGCGCTCAGGCGTCGACGGGCCGGTCGCTGATCCACGCGGCGCCGTCACCGTTCGAGTCGGCGAAACTGCGCGGATAGGGCTGCTAGGCCACGGCCTGCCGCCACCAGTCGGCGGCGGCAGGACGCGGCTCGGCGGCCTTGCTCAACCCTTGACCCCGCCGGCGGTCAGACCGCTGACGATCCGGCGCTGGAAGAGCAGGACGACGATGATCAGCGGGATCGTGACGACGAGACCGGCGGCCATCGTCTGGGTGTACGGCACGATGTGTGGACCGGCGGTGAAGTTCACGATGGCCACGGTGGACGGCGCCACGGAGGTCACGCCGTTGCTGAGCACGCTGGAGAGCAGATACTCGTTCCAGGAGGCCAGGAACACCAGGATCGCGGTGGTGAACAGGGCCGGCGCGGCCAGCGGCAGGATGACCAGCCGGAACGCCTGCCCGGGAGTGCACCCGTCGACCCGGGCCGCCTCCTCGAGGTCCCACGGCATGTCGGCGAAGAAGCTCGTCAACGTGTAGACCGCCAGCGGCAGCGAGAAGGAGATCTGCGGCAGGATCAGCGCCTGGTAGGTGCCCAGCCAGCCGAAGCTGCTGAACAGCTGGAACAGCGGGGTCAGGATGGCCACGCCGGGGAACATCGACGCGCCGAGGATCGCGGCGAGCACGAAGCCCTTGCCCCGGAAGACCAGCCGGGCCAGCGCGTACCCGGCGAAGACACCGATGACCATGGACACGAGGGTCACCGTGCCGCCGATGATCACGCTGTTCAGCAGCGACCGGGCGAACGGGTTGATCGACGAGTCGAAGGCGTACTTGAAGTTTTGGAAGGTGGAGTGGGTGAAGAAGGGTGTCGTGTCGAAGGTGTAGTTCGAATCCCGGAAGGAGAGCACGAGCATCCAGTAGAACGGCAGCAGACACCACACGATGATGATCGCCATCACCGCGCCGGTGGTCAGATTGCCCCAGTTGAACTTCCTCGGCACCGTCTCGACGACCCTGGCGCCGGCCGCCGGTGTCTCGATCGCGGTCGCGGTCATCTCACCTCACACCTTTCGCCTGCGCGCCAACGATGTTGGCGTTGAACAACCGGACCATCCCGAAAGCGATCACGAAGATGAAGACGAACGTGATCGTGGACAGGGCGGATGCGGAGTTGATGCCCTGGGTCAGCTGGTCGACCACCAGGATCGAGCTGGTCGTGGTGCCGTTCGCGCCGCCGGTGAGGATCTTCGGCAGGTCGTACATCCGCAGCGCGTCCAGGGTCCGGAAGATGACGGCCACGGCCAGGGCCGGCTTGACCAGCGGCAGGGTGATCCGGGTGAAGCGCTGCCAGGCGTTAGCGCCGTCGATCCGGGCCGCCTCGTACGTGTCTTCGCTGATGCCCTGCAGACCCGCGAGGATCAGCAGCGCGATGAACGGCGTGGTCTTCCAGGTGTCCGCGATGATGATCGCCGACCGGGCCGGCCACTGTGACGACGTCCACGCGAAGGTCGTGCCGAGCACCTTGTTGAGGATGCCCTGCGGGTCGAAGACGACCGCCCAGAGCTTCGAGGTGACCGCGGTCGGGATCGCCCACGGGATCAGGATCGCGACCCGTACCAGGGCCCGGCCCTTGAAGGCGCGGTTCATCATCAGGGCGAAGCCCATGCCGATGGTGGTCTCCAGGGTGACCGTGACGATGGTGAAGAGCACCGTGACACCGAAGGCGCTCCAGAACTGCGAGCCCAGCGTGCCGGAGGGGCACGCCGAGGTGCCGCCGCCGGAGGTGGCGCACTGCTGCAGGAGCCAGTGTCTGTAGTTCGTGATGCCGTTCCAGGCGTTGCCCTCGTTGAACAGGCCGGTCGCCGAATCCAGTCCGGGATCGGTCAGGAAGGACTGGTAGATCGCCTTGACGATGGGATAGCCGACGATGAG
>JAVHVY010000435.1:0-8055 GCA_032160305.1 Actinoplanes sp.
CCGATGGTACTGCCTCCGGGAGGGGGTGGGAGAGTAGGACACCGCCGGACTCAACGTGAAGAAATGGCCCACCCCGGACCGGGGTGGGCCATTTCTGTATCCACACCACACCCGCATTCCTGTTCCCACACCGTCGTCGCGCGTCACGCCTTGACGTGCGGCACGAAGGGGCTGCGGGCAATGAGCAAATCAGGGGAGTGAACGTCGCCGGTCATCAGCACTCTCCTTTCGCAGGGCGAGATCCAGTGCGAATCCGGCCGGTCGCATGGTTAGTGCTTCTTGTATGCGCAGGCGGTAGGCGGGGTCAGAGCGCATCTCGTACCGTCGGATCAGGGTGCCGATCACGAGCGCGATCTGGTGCAGGGCGAATTGACGACCGATGCATGCCCGTACGCCGGAACCGAAGGGTTTGTAGGCGTGCGCCGGCCGGGCAGCCACCCGGTCGCGCAGAAAACGGTCGGGGTCGAACCGATCGACGTCGCGTCCCCAGACCGGGTCTCGGTGCAGCGCCGGGATGAGGACGAACATCGCGTCGCCGGCGCGCATCGGATACTTGCCGCCGAGAATGGTGTCGGTACGGGCCCGGCGCGCGTAACCAGGCGCCGACGGCCACAAGCGCAGCGACTCGTCGATTACCCGGCGGAGGTACCTCAACCCGGCGACCTGTTCGTATTGGGGCGACTGTTCTCCCCAGACTTCGTCCACTTCGTCTCGGGCGCGGGCCAGGACGTCCGGATGCGTCGCCAGGGCGTAGAGGGTGAAGGCGAGCGCGCCGGCGGTGGTCTCGTAACCCGCGGCGAGGAAAGTAATGATCTGGTGGCGGATCGCGCGCCGGTCGAGTGACCGCGCCGAGAGCATGTGTGCTAGCAGATCTGCCTCTTCGGTGTCATGACGTGCCGCGATGATATCGTCCACTATCGCGTTGAGGCGGCTCACATTCTCGGCGTATCGGTGCTCATCGCGTCGGCCGAGAAGCACCCCGATGTCCGGAGGCAGGGTGACGCGGCGGATACAGTGCAGAATCGTCTCGGTCAGTGCGCGTACGAACGGGTGTGACTGATTCAGCCGGAAGGCGCCGAGCGACTGTCCGAACCCGGCCGCCGCGATGATCTCCAGCGCGGTACGGGTCATGTCGTCGGTGACGTCGACCGGTCCCGCGTTCACCGCCCGGTCCCATGCTCGGGTCAGATCGTCGACGACGGCGACCATCCTCGGGTGGTGACGTCGCATGGCCTGCTGGGTGAAGCCGGACGCGAGGACGCCATGAGCGGTCTGCCAGTGCGGGTCGTCGGTCTCCGCTGTGAGGAGCCCGTCTCCCACCATCGGCCGCAGCGACGCCAGGTTGGGGTAGACGTGCTTGACGAATCGCTGTTCGTCCGCGAGTTCGGCGACCAGATCCACCCCGGACACGAAGGTGAAGTCGAGGTTGAAGAGAGTTCGCTGGAACACCGGCCCTTCGCGCTGCGACACGCGGACCGAATCCTGCATGAAGGTGGTCGCGAGAACCGGCCGATCCGCTGCGTTGTCGTCGGTACCGCTCACCGCACGCCGTCCTGGCCCGGGGCGGTGACGACCGGCAGGGAAATCATGTTCCGGTCGAACATCAGGCCGGTCCACCGCAGGTCCTGATATGGAATCGCCAGTCGGAGGTCCGGGAACCGGCCGAAAAGGGTGCGCAACGCCACCTCGATCTCGCAGTGGGCCAGATGGGAGCCGAGGCAGTAGTGCGGCCCGTGGCCGAACGTGAGGGTCTGTCTGGCTGCTTCCCGGCCCGGGACGAGGCTCTCCGGATCCGTCATCACCTCCGGGTCACGGTTAGCGGCGGCGATCAGTACGAACACCACCGCCCCGGCTGGGATCTCGATGCCAGACACCTCGACGGTCTCCAGCGCGAAACGCCACGGGGAAAAGGGGAACGGCGGGTGCTGACGTAGCAGCTCGCCGACCACGGCCGATGCCCCCTCGTCGTCGCCGAGCATCGCCCGCAGGGCCGCCGCCGAGGAGGCAAGCTTGGCGGCGCCCTGCCCGATGGCGATCGCCGTGGACGTGATACCCGCCCCGATCAGCATCATCACTGCCGAGACCAGCTCCCGCCGGCTGATAGACCGGGTGTCGATCGCTTGCCACAGCCCGCCGATCACCGTCTCGGGCGCGAAGGCCCGTCGATCGGCTGTGGCCTCCTTGACCAGGTCGACGAGGTCGGTGTACGCCTCGCGCATCGGGGCCGACAGCGGATCGTCGCGGCGGCCCAACCGGCGATTCAGCCGGGCGGCCTCGAGAATCGCGGGCTCGGGGAGACCCAGGACGTGTCCCATCACCCGCTCGGTCATCGGGCCGGCGTATCCAGTGACGATGTCCGGAGCGGCGGTGCCCGCCAGCTCGTTGACCAGCTCTCCGGCGATCCGCTGGATCGTGGGTCTCAAGCGGGCGACGGAACGTGCCGACAACCGGCTGTTGATCGCACCGCGCAGGCGCCGGTGGTCAGCTCCGTCGCTGTTCAGCACATGGCGTCCCTCGACGGCGTAGACGTCCTCGGGGTAGCGCCTCCCGGCCAGGCCGTGGTCGGGATCTGTGAGGCGCCTGAGGTCCTTGACGAAGCGCGGATCGCCCAGCACCTGAAGGCCTTCGGCATGTCGGGTGACGAGCCAAGCTTTCAGGCCACCGTCGAGCACGACCGGCGTGACGGGTGCTTGCTCCCGTAGTCGGCGGAATACGGCTTCCAGCGGTTGCTGCCGGTCGGGCGCCAGGATCACCTGTGGCTCGGCGCTCATCCGAGCGTGTCCTGCTGGTGGACGCTCCGGGCGACCAGCAGACAGAAGTCGTGGCCGGTGCGTACGTCGAACAGATCGTCCTCGGCCAGATCGATCTGCCACCGTTCCTCGATCGCGACCACGGCGCGGACCAGATTGAGGGAGTCCATGCCGGGCAGCTCGGTGATCCTGCGGCCGAGGTCGATCTGATCGGGCGGACAGACGAGAATCTTGCTGAACTCTTCCCGTACGGCGGCCGCGATGCCGACCGGGACAGTGATGTCGTTGCGCGCCTCAGACATGGTTGTGTTCTCTCCAGATGTCGGTGATCAACTTGGCGACCAAGGAACGCTGCCACTTCCCACTTGTGGTGCGGGGAAGTCCTCGTGGCGGGATGGTCACGACCCGTACCCGGGCTGGTCCGCCCGCCGCGCCCGCGGCGGCGAGAATATCGCTGGCTACGCGTTCGCGGACGCCGGCGTCCGCGAACTTGGCCACCTCGGCCACCACGACGATGCGTTCCTCGTGCGGGTCGGCGATCGCCACACAGTTACCCTTGTAGATGCCGGGGACTCCGCAGACTGCCTGCTCGACGTCCTCGGCGAAATAATTGCGGCCGTGCACGACGATCATCTCCTTGAGCCGGCCGGCCACGAAGAGCTCTCCGTGGTCGAAGAACCCCAGATCTCCGGTACGCAGCCAGCCGTTGACCAACGCCTGCCGCGTGTTCGGGTCATCGTTGAGGTAGCCGGTCGTCACCGCGGGACCGTTGATGTGGATCTCGCCGAGGGTGCCGTCCGGGAATGGGTTTCCATCGGCCCCGCAGACACGGACGCGCATCTGCGGGACGGGCACCCCGAGCCCGACGAGCTCACGCCCCTCGGCTGTGGTCGCGCTGACCTGGCGTACTCGCTCGCCGGGGGTGAGGGCCCGGCGATCCACGATGACGACGCGGGGCGCTGTGCCCAGCTCGGGCAGCGTGATCGCGAGGGTCGCCTCGGCCATGCCGTAGCACGGGTACATCGTTGTCGGCGCGGCACCGAGCGGGGTGAACGTATCGGTGAACGCTCGGACTGTGTCGGCCTTGACGGACTCGGAGCCGTTGAGGGCTAGGCGCCACCGCGCAAGCCGGTCGGGGCCGGGATCGTCGCCGAAAGCTTTGCCGGCCGCGCGGACGAACGCGTCGTAGGAGAAGTTGGGACCGGTGACGATGCTGCCGCCCACGTCCGCTATGTGCGACAGCACCACTGCCGGATCTCTGATAAACGCCGTCGGGCTGAACAGGTGCGCGTCGCACGGTGCCAGCAGTGAGCACAGCAGAGCCACGGTGCCCATGTCGTGGAATAGCGGCACCCACTGCACGAGCACGTCGTCGGCCACTGTGCGGATGTGTGTGTTGATCGCGTCTACGCCGGCGAGCAGCGCCCGGTGCGTCAGCAGGACACCCTTGGGGCGAGCCGTGCTTCCGGAGCTGAACTGCACTGCGGCCGGCGCATCCGGATCCAGATCAGGAAGGGACGGCGGAGGTGCGCCGCCGCCAGAACTGTTGCCGGCGTCGATGATGACGATGCCTGTACGCAGGTGAGCCAGCTCCCGCCCGACGGCCAGCCCCGATCCGGAGGCGACGATGTGCCGGATGCCGGCGGCGTCGACGACGGCGGACAGTTGGCGCGCAGCGGCGATCGGATCGAGAACCACGGGCGGCAGCGGAAGGGCGGCGACCGCGGCACCGGTCAGGGCTACACCGAAATAGCTGGGAAGCCAAGACACCGAGGCGGGGACCAGCAGGCCCACTACGTCCGGTGCGCCTACCCCAAGCTCGGTGAGCAGGCGGGCGGCAGCAGCGGCTCGACCGGGAATGTCGCGGTGCGGTAACACCTCGCCGGTGCCGGGGAACACCACCCGGGCCGGGCTCTCGCGCAACGTGTCGAGCAGTTGCGCCAGCGTTTGCGGCGTCATGACGGCTGCCCACCGGGGCCGGCCTGCACGACGAGGCAGGTGACCGCGAACCCCACCCCGATGTTCAGAATCAGGGCGTACGCGCATGGCGGTAGCGTTTGATCGTCGAGTAGACAGGACAGATTGGCCGCGAGATCACCGGCGAACAGGTGTCCCGTTTCCGGTAGGTGCAGCACCTCGGCATCGCCGAACTCCACCAGGGCTCCGGGGAGAATCGGTCTCAGCGCGTCGCGCTCGATCCTGGGCAGCAGGACCTTGCACAGTCGCGGATCGCCCCTGACGAGCCCGGCATCGGCGAAGGCGGCCCGGACCGTGTCACGAACGCATCGCTCGATGGAGACACGTAGAATCGGGTTCATCGCCTCCACTGCTCTGCCGACGATCACATTGCTCCGGTTCAGCGGGTCTCCCGCCGGAAGAGCGGCCTCCTGCACCGAGCGACCGCCAGAGGCCATCGAGCGGATCATCAGGCGTCCCTGACCGCGGGACAGCAACACCGCGGTCGCGGCGTCGATCAATGTCGCACCGATGCCTCGCTGTCGCCGCAACGAAAGGTCGTTGCCGAGGGAGTCGGCAGTGAGCACCAGCGCGGTTGAGGTCCGTTCTTCGGCCATCAGATGTGACACGGCCATTTGCATGCTGATCGCGCCGCCGTTGCTGGTCTGGCGGACGGCCAGCGCGACCGCGCGGTCCGCGCCCACCACGCGGGCTATCATCGGCGCCGCCTTCCAGTCCTCCTCACCTTGCCGGAGGCCCGAGTACACGAGCAGGCCCACCTCGCGGGCGGGAACCCTCGTGCTTCCCAGCACCTGAGCCGCGACCTGCGCCGCCATTTTCCAGGCGGACTCGTCTTCCGCTTGCCCGTCGGCCAGGTCGGCGCTGCCGGCTAGCGCGGCTTCGATCGAGAGGCGGTCTCGCGGTATCTGGACAGCTACTCCGCGCATCGAGAGATCAATACCGACTCGCAAGTGGAAACCTCCTTGTCGGACGAACCTTAGGGCGAAGATCCGGCGTTCGGTCACGATCAGCTCGGACGCTGCACCGAAGGATCATGCGTTGCCCTTTTGGGTAAGACCTTGGTAAATAAGGGGGTTCCGCTGACCGTCGGCCATGCCGCGATCGATGATCGAACTCGCCTGCCCGGCCTCGCCGACGGCTTCGAGCAGATCCTCGCCCACTGCGCCGTACTGCTGCGACCGGGACCGTCGTGGTCACCGCCCTGCCCTGGCGCAAACTCACCGGCGCCCACCAAGTCCGCAAGGTGCCGCGAGCGATCGGCGCCGGCGGAACCGCCCAGCCACATCCCGGACTCCCGCAGCGCCGCCACGGTCGCCTCGAACATCATGGCCCCGGCCGAGACGGTGGCCACCGTAATGGTCCCGCCGCGGACCACGCCGGCGGTCACGGCCGCGGCCGGTAGCAGCTGACGCATCTGCTCGGCGTTCGGATGCCTCGCCGTACGGCAGCAGTTCGGCGCATCGAGTAACGCGTCGGGCGGTGAGGCGGTGAATCGCGCACCGCGAAACTACAGCCAGCGCGGCAACTGGTACTGATCTGCCTCAGCGAGCATCGGCGCACCGCCGACCTCCGGCTCACGGACAAGGCCACACCGTGCCGCGACCAGCGCGCCCACGGCGCCACCCACGCCGGCGGGGCTCGCCCAGGCGTCAGCCGGTCGGTCGGCCGTCCACGCAATGGAAAACGGTGTCGAGATTGCGGCCCAGGCCGAAGACCTGCGTGCCCTTCCCGTTGGCCTGCGACCAGGCATCGACGAAGAGCGCGACCAGGTGACCATCCGGCACGCCGGTGAGCCGGAACGCGCCGCTGGCCCTGCCGCTGGCCCTGCCGCCGGTGCGACGCACGGCGGCGACTTGGTCGGCGATCTTGGCCGGCTTCGGAGATCGGAGATCCGGGTCGGCGGTGGCGTCGTACCACTTGGCGGTCATGCTGGCCGCCTCGGCGGGGGCGAGGGATGTCCACCTCAGG
Organism: Actinoplanes sp.; assembly: GCA_032160305.1. Lineage (GTDB taxonomy): Bacteria > Actinomycetota > Actinomycetes > Mycobacteriales > Micromonosporaceae > Actinoplanes. The sequence goes on from JAVHVY010000435.1 coordinate 6,696, forward strand.
GTCACCGAGCCGTCGCTGTTGCACACCAAGCTCGTCTTCGTAGCCAACCGGTTGTTGACCGGGTCGTTATCCAGCTCACCGGCGAGGGCTGTCGTCACGCCGACACCCACCGCAGCCAGAGCAACGACACCCGGCATCACCACTCGCCACCAACGCTTCACGTCGAACGTCTCCCTTCGGGGTCCACACCGTAGCCCAAGTCCGCTCGCCGGAATCATCGAGGTAGCGACCAGTCTCGTGGTCACCTGCTGGCCCCTTCACGAGGGCGCCGCCGCCAACCGGGTCCGACTGGCGTGGCTGCTGACCTGCTGCGCACGACTGCCGCGACCCGGCGGCCGCCTGATCCTCGTCGTCGCTGTCCCCGCCGGCACCCCCGCAACCCCGCAGGACTTCACCCCCGTCGTGCGGGTGCCGCCGGCGTCGGCCTCGGCTACCTGCAGCACATCGTCGCTGTGGCCGCCGACACCGACGGCGACGCTTTCGTCTACCACGTCACCGACGAAGAACTCCTGACGCTCGCCGGCGGCGACGGCCGGGCACTGGGCCGTGGCGCACCTGCGCGGGGGCTTCCGAGACATCGGAGCCATCGACTTGGCCCCGCTCAAGCACAAGGAGCAGACGTGAAGATCCACCACTTTGCGACCGGCGATGCCGGCGCCCAGACGCACGAGGTCGAGGCTGACGATCGACTTCGTGACTTTCTCGTCCTGGACGAGGGCGAGAAGGCGTTCGTGGTCGGCGACGAGGTTGAACTCGACGTTACGGTTGCCGTCGGGGCGGTGTTGGCCGGCCGTCCGGGTCATCTGGCCACGTCGGCCTGTCACCAGGTCGCGGTGACGGTCGGTTACGGCGGGGCCGACACGGTGGTCAAGGTGCACCCGGCCGCCCGGTTGCGTGAGGTCCGCAAGCTGGCTATCGCGGCATTCGGGATCAGTCAGGGCGCCGCGGCTGATCTGGTCCTGCGGGTCCCGGACGGGACCGAGGACCTGGACCTGAACGTGCCGGTCACCACGATCGTCCCGCGGCGGACCTGCAGCACGACGGTCGACCTAATCCACGCGGTCCGGCCGCAGGGATGAGCACGGCGTCCGAGCCCGGGGGCGACCCGAACCTGCGACGGCTGCGCCGGCATCTGCTGACCGCCGACGTCGAGGTCGGTGTCGCCGCCGGGTCCTGGCGCGTCGTTGAACTGAGCTGGCCGGTGCTGTTGGTCGCGATCGCGGTCGGTGACGAGGCCGAGCTGGGCATGCGGGTTGACGTCCAGGACTACCCGATGCAGGCCCCAGCCGGGCAACCTTGGAATCTGGCTACGAACGAGACGTTGGCCGTGGCGAACTGGCCGGTCACCGGTCAGACCCCG
>JAVHVY010000463.1:0-5803 GCA_032160305.1 Actinoplanes sp.
GGGCCATTGCGTTTTCCCAGCTCACGAAGCCGTGCCGGGCATGACGTGCCCCCTGGACGGTTCTTACGAGCGCCTTAAGGAGAGACACCGGGATTCCTGATATCGGTCCCGCCCGGTACGGTTGGGCATGGTCACCTCGTCGGCTCGGCCGGCCGTGGAGGGACCGAAGGGTCACCGTCCGCTCCCCCCGGGTCGGCGGCCCGAGCACGGCCAGGCCACCCGTGCTGGCACGGCCCGCCGGTGGCGATCCGGTGCGGCCGAGTCTGTGCGAGGCTGGCACGGCCGACAGGATCGAGGAGGTGCTGTATGACGTCCGAGTCGCAGCGGGCCGGTCAGCCGGCCGAGGCCACGTCGGGCGACGGGTTCCCGCCCGACACCGACGGCCGTCGCACAGCCGATGATCTTCCGCACTCTTACGGTCCGCCACCGCAGGCGACCCCTAACGGCGGCTCGCCGTTCGTGGTCCCGGCCGTGCCACCGTTCGGGCCACCACCCGCCGACCGGTACGGCGTGCCGACCCCGCCACCGGCGCCGGCCGGCCCGCCCACCGGTTCCGCCCGGGTCCCGCAGGGATCGGCCCGCGTCCCGCAGCCGGGCGCCGAGGCACCACGCCGCGGCTCGGCCACCGACCCGTTCCGTGGCAGTGGCGCCGAGCCCGCCCAGTCAGCCGAGCCCGCCCAGTCAGCCTGGGCCCCGGCGGCCGCCGAAACTGCGCCGCCGCAGTCAGCCTGGGTACCGGCCGCCGCCGAGGCTGAGCCGCCGCAGTCCGGTGGCGCAGGCGAGGCCGCGCCGCAACCGGCCGTCAGGTCCGAACCGTCGGGTGCCGAGACCGCCGGCTCCGCCCGGCCGCCGGGCATCTCGGCCTTCGGGGACCAGCGGGTCCGGGTGCCCGGCGCGACCCTGACCGGCCTTCCCGACGCGGCGAACGAACCGCCGAGCCACGTCGGCGACGACCTGACAGCCCGCCCCGTGCCGGGCGAACGTTCGGGCGACGGCGGCCCGCTTCCCCGGCGGGTGGCTTCGGACGACCCGACCGGCTTCGGCTCCCCGAACCGTGCCAGTGACCTGCCACGCCGGGCCGTCTCCCTCGATGGCGACCTTCCCGTCCGCCGTGACGACCGGGTGCCGTACGGCATGGAGTCCACTTTCGGCGGTTTCACCCCGGCTCGCTCCGAGGCCCCGGCCACTCGCGGCCCGTTCGAGGCCCCGGCCGCTCGCGGCCCGTTCGAGGCTCCAGCCGCTCGCGGCCCATTCGAGGCCCCGGCCACTCGCAGCCCGTTCGAGGCTCCAGCCGATAGCGACCAGTCCCCATTGGCGTATCCGGCTCAGCCGCCGGCCGCCCCGCCGCGACGTGAGCAGAGCGAGCAGCCGCCGATCGGCGCACGGTTCGCCGGGCCGATGTCCGATGGCGCCGGACCAGACCAGCCCCCGATCGGGCGCCCCGCCGGACCAGACCAGCCCCCGTTCGGCCGCCCCGCCACGGGCGAGAAGTACGGGGTCCCGACCGGCAACGGCGAGTCGACCCATGGCCGTCCTGCTCCCTCCCGCCCTGACCACGACCCATCCGGCGGTCCGGCTTCCACCGAGCCGCCGTTCGCCGGGCGCCCGGCATCCGGGGGTCCGGCCGGGAATCGGTTCGGTCGCGCGCCGTCGGACGGGAACGCCTACGGCCGCCCGGTTTCGGGTGCTCCGGAGGAGGCTCACCTCGGCCGGCCCGGGGGAAGTGTCTTCACCCGCCCCGCCGCTGACCACACCTTCGGCCGACCGCTCCCGGCCACGTCCGGCGACGGCGTTTTCGGACGGCCCGACGGTCGCCCGGCAGCGGCCGACGTCGACGGGGCTCCCACTCTGCCGAGCAGCCCCAGTGGTTTCGCGCAGCGGGTGCCGGGCGCGTCGTTCGGCCCGGACGCACCTGCCTCGCCGTTCGGCAGCCCGAGCGCCCCCGAGCCGCGCAGCGGCCCGGTACCCGCCCCGCGTGACTCCGGCGACACCCCCGCTGTTTCGAAGGGAGACACCCCCGCTGTTTCGAAGGGAACCGCCCGGCCGGTGTCGGCCAGCGCTTCCGTGCCGATGGGCAGTCGGGTCGGCCCGGCCGAGGGCGACGAGGTGCCGCCACCGGCGGTCCAAGCGCCGCAGGCTCGGGTCTACGGCCGCCCGGCCCAGGCCGCCGCCGAGGAGCAGTCAGCGCCGGTCGTGCCGTTCGCCCGGCCTGGCGCCGATCCGGACGACAGCGTGTCGCAGGATCTGCCGCCGCTCGGCCCGAAGACCCCACCGCCTGGTGGCCGGGCCACGCCGGTCCGCGCCACGGCCAGTGCCCGGGTCGCGCCGCAACAGCCGACTCCGCCCGGCCCGGACGGCCCGCCCTTCACCGAGTTCACGGCCGATGTCGCCGGCCGGGGCCGTCCGGCACCGCCGGCGTCGGGCCCGGACAACTACGGCGAGAACACGACGGACATGGCCGGTCGCGGTCCCTCGTCCGCCCAGCCGTACGTGCCGGCCCCCGCCCTGACCAGCATGCACGCCCGGCCGCCGCTGGTGGACGGGTTCTCGCCCGCCCCCAGCCCGGAGGATCTCGCCCAGCAGAAGTCCGGGATCTCCCCGAGCCGGCCCCGTCTGGGCGGCGTCTTCCCCGGCCCGGCGACCACGCCGGGCGACCCTGGCGCCCAGAGCCGGGCGACCGTAGCGCCGCCCGGACCGGACGAGACGTCGAGCTGGCCGGGCCCCGGCGGAGCGGCCGCGCCCGAGCAGGGCCGGTTCGACCAGTTCAAGCCCGACGCCGGGGCCGAGTCCAAGCCGGAGGCCCCGCACGTACGCCTGGTGCCGGTCCTGCTCGCCGTGGTCCTCGGCGCGGTACTGCTGGTCGGCGTGCCAACCGGCATCGTCTGGCTGATCTCGCGCGGTTCCGACACCGGCTTCAGCGCCAACGTCGGCGATTGTGTGCAGCGCAACGGCACCGAAGCGGTCCGGGCGACCTGCGGCGGCCCGAACACGTTCCAGGTCGCGAGCACGGTCGACGCGAAGGAGCAATGCCCGGACCCGGCCCAGCCGTACGTGCTCAACCCGACCAGTGACGGCAAGACGCAGGTGCTCTGTCTGAAGCCCAGCAGCTGATGATCGGCTCCACTCTGCCGGCTCCGCGGGTGCGGGCCCGGAGTTCCGTGCCCGCGGCCGGCTCACCACCGGCGGCCGAGAGCTGACCCTGGCCGGCGTACGCGCAAAGATCGTCCTGCTTGGCCTCGACGGTGGCTGAAAGTGTCGGAAAGTCAGGCTGAGCCCCGATAACGTAACCTTGACGTCGTGACGACCTCAGTCCCGTTCAAGATGAAGCCGGCCGACCTCGGCAAGCCGCGGCTCCGAGGCCGGCTCCATCAGTACGCGTTCTTCGTCGCGTTGGTCTGCGGCATCGTGCTCTGCTCGGTCGCCGCGAGCCGGCCGGGGATCACCCCGTTCCTGAGCTGCCTGGTCTACAGCCTCACGGTCTGCGGGCTCTTCGGCATCAGCGCGCTCTACCACCGGCGGGTCTGGTCCGAGCGCGGCTACCAGGTCATGAAACGCATGGACCACTCGATGATCTTCATTTTCATCGCGGGCACCTACACGCCGTTCTGCATCCTCCTGCTCGGCGCGGCCAAGGCGACGCTCGTCCTGAGCCTGGTCTGGATCGGCGCCCTGGGCGGCGTGGCCCTCAAGGCGATCTGGCCGCATCTGCCCCGCTGGGTCGGAGCGCCGCTCTACCTGGCGCTGGGCTGGGGCGCGGTGGCGATCATGCCCGAGGTGCTGCACCGCGGCGGGGTGGCCGCTCTGGCGCTGATCGCGGCCGGCGGCATCATCTACAGCGCCGGCGCGATCTTCTACGCCCTGCGCCGGCCCAACCCGTGGCCCACTGTCTTCGGCCACCACGAGTTCTTCCACGCCTGCACCCTGGTGGCCGCCCTCTGCCACCACATTGCCATCTACTTCGCCCTATACGCCTGAGCGAGGCTACGAATGGGCAGTCCGCTCGTCGTAGGTGGCGCGAGCGGTGATCACCAGGACACTATCCCTTCGGTGGGTACAGCACTTCACGGTGTCCACTCGCTGCCGGGAAGTCGTCGCTGAGCAACCCGGTTACGCCTTTCGTCAGCGTCACCCGCATGTGAGGAGTCAGCAATGACCATCGTCGTCACCGGGGCCACCGGCCACCTGGGTACGCTCGTCGTCCAGTCCCTGCTCGCCAAGGGCGTGCCCCCGAGCGAGATCCTCGCCACCGGCCGCAACGCCGAGAAGCTCGCGGAACTGGGTGTGCCCACGCGCATCGCGTCCTACGACGATCCCGCAGAGCTGACAGCCGCGTTCGCGGGCGCCGACAAGGTGCTCTTCGTCTCCGGCAGCGAGGTCGGCAAGCGCGTTCAGCAGCACACGAACGTGGTCGAGGCGGCAACGACGGCCGGCGTCGGCCGGGTTTTCTACACCAGCGCGCCGAAGGCCGACACGACCGACATGAAGCTGGCCGCCGAGCACCTGATCACCGAGACGTTGCTGCTCGAATCGGGCGTGCCGTCGACCTTCCTGCGCAACAGCTGGTACCTCGAGAACTACAACTTCGAGGCGGCCCTCGCGCACGGTCTCTTCGGCGCCGCGGGCGACGGCAGGATCAGCGGTGCACCGCGCGCCGACTACGCCGAGGCCGCCGCGTCGGCCCTGCTCCTCGACAACCCCAAGCAGGTGTACGAACTGGGCGGCGAGCCCTTCACCAAGGCGGAGCTGGCGGCCGAGATCGCGAAGCAGTCCGGCCGGCCGGTCAGCTACACCGACCTCCCCGAGCACAAGTACGCCGAAAGGCTGGTCGGCGTGGGCCTGCCCGAGCCGGTGGCCGCGATCATCGCCGACTCCGACCGAGCCGCCGCCAAAGGCGCCCTCTTCGTCGAAGGCGACGACCTGTCAACCCTGCTCGGCCACCCGGCGACCCCACTGGCCACCGCCGTCAAGGAGCGACTCGCCTGACGTACGAACATCGAACTCAATAGGGCGGCGGCGGCGGGGGCGGGCCGTCGTCGCGCCGGGTCTCGCGGTATTCGTTGACGTAGGCTCCGTCGTTGCGCACGACCGGCCGCTGGGCGCTGCTGACGGTAGTGGTGCGGCGGCGCGCGTTCCAGAACCAGATGGTGAGGATCAGGCCGATCAAGCCGGCGAGCATGAGCACATAGCCGACGATGTTGATGTCGAGTCCGCTGATGTGCGCGTTGACCGCGAACGCCAGGATCGCCCCTAGCGCGAGGAGAAAAATACTTCCGCCGATGCCCATGGGGGCCCTCCTTGGTTTGTCGCCGCGGCAGGGGTCCACAGCGATACGTCGCTAGGCGTGTTACCCAGGCGGGTGAAACCTCAATCAGGCAAGCTGGGCCCATGACTGCGCGGACCCTCGTACTGTTGCGCCACGCCAAGGCCGAGGCGCCCGGCGAACGCCCCGATTTCGACCGGCGACTGAGCACTGTGGGCGAGAGCGACGCGGACGCGGCCGGTGCCTGGCTGGCCGACGAGGGGTTGCGCCCGGGGCTGGTGCTCTGTTCGCCGGCCGCGCGCACGAGGCAGACCTGGCATGGCGCGGCGGTCGCGCTGACCCAGGCCGATCCGGAGGCCGGTTCGCCGGAGGTGCATTACGAGCGGAGCCTCTACGACGGCGGCCGGACCGAGGTGATGGACCTGCTGCGGGCCGTCCCGGAGGCCACGAAGATCGTCCTGGTCGTCGGCCACAACCCCACGATGTCCGACATATCGATCCTGCTGCGACTGTACGACGCGGCCGCCGGTTACGCGGGCCTGA
>JAVHVY010000466.1:0-14544 GCA_032160305.1 Actinoplanes sp.
ACCGAGATGCTGATCTCTTCATACATGTGCCACCTCCTCCTCGAACGTTCTTCCTAGCCGAAGCGCCGGACGCGCGCCTCGAGCCGATCCCGCCCGGCGGGCGGGGTCAGCTTGGCGAATGACTCCAGCGCCTCGCGGGCCTCCTCCGAGATGGCCCCCGGGACCTGAACCTCGACCGTGACGATCAGGTCGCCGGCTTGGCCGTCCCGGCGGGCCACACCTTTGCCCCGGGCCCGCAGTTTACGGCCGCTCGGCGTGCCCGGCGGCACCCGCAGAGTCACGGAACCGTCCAGCGTGGGCACCTTCAGATCCGTGCCGAGCACCGCCTCGGCGATGCTGACCGGCACGGTCAGGGTCAGATCGTCGCCGCTGCGCCCGAACAGATCGTCGGCCCGGACCTTGACCTGCACGTACAGGTCGCCGGCCGGACCGCCGCGCTCGCCCGGCTCGCCCCGGCCGCTGAGCCGGATGCGCTGCCCGTCGGCCACGCCTGCCGGGAACCGCACATTGATCGTCCGGTTCTTCGTCACGCCGCCCGTGCCCCGGCACTCGGGACACTTCTCCTCGACGACGGTGCCCGCTCCCTGACACTCGCGGCACGGCTCGGAGAAGCTGAACGAGCCCTGGTTCCGCGAGATCAGGCCGCTGCCCTGGCACTGCGGGCAGGTGCGCGGCGTAGTGCCGGGCTTGGCCCCGTTGCCGTGACAGGTGTCGCAGATGCCCGGCGACCGCAGCGTCAACGGCAATGTTGTGCCCTGCACCGCGTGCGTGAAGTCGAGGGTCACCTCGGCCTCGACGTCCCGGCCGCGCTGCGGACCCCGGCGTGCCGCGGCGGGCCCGCCGGCGCCACCGCCGGAGAAGATCGAGCTGAAGATGTCGGAGAAGCCGGCCCCGCCGAACCGGCGGTCACCAGCCGACTGAGCGCCACCGCCCGCCCCGCTGAAGCCGCCGAACAGGTCGGACGGGTCGAACTGCGAACCGCCCCGGGCCTGCCCCGCACCCCGCCGGAACGCGCCGGAGCCGAACAGGGAACGCATCTCGTCGTACTCTTTGCGCTTCTTGTCGTCCGACAACACGTCGTACGCCTCGGAGGCCGACTTGAACTTCTCCTCGGCCTCTATGTTGCCCGGGTTGTGGTCCGGGTGCAGTTCGCGCGCCAGCTTGCGGTACGCCTTCTTGATCTCGTCACCGGAGGCGGACTTACCCACCCTGAGAACGGCGTAGAAGTCCTTCTCCAGCCAGTCTTTGGAACTCATCTAGTCCACCTCCTCCGCACCGGTCTTGACTGTCGGGTCGTCGCGCCGCGGGTTGGGCCGAGCGGCGCGTCCCGCCCGCCGGTCACGGCGGGCGGGACGGACGGACGGGCTGGTCACGCCGGATCGGCGACCGCGACCAGGGCGGGCCGCAACAGCCGCTCGCCCAGCGTGTAACCCCGGCGCATGACCTCGACGCAGGTCGACTCCGTGACGTCCTCGGACGTCCGGTGTGCGACCGCCTCGTGCCGGGTCGGGTCGAACGGGTCGCCCTTCTCACCGAAGCCGGCCAGCCCGTACTTGCCGACCGCGGCGGTCAGCGTCTCGGCCACCGTGGCGAACGGCCCGACCAGGTCGCCGTGCTCGCGGGCCCGGTCGATGTCGTCGAGCACCGGCAGCAGAGCCGTGAGGACCTGGCCGGTGGTCTGCTCCGCCGCCGTACCCCGGTCTCGATCGACCCGCTTGCGGTAGTTCGCATACTCGGCCGACACCCGCTGCAGGTCCCGGGTGCGCTCCTCGAGCTCGGCCCGGAGCGCCTCGAGTTCGGCGCCGAGCAGACCGGGCATGGCCAGTTCCTCTTCCTCGTCAGCGGCACGGTGGGCACCGGCTGCCGGCTCGGTCGTTTCGGTGGCGGCCGCCGTGCCGTTCGGGTCGATCTTGCGCCGGTCCCGGATGACGACGCCCTCGGCCTCGGTGCCGTTGCTCTCGTCCTCCGACTGGCTCACTTCTTGTCGTCCTCGACGATCTCGGCGTCCACCACGTCGTCGGCGCCACCGGCGGTGGCGCCGCCGGTCGAGCCGGCCGACGCGCCGGGAGCCTCGGTGCCGTCAGCGCCCGGGGCGCCCGGGGCGCCCTCAGCGCCCTGCTGGGCGTAGAGCAGCGAGCCGGCTTCCTGGGATACCTTGGCCAGTTCCTCGTGCGCGGACCTGATCTTATCGATGTCCGTGCCGCCGAGGGCGCCGCGCAGCGAGCCGAGCGCCTCCGAGATCCTGGACCTGCTGTCCTCGGGCAGCTTGTCGCCGCTCTCGGCCAGGAACTTCTCGGTCTGCCACTGCAACTGCTCGGCGAGGTTGCGGGCCTCCGCGTCCTCCTTGCGCTTCTTGTCGTCGTCGGCGTGGTCCTGAGCGTCGCGCATCATCCGCTCGATGTCGTCCTTCGGCAGCGCGGAGCCGCCGGTGATCGTCATCTTCTGCTCCTTGCCGGTGCCCATGTCCTTCGCGGCCACGTGCACGATGCCGTTCGCGTCGATGTCGAAGGTGACCTCGATCTGCGGCACGTTGCGCGGGGCCGGGGGCAGGCCGGTCAGCTCGAAGGTGCCGAGCTTCTTGTTGTACGTCGCGATCTCGCGCTCGCCCTGGAAGACCTGGATCAGCACGGACGGCTGGTTGTCGTCGGCCGTCGTGAAGACCTCGGAACGCTTGGTCGGGATCGTGGTGTTGCGCTCGATCAGCTTGGTGAAGATGCCGCCCTTGGTCTCGATGCCCAGCGACAGCGGGGTCACGTCGAGCAGCAGGACGTCCTTGACCTCACCCTTGAGCACACCGGCCTGCAGGGCGGCGCCGACGGCGACGACCTCGTCCGGGTTGACGCCCTTGTTGGGCTCCTTGCCGGTGAGCGACTTGACGAGCTCACCGACGGCGGGCATCCGGGTCGAGCCGCCGACCAGGATCACGTGGTCGACGTCGGCGACCTTGACGCCGGCGTCCTTGATGGCCGACTCGAACGGGCCCTTTGTCCGGTCGAGCAGATCCTGCGTCATCCGCTGGAACTCGGCGCGCGACAGCGACATGTCCAGGTGCAGCGGGCCCGCCGGGCCGGCCGTGATGTAGGGCAGGTTGATGCTGGTGGTGGCGGTGGCGGAGAGCTCGATCTTGGCCTTCTCGGCCGCCTCGCGGAGCCGCTGCAACGCCATCTTGTCGTTGCCGAGGTCGATGCCGTGCTCGCCGCGGAACGTCTTGACCAGGTGGTCGATGATCCGCTGGTCCCAGTCGTCGCCGCCGAGGTGGTTGTCACCCGAGGTCGACTTGACCTCGATGACGCCCTCGCCCAGCTCCAGCAGGGACACGTCGAAGGTGCCGCCGCCGAGGTCGAAGACCAGGACGGTCTGTTCCTTGGAGCCCTTGTCCAGCCCGTACGCGAGGGCGGCCGCGGTGGGCTCGTTGACGATGCGCAGGACGTTGAAGCCCGCGATCTCGCCGGCCTCCTTGGTGGCCTGCCGCTGCGCGTCGTTGAAGTACGCCGGGACGGTGACGACCGCGTCGGTCACCCTCTCGCCGAGGTAGGCCTCCGAGTCGCGCTTGAGCTTCATCAGCACGCGCGCCGAGATCTCCTGGGGGGTGTACTTCTTGCCGTCGATGTCGACGGACCAACTGGTGCCGACCTCCCGCTTGACCGAGCGGATCGTCCGGTCCGGGTTGGTCACTGCCTGGCGCTTGGCGACCTCGCCGACGAGCACCTCGCCGTTGCGCGCGAAGGCGACGATTGACGGGGTCGTCCGGGAGCCCTCAGCGTTGGCGACAACGGTGGGCTCGCCACCTTCCAGAACGCTGACGCAGGAGTTCGTGGTGCCGAGGTCGATGCCGACCGCACGTGCCATGTTCGCTTCTCCGCTTCTTGCATGCCTTTGTTGTTCGGGCTGTTGGCGCCGCCCGGAGGCGCGCGTCCACAAGTTGAGTGGACCGGGCTCAATGATGCCACGGCCACGCTCGTCGTCAAACGCAACTTGAGCGGATGCGACGCAAGTTACGCCCAGCACATACCTGTCCGGTCACGGGCAAGCAGTACCTGTTGCCCGTGTCCTATCGATCAGGCACGCTTTACCCCGTGACGACGCACGGTGACGCGGTCGGTCCGTCGGCCTGGCCTGCCGTCGCTCCCGAGCCAGAAGAATCCCCACTCCCAAAACCAGACAATTCATCTCGTACGAGCGCAGAACCACCCGGAAATTCAGGGCCGACCGTGACACACACCACACCAGCGGGCCTGTCAGAAGCACCCCTGACAGACGGCGACTCCGCGCCCGTCCCCCCGAGCGGTGCCGCCCCGGAGCCCACCGGAACCCCCACGCCCCCCGCGGAGCGTGCCAACAATCCGCACCCGGAAACCCCCAGCAAACCCACAGCCGACCCGACCGGCGCGTCGCCCCCGGAGCCGACCACGACCGGCGGCCCGGTGGACGAGCCCACCCTGGCCGAGCCGCCGGCCGAATCCACCCTGGCCGAGTCCACCCTGGCCGAGCCGCCGGCCGAATCCACCCTGGTCGACGAGCCGGCGGTCGTTCCCGACGACGACGTCGCCGAGGAGCCCGCCGCGCTGGCCCCGCTGCCCGCGGTCGAGTCGCCGATGGCCGTCGGCGAACTCGTGGACGCCCTCTCCCGGCTGCGCTCGGCGCTCGGCGGGTCCGTGTACCCCCTGGTCATGCCGTCCGCCGACGAGGCGAAGCGAGTCGGGGACGCGCTGGTGTCGCAGCTGGACGACTATCTGCTGCCGCGCCTCGCACGGCTGGACGCGCCGCTGCTCGTGGTCGTCGGCGGTTCTACCGGGGCGGGCAAGTCCACCCTGGTCAACAGCCTGGTCCGGGAGGCGGTCAGCGCCGCCGGCGTGCTGCGCCCGACCACCCGGTCGCCGGTGCTGGTCAGCCATCCGGATGATCTGCCCTGGTTCCGCCAGGGCGAGCTGCTGCCGGGCCTGACCCGCACGACCGAGAGCAGCAACGACGCGAACGCCCTGCAACTGGTCGCCGTGCCCGCGCTCGGCCCGGGGCTGGCCTTCCTCGACGCGCCGGACATCGACTCCGTGGTCGACCGCAACCGGCAGCTCGCCGCGCAGCTGCTCGCCGCCGCCGACCTCTGGCTCTTCGTCACGACCGCCGCCCGCTACGCCGACGCGGTGCCGTGGGAGCTGCTCAAGACGGCCCGGCTGCGCGGCACCGTGATCGCGCTGGTGCTCGACCGGGTTCCCACCGACGCCGCCGGGGACGTCTCCGCCCACCTCAGCGAGATGCTCGCCGGGCACGACATGTCCGCGGCGCCGCTCTTCGTGCTGCCCGAGACCCTGCTGAACAGCCGGGGCCTGCTCGCCGAGGAGGACATCAAGCCGCTGCACGACTGGTTCGCGCAGCTCGCCGCGGATGCGGGCGCGCGGTCGGCGGTCGTGCGGCAGACCCTCGACGGGGCCCTGGCCGCGCTGAAACCGGCCACGGACGGCCTCGCCTCGGCCGCCGACGACCAGCGGGTCGCCGCCACCGCGCTGGACGAACGGGTCACCGCCGCCTACCGCAACGCCCGCCGGACGACCGAGGACGGCCTGCAGGACGGGCGGTTGCTGCGCGGCGAAGTGCTGGCGCGCTGGCAGGAGTTCGTCGGCACCGGCGAGTTCCTGAAAATCCTGGAGTCGCGGGTCGGCCACCTACGCGACCGGGTCGTCGCCGCCCTCACCGGACGCCCCGCCCCCGGCCGCAACCTGCAGAACGCTCTGGAGTCCCAGCTGCTCACGCTGCTGCGCGCGGTCGCCGCCGACGCCGCCGAGCAGGCGTACGCGGCCTGGCAGGCGCACCCGGCCGGATCGGCTCTGCTCGACCCGGCCCTGCAGCTGCCGGCCCGGGACCTGCCGGAACGCGCGGAGCGCACGATCCGCGACTGGCAGCGGTTCGTGCTCGACCTGGTGCGCTCCGAGGCCGGCGACAAACGGGTGGTCGCGCGCGGCGCCGCGTACGCGGTCAATGGTCTTGGTCTGGCCGTGATGATCGCGGTTTTCACGTCGACCGCCTTCATCCCCACCGGTCTCGAGGTCGCCGTCGGCGCGGGCACCACCGTGGCCGCGCAGAAGGTGCTCGAGGCCGTCTTCGGCGACCAGGCGATCCGGACGCTGGCCGTCCGGGCGCGCGCGGATCTGCTGACCCGGGTCGGCGCGCTGCTGGACGCGGAAGCGCGGCGGTATTTTGAGCGGACCGCCGCGGTGGGCCTCGAACTCGAACCCGGCGCCCGGCTGCGCGACGCCGCCGCGGCCGTGGAACGAGCCAGAGCGGATCTGGCGTTGACCGCCCCGGCACCCTGGATTCCGGCAGGCCACCGATGAGCCTCGTGGACAAGGTCAAAGGCGCCCTGACCGGCGCCGACAACTATGTGGACGCCGCCCAGCTGGCCGGACGGCTCGAAGCCCTGCACCGCTTCCTGCGCGTGGTCGACCCGTATCTGCCCGACAACGACCTGGTAGCCGCACACACGATGGTCGAGCGGGCCGGCAGCCGGCTCGCCCTCTCCCAGGACCACACCGTCGTCGCGCTGGCCGGCAGCACCGGCAGTGGCAAGTCCAGCCTGTTCAACGCGTTGGCCCGGCTGAGGCTCTCCCCGGTCGGCGTCCGGCGGCCCACCACCGGCGTCGCGCACGCCTGCGTCTGGGGTCCGCTGGAACCGGCCAGCCGGCTGCTCGACTGGGTCGGTGTGCTGCCCCGGCAACGCTTCATCCGGGAGAGCGCGCTGGACGGCGACGACGAGGTCGCGCTGCGCGGGCTGGTCCTGCTCGACCTACCCGACTTCGACTCGGTCGAACGGGGCCACCGGCTCGAAGTCGACCGGCTGCTCGGGCTGGTCGACCTGGTCATCTGGGTGGTCGACCCGCAGAAGTACGGCGACCGGGTCCTGCACAACGCCTACCTCAAGCAGTTCAAGTCGCACGCCGACATCACGATCGTGGTGCTCAACCAGGCCGACCGGCTGTCGGCCGGCGACACCGACGTGGTGCTCACCGACCTGAAACGCCTGCTCGAAGAGGACGGCCTGCCATCCGTGCCGACCCTGGCGACCTCGGCGAGACAGCCCGGCATGCTCACCGATCTGCGCGTAGCGCTGGAGAAGACGGTCGCCGACCGGCAGGCGGCGCTGCGCCGGCTGGCCGGAGATCTGGACACCGTCGGTGAGCAGCTCACCGACACGATCGGCCCGCCGGCCGCGGAGGACGAGGTGGACCGGGCGACCGTGCGGCAGCTGGCCGAAACGCTGTCCGCCTCGGCCGGGGTGCCCGCGGTGGCCGCGGCGACGGCGAACGCGTACCGGCACCGGGCGGTGGCCAGCACCGGCTGGCCGCTGATCCGGGGTCTGCGCCGGTTGCGGCCCGACCCGCTGAAGCGCCTGCACCTGGACACCTCGGCGTCGACCGACCTGGTCCCGGTCTCGCGCACCTCGCTGCCGGAAGCGGACGCGGCGCAGAAGTCGGCCGTCGGGCTCAGCGTGCGCGCGGTCGCGGCCCGGGCCGCCGCGCCGCTGCCCGACGTCTGGGCGCCCGCGCTCATCAACGCCGCCCGTTCCCGGGCCGCCGACCTGCCCGACGCGCTCGACCGGGCGGTCGCCCGGACCGACCTCGGGATGGCCCGCAAACCCCTCTGGTGGTCGATCGTCGGCGGGCTGCAGTGGCTGCTGACGATCGCCGCGGTGGGGGGCCTGCTCTGGCTGCTGGCGGGCTACGGCGTACGCGCGCTGGGCCTGCCCGAGCTGCACTATCCCGAGGTCGGTGTGGTGCCGCTGCCGACCCTGCTGCTGCTCGGCGGGCTGGTCGCGGGTCTCCTGCTGGCCGCGCTGCTACGCCCGATCGTCAACTGGGGTTCCCGGCGGGCCGGCCGGCGGGCCGCACAACGGCTCCGGGCCGCGGTGACCGAGGTCGCCCGGGAGCACGTGGTCGCCCCGGTACGCGAGGTTCTGAACGCCTACGCCCAGGCCCGAGAGGCGCTGACCGCCGTACGTTCTGAGTAGTTCCCGCAGGCTCCGGGCCGGGTAGGCTCGGCGACATGGCGGCACCCCAGACTCCGTACGACGCGGTCCTGCACGCGGCCCGCGATGTGGCCAAGCTCGACTGCGCCCTCGATGCGGAGATGCTCGGCACCGCCCTGCTCGGCAGCGTCTACGCGGTGGCGAGCACCGACCGGGCGGCCGCCGTGCGCGACTTCGTCGGCCAGTTCCTCAGCGCGACCACCAGGCGCCGCACGGCCTCGGCGACGACGATCCGCGAGGTCTTCGCCTCCCTGGTGCCGGACGCGGCGGGGGCGGCCGGGGTGCGGCGCGGCGCGCAGGCACCGGGCTGGGTGGCCCAGCTCGGCCGGGTGCGCGCGACCGGCTGCTATGCGTACGGCGATGTCTACGGCGATCAGACCTCCTATCTGGTCACCTTCGCCTACGACGACGAGCGCGACGGCGGCCCGGAGCACGCCGTGGTGGCCCTGGTCGACCACAACATCGGCATCACCAAGGACGTCTTCGTCGGCAGCTCGGCCGAGAGCATCCTGGGTCAGGTCCGCGAGATGTGCGCCAGCGACGAGCTGACCTGGTTCCGCGAGGAGGACCCGGGCCGGCTGCGGGTCGAGGTGAACAGGCACCTGGAGATCACCGACGACCTGAGCGACCTGCCCGCCGACGGTTCGCTGTCCACCGACCGGGCGCTGGCCGCGGCCCGGCTGGCTCTGCTGCCGGCGGTGCGCACACCCCCGCTGGCCGAGCCGCCGGAGATGTCCGGTCCGGACCGCGAACGCCTGCTCCGCGACTTCCTGGCATCTCCCGAGGCCGGCCGATTCCAGCTGGCCGAGATCGATGCCGACGACGAGCTGGCTTCGCTGCACTTCTGCCTGAGCCTGATCCTGGACCACGCGCAGAGCCTGCCCGACCCGGATCCGCTGCGCTGGAGTCCGGCGGTGGCCGGTCTGTTCATGCTCGACTGGGTGCACCGCCGCGCGGTGCTGGACATGGACGACGCGGCGATGCTGCCCCGGGTGGCCCGCGCGTGGTCGGCCTATGCCACCCGCCGGCGGGGCCTCCCCGAGGCCGCGGTCGAGCAGACCGACGAGGTCGTCGAGGAGATGATCGGTGAGTTCGCCCGCCTCTACGCGACCGGCGAACGCCGCAGCCCGGCGACGGCGGCCGTGGCCCAGCTGATCTCGGAAGGCGTGGACCCCAACGACGCCGAGGCGATCGACGCCTGGATCGAGACCAACCGGCACCGCCTCACTGACGATTCCTGAGGTCACCACCGGTCGGGCTGGTCGCGGTGGCCGGCGCTGTGGTGGTGGCCGACCCGGGAGCGGCGCTGGTCGTCGTCGGGCCGGTGCAGTCGTTCCGCCCGGTGACCGCCGTGGTAGGAGCGGCCGGCCGTCCGCCCGCCGGCCGGGTACTGACTGTCGTGATCGTTGTGGGTGCGCTCCGCCGTACGGGACGGGCGCAGATTCTGCGGGCGTTCCGGCATTTCCGACCTCCTACTCTGCGACCAGGTCGACGAGGCCGACCGATTGTAGAACGATGAACGCTTGCCCCGCCCGTGCTGGTCGGCGTCCTGGATGGACTGGTCAGAGCACCGGTGGTTACGGCCCGGCCGTGCGCGGCCGGAGCCCTCGGAGCCCTCGGAGCCCTGGGAGCCCTCGGAGCGGTGCCGGCCTCTGCCGGGCGAGCCCGGGCCCGAGCTGTGCGAGCCCGAGCTGTGCTCGCCTGAGCTGTCCTGACCCGGGCTGTGCGAGCCCGAGCTGTGCGAGCCCGAGCTGTGCGGCGCCGATTCGGCCGGGCTGGTTCGGGACGGCTTTTTCGGCGTGGCTTGGTGCCTGGGCGGCCGGCTATCCGGGCCCGGCGTCTCGTTCCGGGATGGCGACGGCGCTGACGGACGGGCGACGCGCGGGCCGGCCTGCCCCCGGATCGGCCTCGGCGACCTGGTCGGCCGCTGCGGCGTGGTCGATAGCGCCGGCGGCGCTGGGGGCTCGGTCAGCGCCGGACCGGAGCCCGTCGAGTCGCCCGGGCCGACCGGTCCGGGGGAGATCGGTGGCAGCAGCGGCACGTCCATGGCACCGCTGGTCGTGTCGTCGTCCAGCGATCCGGCCGTGATCGCCGCCAGGGTCGGCACCGACGCCAGCCCGACCAGCAGCGCGACGATCGCCACGTACCGGCGGGTCGGGGCGCGGAAGCCGCCGGCACTGTAGACGCCGTCGAGGCGTCTGCGCATCACCTTGAGTGGCGGCACGAGTCGGTCGTCGTCCTCCGGCACGGCCGGCCTCCTCCCCGAATGCGTCGACGGTCGACCGGAAGATCAACATCCGACGATCCCGCTGCGGCTATCGGGGTGAACGACGCATTGAGCGAAAGGCTGCGGCGAATTCGGCCCGTTCGTACGGAAGAGGAAGTACGAAAGGAACTAAACGGATTAATGCCACCTACCTATCGTTCAGGAAGATTTTCCGTCTGTGATCGACCTGACCTGTGGCGGCACTCACGTTCTCTGCGAGGATGAGGACGAACGGCGCCGCCGCCTCCTCCCGCGACCTGCGGGGCGCGGTGGGGGTCGTCACTCCCCGGCGCGGGCCTGGCCCACGTCGAACCGCCGCGCGGCAACCTCACCCGGGCCAGGCGCGGCGCCCACAGCGGTCGGCTGCACGGTCGGGTGATCCCCGCCGTGGTGCAGAATGAGGAGCAGGGAGACATACGGATGGCGAACGGCGAAAGCGAACCCGGAGCCGACGCTCCGGCCGGCGGTTTCGTGCAACTGCTGACCCCCGACGGTGAACGCATCGACAGCGTCACCACCGCCGAGGGCATGACGTACTCGGTCGACTTCACCGACCACGAGTATCAGGAGCTGTACCGGGATCTGGTGACGGTCCGGCGGCTCGACGCGGAGGCCACGGCACTGCAGCGGCAGGGCGAACTGGGCATCTGGGCCAGCCTGCTGGGTCAGGAAGCCGCCCAGGTCGGTTCCGGCCGGGCGTTGCGCCCGCAGGACATGGCCTTCCCGACCTATCGCGAGCACGGCGTCCTCTACTGCCGGGGGATCGACCCGATCATGCCGTTCGGCCTGTTCCGCGGCGTCGACCAGGGCGGCTGGGACCCGAACGAGTTCAAGTTCAACACGTACACGATAGTGATCGGCTCGCAGACGCTGCACGCCACCGGTTACGCCATGGGCATCACCATGGACGGCAAGACCGGCACCCCGGACGGCGAAGCGGTGATCGCCTACTTCGGCGACGGCGCGACCAGCCAGGGCGAGGTCAACGAGGCCTTCGTCTGGTCCGGCGTCTTCCACGCCCCGATCGTCTTCTTCTGTCAGAACAATCAGTATGCGATCTCCGAGCCGCTGGAACGCCAGACCCGCATCCCGCTGTACCGGCGGTCGGCCGGTTTTGGCTTCCCCGGCGTCCGGATCGACGGCAACGACGTGCTGGCCAGCTATGCGGTGACCCGCTCGGCGCTCGACAGCGCGCGCAACGGCCAGGGCCCGACGCTGATCGAGGCGTACACGTACCGGATGGGCGCGCACACCAGTTCGGACGACCCGACCCGGTACCGGATCGCCAGCGAGGTCGAGTCGTGGAAGGCCAAGGACCCGATCAGCCGGATGCGGGCGTTCCTGACCAAGCAGCAGATCGCCGGCGACGACTTCTTCGGCGAGGTCGACGAGACCGCCGGCAAGCTCGCCCTGGACCTGCGCGAGCGGGTGCTGGCCCTGCCCGACCCGCAGCCGGTCAGCATGTTCGACAACGTGTACCCGGGCGGCTCGCCCGAGGTCGACGCGCAGCGGGCCTGGTTCGAGCAGTACGAGGCTTCGTTTGACGGGGGCGTCCACTGATGACGGAGACGATCACTCTGAGCAAGGCCCTCAACCACGGCCTGCGGCGCGCTCTGGAGAACGACCCCAAGGTCATCATCATGGGCGAGGACGTCGGCAAGCTCGGCGGCGTCTTCCGGATCACCGACGGCCTGCAGAAGGACTTCGGCGACGACCGGGTCATCGACACGCCGCTGGCCGAGGCCGGCATCGTGGGCACCGCGATCGGCCTGGCCATCCGGGGCTACCGGCCGGTCTGCGAGATCCAGTTCGACGGGTTCGTCTTCCCGGCGTACAACCAGATCGTCGCCCAGGTGGCGAAGATGTTCTACCGCTCCAAGGGCAACGTGCGGCTGCCGATCGTGATCCGGATCCCGTACGGCGGCGGCATCGGAGCGGTCGAGCACCACTCCGAGTCGCCCGAGGCGTTCTTCGCCCACACGCCGGGCCTCAAGGTCGTGACCTGCGCCAACCCGCAGGACGCCTACAGCATGATCCAGCAGTCGATCAGTTCGGACGACCCGATCGTCTTCTTCGAGCCGAAGCGGCGCTACTGGGAGAAGGGCGAGGTCGACCTCGACGCGGCGCCCGGATTCCCGCTGCACGCCGCGCGCGTCGTCCGCGAGGGCAGCGACGCGACGGTGCTGGCGTACGGGCCGATGGTGAAGACAGCCCTGGACGCGGCCGCCGCTGCCGCCGACGACGGCCGCCGACTCGAGGTCATCGACCTGCGCACGCTGTCCCCGCTCGACCTGGGGCCGGTCTACGCATCGGTTCGCAAGACCGGCCGGGCGGTCGTCGTGCACGAGGCCCCGGGCAACCTGGGCATGGGCTCGGAGATCGCCGCCCGGATCACCGAGGAGTGCTTCTACTCCCTCGAGGCGCCGGTGCTGCGCGTGACCGGATACGACATTCCGTATCCGGCTGCCCGCGTCGAGGAGGAGTACCTGCCGGACCTCGACCGGGTGCTGGACGCCGTCGACCGTTCGTTCGGTTGGTGAGGCAGATGTCGCGCGTCAAGGAATTCACCCTGCCGGATCTCGGTGAGGGTCTGACCGAGGGCGAGATCCTGGCCTGGCTGGTCAAGGTCGGCGACACGATCGCGCTGAACCAGCCGATAGTCGAGGTGGAGACGGCCAAGGCGGCCGTCGAGATCCCGGCGAAGTGGGGCGGCGTCGTCACCCGGCTCTTCCACGAGGCCGGCACGACGGTGCAGGTCGGCTCGCCGATCATCGCCATCGACACGGACCCGTCCGCGGGCCCGCTGCCGAAACCTTCCGAAAACCCGGGCGGCCCGGTGCCGTCGGCCGAGTCGCTCGCGGCGGTCGAGCGCGCCCCCGCCGAGGGTGCGATCGAGCCCGGCATGATCGGTGGTCCGGCTCCGGGCGGCCGCACGGCCGTACTGGTCGGCTACGGCCCGAAAACCACCACCGCACAACGACGACCCCGCATCGGTACGCCGGCAGCCGCCCCAACCGCACCACCGGCTCCCCCTCCGGCTGCCGCCGCACCACCGGCGGCCCCGGCGATGCGACCCGTTCCCGCCTCCCCTGCTCCATCGAGCGGGAGCCCGACGGTCGGCGGCTCGACGCCGACCGGTCCGGCCGGGCCGTCCCCGGGGGCGGAGAGCGTCACCGGCGGCCGGGTGCCGGTGCTGGCGAAGCCGCCGGTACGCAAGCTGGCCAAGGATCTGGGTGTCGACCTCGCTCTGATCCCCGGGAGCGGGCCGCTGGGGTCGGTGACGCGGAGCGACGTACACCAGGCGGTTGATGATCTGGCCGCGGCGACCGTGCCGGCAGCGGTGAGCGCACGCGGCGGCGGCGCCGTGGTTGTCGACCCGACCCGCGAGCGGCGGATCCCGATCAAGGGGGTCCGGAAGCTGACGGCGGAGAACATGGTCGCGTCGGCGTTCACCGCGCCGCATGTGACCGAGTTCCTCACCGTCGACGTGACCCGGTCGATGACGGCGCTGGAGAAGCTGAAGGCTCGCCCGGAGTTCCGTGACGTGCGGGTCTCGCCGCTGCTGCTGGTGGCGAAGGCGGTACTGCTCGCGGCCCGCCGGCACCCGATGATCAACTCATCCTGGTCCGGCGCCGCCGGCGAGATCGTGGTCAAGGACTACGTCAACCTGGGGATAGCGGCGGCCACCGAGCGCGGCCTGATCGTCCCGAACGTCAAGGACGCCGGCCGGCTGACCCTGAGCGAGTTGGCCGAAGCCCTGAACGCCCTGGTCCAGGTGGCCAAGTCGGGCAAGACGGCACCGGGTGACATGCAGGGCGGCACCTTCTCGATCACCAACGTCGGCGTCTTCGGAGTCGACACGGGCACGCCGATCCTGCCGCCGGGCGAGTCGGCGATCCTGGCCTTCGGCGCGATCCGGGAGATGCCCTGGGTACACAAGGGGAAGATCAAGATTCGTCAGGTCACCACGCTCGGCCTGTCCTTCGACCACCGCGTGGTCGATGGCGAGCTGGGCTCGAAATTCCTCCGCGACGTGGGCTCGTTCCTCACCGACCCGGCGACGGCGATCCTGGCCTGGACATAGAAGCGACGGAGAAAGCCCCGACCTTCGACACGATGGCAAGCCCGCCCGGGGTTTCCGGGCGGGCCGTTGCGTTTTCCCAGCTCACAAAGCCGAGCCGGGCATTACGTGCCTACTGAACGGTTTTACGGGCACCTTAAGGTGGTACGCCGGGATTCCTGATACCGGTCCCGCCCGGTA
>JAVHVY010000478.1:0-18276 GCA_032160305.1 Actinoplanes sp.
CCTCAGCAGGCGACCGCTCCAGCTGTGCCTTGGCGGCCGAGGCTTTGATACGGCGCCGGCGGCGCAGCTCGGACGGGATCACCACCAACGACATCAGCAGGCCGACCGTGCCCACCGCGGTGAAGCCCCACGCCGGGGAGAACGTATCCATGACCGTACCGGACAGCGGGGCGCCCAGGGCGACTCCGACCGTCAGCGCCGAGTTGTGCAGGCCCATCGCCTCGCCGCGGGCCGAGGCCGGAGTCAGCCGGCTCACCGCATCCGCGGTCGCGGTGATCGAGGGGGCGCACAGGGCACCCGCCGGGAGTAGCAGGATCGCCAGCAGCCACCAGTGGCCGCCGCCGAGGCCGACCGGGATCGTCAGTAGGGCCATCGGCAGCAGCAGTGCCACCGGCGGCAGGCCGCTCTTGATCGTGCCGTAGAGGAAGCCGCCGACCAGCGAATACGCCGCCCAGATGGCGAGTACCAAGCCGACCCAGGCGAGCTGGCCGGCGTGCCGCAGCACCGCCACGTTGGCCACGTCCGTACCGCTGAGCACGAGCGTCGCCGCAACGGTGATGCCCAGGACGCCGAGCAGGCGCGGGGTCAGCCAGGTGCGGCGCGGGACCCGGTCGGCTGCGCTGACCGGGGCCTCGTCGTGGCCTCGGATCGGCGGGTTGACCAGGTAGAGCGCTATGCCGGAGAGCAGGATGCCGGTGCCGACCACGAGCATGCCGACGCGCGGGCCGGCCGTCGTGGCGACGAACACGCCCAAGGTGGGCCCGGCCATGAAGCTCAGCTCGGTGGTTATCGAATCCAGCGCGAAGGCCGGCAGCCGGTGCGACTCCGGCGCGAGCGCGGCGATCGACTGGCGGGCCACCGAGAACACCGGCAGGGTCAGGAAACCGCCGATCAGGGCCGCCGCCAGCAGCGCCGGATAGGGCATCGCCTGGGCACTGCCCCAGAAGGTCACCTCGGTGATCGTGGTGAGCAGCAGCACCGGGCGCAGGCCGCGCCGGTCGGTTATCCGGCCCATCACGGGGGCGCCGAGCGACCCGCCGATGGTGAACAGCGCCCCGACCAGGCCGGCCGGGCCGTAGCCCAGCTTGAGGTCGAGAACGACGTGCAGCGTCAGGGTGACCGTGCCGGCGATGATCGGGACTCGGGCCAGCGTCGCCACGATGAGCAGCGACCGGATGCCGCGCAGCGCAAGTGTTTCCCGGTACGGCGTGAATCTCATGCAGGTCCTTAACCTCCGCGATCTCCACCGGACATCCTCGCGCAGAGGTCCGACATTTCCCAAGCTGATTAGACGGGGCTCACTACGGGCTTGCCGGTCGTGCGCACCGAAGCCGCCTCGAACTGGGACAGGGCCGCCTCGGTGGTCGCCGCCGCCACGCCGGCGGTGAGGTTCAGCAGGACCGTCGTGGTGAAGCCGGCGGCGGCGGAGTCCAGCGCCGTCGCGCGTACGCAATGGTCGGTGGCGATGCCCACGACGTCGACCTCGGTGACATCCCGCTCGCGCAACCACGACGTGAGGTCCTGGCCGGCCTCGGTGTGGCCCTCGAAGCCGGAATAGGCCGCTTTGTGCGCACCCTTGCGGAAGACCGCCTCGATCCGCTCCGTCGCCAGCTCGGGGTGGAAGTCGGAGCCGGTCGTGCCGGCCACGCAGTGCGCCGGCCAGGAGTCCACGAAATCCGGATGCGTGCTGAAATGCGGGCCCGGGTCGATGTGAAAGTCCTTCGTCGCCACCACGTGATCCCAGCCGCCCACCGGTAGCACCAGGGAGATCGCGGCGGCGACCGCGGCTCCGCCCCCGACTGCGAGCGAGCCGCCCTCGCAGAAGTCGTTCTGCACGTCGACGATGATCAGCGCACGGGTCACGGCGAGCCCTTTCAGACGGTCGGGACGATGGTGACGGGGATGGCGGGGTCGCCCGCGGAGAGCTTCAGACCCTCCCACGGGATCGAGATCAGGCACTGCCGCAGGTGCTCGCGGGACTCGGCCAGCGAGACCGCCGGCAGGATCTCGCCGGCCGCCACGAACGACGTCTGCAGCAGCCGGTCGTTCGGCAGGTGGTCGGGGACGCCCTGGGACATCACGATCTCCTCGATCGCCGTCCCGGTGGGTTTGTGTCGCCGGATCGCCGTCTTGCGGCCGCCGACCGTCGCCTTGTTCTCCGAGCGTTTGACGACCGGCCGGCCGTCGACCTCGACGAGCTTGTACACCAGGTTCGCCGTCGGCGCGCCCGAACCGGTGACCACGGCCGTGCCGGCGCCGTACATGTCGACCGGTTCGGCGGAGAGGCTGGAGATCGCATACTCGTCCATGTCGCCCGAGACGATGATCTTCGTTTCGGTCGCGCCGAGCGAGTCGAGCAGCTCCCGGGAGTGCTGGGCCAGCACCGACAGGTCGCCCGAGTCGATCCGGATCGCGCGCAGGTCCGGCCCGGCGACCGCGATCGCGTTCCGGATGCCCTGGGCGATGTCGTAGGTGTCCACCAGCAGCGTCGTGTTCTTGCCCAGAGCCGCCACTTGGGCGGCGAAGGCGGCCGGCTCGTCGTCGTGCAGCAGCGTGAAGGCGTGCGCCGAGGTGCCGGTGGTCGGGATCCCGTAGCGACCGCCGGCGGCGAGGTTGGAGGTCGAGGCGAAACCCGCGAGATAGGCCGCGCGAGCCGCGGCCACGGCAGCTTCCTCATGCGTACGCCGGGAGCCCATCTCGATGATCGGCCGGCCCCGGGCGGCGGTGACCATCCGGGCCGCCCCGGCGGCGACGGCACTGTCATGGTTGAGCACCGACAGGATCAGCGTCTCGAGCATCACGCACTCGGCGAAGCTCCCGGAAACGGTCAGGATCGGCGAACCCGGGAAGAACAGCTCGCCCTCCGGATAGCCGTCCACGTCGCCGGTGAAGCGGTAATCGGCCAGCCACTTCGCCGTCGCCTCGTCGACGATCCGGGCGCCGAGCAGGAACTCGACGTCCGGCTCGGTGAAGCGGAAGTCGCGGATCAGCTCGACCAGCCGGCCCGGCCCGGCGACCACACCGTAGCGCCGGCCGGCGGGCAGCCGGCGGGCGAAGACCTCGAAGACGCTGCGGCGCCCGGCTGTTCCATCCTGGAGGGCGGCGCTGATCATCGTCAGCTCGTACTGGTCGGTCAGCAGCGCTGGGGCGAAGGCAGTCACCCACCCACCCTATTGCGGCACAGATCGTAGTGCGGGTGGTAGGCCAACCAGCCGTTGACGCCCAGCTTGGCGTAGCCGCGCTCCCTGGCAGATCCGGGTGTCCGGGCGGTTCGTCTGGTACCCGTTGAGCTGCAGTTCGGCGTACCGATTCCATGATCGCGCGAAACCGGTGGCACGATGGGGGGCATGGCGTTGCCACAGGTCGCTCCCGTCGAGACGCCGGAGATCGAGGAAGTGCCGGCTGATGACCGGCCCTGGGTCACCATCGTCTGGGACGATCCGGTCAATCTGATGTCGTATGTGACCTGGGTCTTCCAGAAGTTGTTCGGCTACAGCCACGACAAAGCCGAACAGCTCATGATGGATGTTCACAATAAGGGCAAAGCGGCCGTTTCGTCCGGTGCACGCGAGCGCATGGAGATGGACGCGAGCCAGCTCCACGGCTACGGTCTGTGGGCGACAGTGGACCGGATGTGATCGGGCGGATGGGGAGCTAGATGTTCCGACGCAACGGCAGCCAGTGCGTGGCGACCTTCGCCGTCGACGAGGTGCGGGTGCTGCGCAAGGTCGCCGGCGAGGTGGTCGGCCTGCTGATGGACGGCTTCGACCACGGTGACCCGGTGGTCGGCCGGCTCTTCCCGGACATCTATCCGGACCGCCCCGACGACTCCGCCGAGTTTCGCCGCTACACCGAGGGCGACCTCAAGACCGGCAAGATCGACCAGGCCGGGGCGATCCTCGCCGCACTGCCCGACGAGGGCCCGGGCGAGGTCCGGCTGGACGGCGAGGCCGCCGAAGCCTGGCTGCGCGCGATCAACGACGCCCGGCTGGCGATGGGCACCCGGCTCGACATCCAGGCCGATACCGACCTGAGCGACGAGCTGGACGAGGCGATGCTGAAAGACCCCGCCTCGACCAGGGTCTTCCAGCTGTCCGTCTACGCCTACCTCGGCTACCTGCAGGAGTCCCTGCTCAACGCCTTACCCGAGGTCAGATAGCCCGGCCCCGGCGCCCCGGACAGTGGCGCCCTGGGCCAGGCTCAGCTCGGGGTCAGGCTCAGCTCGGGGCCGAGCGTAAGCTGCGGCGCCCTGTGTGTGCACGGCCACGCCCGCGGCGGCGAAATCTCACGGTAACCTGAACATCGTGCTGACCATCGACAGCGCGATCGTCAAAGCGATCGTCGCCCACGCCCGCCGGGACCACCCCGACGAGGCCTGTGGTGTCGTCGCCGGGCCGGCCGGAGCCGACCTGCCGACCCGCGTCATCGCGATGGACAACGCCGCCCGGTCGATGACGTTCTACGAGTTCGACTCGATGGAGCAGCTGCGGGTGTGGCGCGAGATGGACGACAACGACGAGGAACCAGTCGTCATCTATCACTCGCACACCGCAACCGAGGCGTATCCGTCCCGCACGGACGTCTCCTTCGCCGGCGAGCCGGGCGCGCACTACCTGCTCGTCTCCACCCGTGAGCCGGAATCGGAGGAGATTCGCTCGTTCCGTATCGTGGACGGTGTGGTGACCGAGGAAAAGGTCAACATCGTGGATGCGACGGTGGACGCGTGAGTGTGAGTGTCGTGCAGTCCTACATGTTCGGGCAGAGCCCCGCGTCGGTGTTCTACGAGTGTCGCTGAGGCGACGACTCCCCGACCGACCCTCTGCCCGGCAATTCGACACATCTTCTTCCTCATGAGGAGCAGCACAGTCATGGCTATCGAAGTTCGCGTTCCCACGATCCTGCGTAGCTACACCGGTGGCGCCAAGGTCGTCGAGGGCGCCGGTGACACCCTCGGCGCCCTGATCGACGACCTGGACAGCAAGCACAACGGCCTCAAGGGCCGGTTGATCACCGACGAGGGTGCCCTGCACCGCTTCGTCAACGTCTATGTCAACGACGAGGACGTCCGTTTCCTGGGTACGCTCGACGCCAAGCTCGCCGACGGCGACTCGGTCACCGTGCTGCCGGCCGTCGCCGGTGGCGCGCTGGGCTTCGCGGCCGCGGCCGCCATCCTCGGCCGCCCCACCGCCGCCCGTAAGCGGTAGTGGCGGATGGCTCGTTACGAGAGCCTGCTGGACGCTTGCGGGGGCACGCCGCTGGTCGGCTTGCCCCGCCTGTCGCCGACGGTGCCCGAGGGGGCGCCGCCGGTGCGGCTCTGGGCGAAGCTCGAGGATCGCAATCCGACCGGCAGCATCAAGGACCGGCCCGCGCTGTTCATGGTGCGCGAGGCCGAGGAGTCCGGGCGGCTCCGCCCGGGCGACACGATCCTCGAACCGACCAGCGGCAACACGGGCATCTCGCTGGCCATGGTGGCCAAGCTGCGCGGCTACCGCCTGGTCTGCGTGATGCCGGAGAACGTCTCCTCGGAGCGGATTCAACTGCTGCGGATGTACGGCGCGGAGATCATCTTCTCGCCGGCCGCGGGTGGTTCCAACCAGGCGGTCGCGACCGCGAAGCAGATCGCCGCCGAGCATCCCGACTGGGTCATGCTCTTCCAGTACGGCAACCCGGCCAACGCCCGCGCCCACTACGAGACGACCGGCCCCGAGCTGCTGCGCGACCTGCCCACGATCACCCACTTCGTGGCCGGGCTGGGCACCACCGGCACACTGATGGGAACGGGCCGCTACCTGCGGGAGAAGGTCGAGGCCATCGAGATCATCGCCGCCGAGCCCCGCTACGGCGAGCTGGTCTACGGCCTGCGCAACATCGACGAGGGCTACGTCCCGGAGCTGTACGACGCGACCGTGCTGAACCGGCGGTTCTCGGTGGGTACCCGCGACGCCGTGCTGCGCACCCGGCAGCTGGTCGAGGTCGAGGGGATCTTCGCCGGCTTCTCCAGCGGCGCGATCCTGCACGCGGCGCTGGCCGTCGCGCACGAGGCGGTGAAGGCTGGCCGCCGGGCGGACGTGGCGTTCGTGGTCTGCGACGGCGGCTGGAAGTACCTGTCGACGGGTGCCTACGGCGGTACCCTCGCCGAGGCCGAAGAGGCCCTCGAAGGCCAGCTCTGGGCCTGACCGAGGCCCTGCCGCGCAGCCCCGCGGCCCTGCCGCGCAGCCCCGCGGCCCTGCCGCGCGGCCCCGCGGCCCTGCCGCGCAGCCCTGCGGCCCGGTCCGGCCGCGCCGCCGGGCCGCGCAGCCGGCCGGCCTCGGGGCAACGGTCGAGTCAGTAGCCGACGGCCAGGATCACTGCCGTGCCGAGGGGCACCGTCGCCGCGAGCATCAGCATCCAGGGCAGCAGGTCGCGGTGGATGGACAGGAACGCCGCCACCGTCAGGGCGACGCTGAGCAGACCGGTGCCGGCCAGCATCGGGATGTACCAGCCCGGGGAGCTGCCGCCGAGGGTAGCGAGCAGGCCACGCGCGCCCACGCCGACGCCCGCGAGTCCGAGGATCGCCGCGTGGACGGACATGCCGAGCAGTCGCTGCCACCCCGGATCGGCGTCACCCACGGCCGGGAATCGGAAGACGGGCTCCGGCTCGTCGTCGGCAACGGACCCGTCCCACCCGAACGGCACCTCCGGCGTCCCGGCCACCGGATCGGCGTCGGCGGTGGCGGCTGAGTCGTGGGCGGGGGCGAGGTCATGGGCGCCGGTCGACTGGCGCAGTTCGGGCGTGGCGGTCGAGGAGTCCCGGTCCTTGTTTCCGGTCGGGGAATCCACGTCCGTCGTCATGCCGCCTCCGTTGCCCAGGGATTCGATGCCTTCACCCTGTGCAACGCAACGGACTAACCCGGCGTAACGCTCTTGGCGATGACCGAGGTCACGGGGGGTGTTCCGGACGTTGTCGATTTAGCGACAAATCGATCAGGCTTTTACCCGGCGCGCTGGTCGCGGCGTAGGCTGCGCAGCGTGATTGACTGGTCTGAAGTCTCACCCGCGGGCCGGTTGGTCGAGGCACGGAGTGTTGAGTCCCGGCGTGTCGCAGTGGCGGTGCGGGCGGGGGCGGGCGCCCGCCACCGGAGCACGACCCAGCGTGAGCCATCAGAACCAGAGGCATCCGCATGCGACTGACCGTTCTCGGCTGTGCCGGCAGTTTTCCCGGCCCCGAGTCGGCCTGTTCCGCCTATCTCGTGGAGGCCGAGGAATTCCGGCTGCTGATCGACTTCGGCTCCGGCTCCCTCTCCGCGCTGCAGCGCTACGCGAGCCTCGACAGGGTCGACGCGATCATGCTGACCCACCTGCACTGCGACCACATGCTCGACGCCTGCACCTACGTGGTGGTCCGCCGTTACGACCCGTCGGGCCCCCTGCCGCCGGTGCCCGTCTACGCCCCGCTGGGCGCTGCCGAGCGGATCTCCGCCGCGTACAGCTCCGCGGCGGAACCGGTCGACGACGTCTACACCTTCTACGGGCTGCAGCCGGGCACGTTCCCGATCGGACCGTTCACAGTCACCGTGGACCGGGTCAACCATCCGATCGAGACCTACGGCGTACGGGTGGAGCAGGGCGGCCGGGTCCTGGCGTACTCGTCGGACACCGCGCCGTGCGAGGCCCTGTTGCGGCTGGCGCAGGGCGCCGACCTGTTTCTCTGCGAGGCCAGCTACCTCGATGGCGCCGACAATCCGCCCGGTCTGCACCTGACCGGCCGGGAGGCGGGCGAGGCGGCGACCAAGGCCGATGTGGGCCGTCTACTATTGACGCACCTCGTTCCGGCGTGGGTCAGTGAGGCCTCTACTGTAGAGGCCGCGACCGACGCGTTCTCGGGACCGGTCGATGTCGTCCGGCCCGGTGCCCGCTACGATCTCTGAGCTCGCCGACGGGGGCGGGGAGCGGTCCGAGCATCGACGCACCATTGCATCCTGACGTGACCTGGGAGTACCCCGTATGCGCATTGTCCGGCTGGCCAACTTCGTCACCCCGCGATCCGGGGGCCTGCGCACGGCACTGCGCAATCTGGGCGAGGGTTACCAGCGGGCCGGGCACGAGTCCGTCCTGATCGTTCCCGGTCAGAGCAGCGCCGACGACATCACCGAGCAGGGCCGGGTCATCACGCTCCCGAGCGCCCCGCTGCCCCGTACGGGCGGCTATCGGGTGCTGGCCGGGCGCCGGGAGCTGACCCGGCTGCTCGACGAGCTACAGCCGGACCGCATCGAGGTCTCCGACCGTTCCACCCTGCGCTGGACCGGCGTCTGGGCGCGGCAGCGCGGCGTCGGCTCGATGATGGTGTCGCACGAGAGCCTGGCCGGGCTGCTGGGCGTGTGGGGGATGCCGGCAAGGGAGCGGCTCGCCGACCGGCTCAACCGGCAGACCGCGCTCGCGTACGACCAGATCGTCTGCACCACCGCCTTCGCCGCCGCCGAGTTCCGCCGGCTCGGCGTGCCCAACCTGGTCGAGGTGCCGCTCGGTGTCGACCTGGACGAGTTCCACCCGGACCGGGCCGACGAGGCGGTCCGCGCCCGCTACGCCCGCCCGGACGAGCTGCTGGTCGTCTACTGCAGCCGGCTCTCCGCCGACAAACGGCCCGAGTTGGCCGTCGACACGATCGCCGCGCTGCGCGCCGGGCGCACGCAGGCGGTGCTGGTGGTGGCCGGGGACGGGTCGCGCCGGGCGGCGCTGGCCTACCGGTCGGCCCGGCTGCCGGTTCGCTTCGCCGGGCACATCGCCGACCGGTCGGCCGTGGCGGCCCTGCTGGCCAGCGCCGATGTGGTGGTCGCGCCGGGGCCGGTGGAGACCTTCGGGCTGGCCGCGCTCGAGGCGTTGGCCTGCGGCACCCCGGTGCTGGTCAACGCGGCCTCCGCACTGCCCGAGGTGGTCGGTGACGCGGGCCTGGCAGTCCGGGGCACGCCGGAGGCGTTCGCTGAGGGCGTACGCAAGCTGATGGAGCGTCCGGAGCGCGAACGTCGCGCGGCGGCACGGGCCCGGGCCGAGCTGTTCGGCTGGCCGCAGGCCGTCGACGGCTTCCTGCGGGCACACGGCCTCGCGTCGGCTTCCGCACCGGCCTCGATCGCCCGGCAGCACAACCCGGTCGCCGCGCTGCGCCCTTCGGTGCCTTCCGGCTCGTCGCCGTCGCGGGTCTGGGCGCACCGCACCGGCGACGCCCCAGCCTGAGCCGCCGCGGCCGGCTGGGCCTACAGTAACCGCCATGGCACGCCCCGACGGCCGCGCGGCCGACCACCTGCGACCTGTCACTCTGACCCGCCGCTGGAGCATCCATCCGGAGGGTTCCGTGCTCGTCGAGTTCGGCGACACCCGGGTGCTCTGCACGGCCAGCGTCACCGAAGGTGTGCCGCGCTGGCGCAAGGGCTCCGGCCTCGGCTGGGTGACCGCGGAGTACGCGATGCTGCCGCGCGCGACGAACACCCGCGGTGACCGCGAAAGCGTCAAGGGCAGGGTCGGTGGCCGGACCCACGAGATCTCCCGTCTGATCGGCCGCAGCCTGCGCGCCTGCATCGACCTGAAGGCGCTCGGCGAGAATTCGATCGTGCTCGACTGCGACGTGCTGCAGGCCGACGGCGGTACCCGCACCGCGGCCATCACCGGCGCCTATGTGGCGCTCTACGACGCGGTCACCTGGCTGGCCGGCCGCAAGTCGTTGGCCGGCAAGGTGGAGAAGGTGATGCACCGCTCGATCCAGGCGGTCAGCGTCGGCGTGATCGACGGCGAGCCCCGCCTCGACCTGATGTACCTCGAGGACGTCGCCGCCGAGGTCGACATGAATGTGGTGTGCACCGGCGACGGCGACTTCGTCGAGGTACAGGGCACCGGCGAGGCGAACGTCTTCCGCCGCGACCAGCTCGACGCCCTGCTCGACCTGGGCGTCCGGGGCTGCGCCGAGCTCGCGCTGGCCCAGCAGAAGGCGCTCACGGCGTGACCGCCTGCGCCGAGCGGCACCCGCCGGAGCTTGCTTTCGGCGCTGCCGGCGAGGGCCAGAAGGGCTTGCCAAAGGAGGGCACGACATGACGGCGAGGCTGTTGCTGGCGACGGCGAACACCAAGAAGCTGGTCGAACTGCAGCGGATCCTCGACGTGGCGCTCGGCGCGAGCCGGGTCACCCTGGCCGGCCTCGCCGACTTCGAGGGCTACCCGGACGTGCCTGAGACCGGCCTGACCTTCGGCGAGAACGCCCTGATCAAGGCGCGTGCGGGAGCCGCGCGTACCGGCCTGCCCACGGTCGCCGACGACTCCGGCCTCGCCGTCGACGCGCTGAACGGCATGCCCGGTGTCTTCAGCGCCCGCTGGTCCGGCGGCCACGGCGACGACCAGGCCAACCTGGGTCTGGTCCTGGCGCAGCTCGCCGACGTCGCCGAGGAGCACCGGGGCGGCGCTTTCGTCTGCGCCGCCGCCCTGGTCCTGCCGAACGGGCGCGAGCATCTGGTCGAGGGCCGGCAGACCGGCCGGATCCTGCGCGAACGGCGCGGCGAGGGCGGTTTCGGCTACGATCCGATCTTCCTCGGCGACGGCCAGGAGCGGACGAACGCGGAACTGACCCCGGCGGAGAAGGACGCGATCAGCCACCGCGGCAAGGCGTTCCGCGAGCTGTCCCGGGTCATCGCAAAGGAAGTCGGCTGACCGCAGGGCCGCCGCAAAACGAAAGCCGTCCTGCCGCAAAACGAACATCAACTCGCCGCAGATCGAAGTCGAAGCGTCGCAGAACGAAAGTTCCGCAGGCTAGGTCGCGGTGCTCGCGCAGCGGGAGTTTCCTGGAGACTCGGCCATAGCCTGGGTGACCACTCGACACCAAGCCCCGGACAGCGCTAGTGACGTCCGGCGTTCCTGACGTAGGGGCGGACCAGCGAGCCCTGTGCGGTGAAGCGGTGCTCGCTGCCGAAGACCGACTGCGGGACCAGCCACGACTGGTACCAGTTGGACGATTTCTCGGCGGTGACCTGGTCCGGGCATGGAGTCGGCCGCCCGCACGAGACACAGCATCCAGTCGCGTCGGCGCGGTGCTCGCGCAGCATCTGCCGGGCGGCGTCGAGCTGGTGGCGGGCGTACGTCGTCATCTGCGAGCGGTAGAGCATCACAACTCCCTGATCCGCCGCGGCTTCAGGACGGCAGTCACCTCAGCGGCGAGGCCCGGCTGCCCCGGGACGCCGGACGCCAGATGGCTCGGCAGGATCAGCTGATCGAGCACCCCGTGGGTGCCGCCGCAGAAGCCGCACAGCGCTCGGGCGGCGTCCGCGTAGACCATGGTGGACGGCTCGTACGCGTGGGGCGGGTACTGCACGACCTCGACTACGCCGATCGAGTTCTGGTGAAAGTGGTAGCAGCTGTGCATCCGGCCGTTCGGGTGCTGCCGGGCGATCTCCGCCGTCGGCAGCCGCGACAGCAGCAGCCCGGCGACGTCGGGGCAATCCGGTCGGTGCACGAGCACGGCGGGCGGATACTCGCGAGAGCCGGCCATCACCGAACCGCCCTACCTGCCGCCTCAGCGGCGGCCAACACGATCCGGCGTACCGCCTCCTGCTGGCCGAACCGGCCGAGAAGGTCGTCCAATTCGCCGACGCGGCGCACGTACGTGTTCCACTGGAGGACACCGAGCTGGTCGGCCAGAGGGGCGGCGGGGTCGACGCGGTGCAGGTAGTAGAGGTCGATACGGTCGACGGCGAGGCGGCGCAAACTCATCTCGACGCATTGCCGCAGGTACTCCGGTCGACCTTGGGGTGTCCACCGGTTCGACTCTTGCCGGGTGAGGCGGCCCTTGGTGGGGAAACCAATCAGGGCTGCCGCGGACAATCCGACTGCGGTCAACACTGGGCACCACCTTCCATCGCTTCTTCATGACGCGGCACTACGAAATTCGGGAGATTCAAGTCCGGTTACTCGGATGCCAGCGCCGCCCTAACGCCGTCTTGCGGATATTCCACGTCAGACCAGCGATCCGACACGGCGTGTACACCCGGTTACAGATTGCCGTCATCCAGGGCAGTGCCGGAAGGCCAAACCACCGAACTAGGACCGAAGTAGCACCGAAGTCTTGGCGGTCGTCGAGGCAACGGGCGTCGTTTCGGCTCGTGTCGCCTGCCATGCTTGACGCCATGGCACAGATGAACGGACGGCCCGTGACCCTGGACGAGCTGCAGACGCTGGCGCTGACCAACTACGGCCACTTCACCAGCTTCCGCGTCGACAACGGCCGCGTCCGAGGGCTTTCTCTGCATCTCGACCGGCTGGTCCGCGACTGCCAGGTCCTGTTCGCTGTTGACCTCGATCCGGCTCGTGTTCGTGGCTTGATCGCCCAGGCCGCACCGGCTACCGGTTCGGTGACCATTCGCGTCACCGTCTTCGATCCCGCGACCGACCTCGGCCACCCGAGTGCAGCCGCCGACCCGCAGGTTCTGGTGACGCAACGGCCGGCCGGCACGCTTCCACTTCCGCCACTGACCGCTCAGACTGTTGCGTACGCCCGAGACCTGCCCGAAGTCAAGAGCGTCGGCCTGTTCGGCTCCCTCCGTCGTCGCCGCGCAGCGCAGCTTGCCGGGTTCGACGACGCGCTGTTCACCGAGAGCTCCGGGCTCATCTGCGAAGGCGTGACGTGGAACGTCGGGTTCTTCGACGGCCAACACGTCATCTGGCCCGAGGCCACGTACCTGCCCGGAATCACGATGAAGCTGCTCCAAACCGGCTTCCCCCACAAGATCGCTCCAGTGTCCGTGACCGATCTGCCGTCCATGGAACTCGCCTTCGCCACCAATGCGGCGATCGGCGTTCGGGCGATCACAATGGTCAATGACGTGGCATACCCTTCTGCTAGTGCTGTCGTGGACGAACTCCGCGAGACCTATATGCGGATCGACGGCGAAACAATTTGAACGCTCGAACGGCGGG
The DNA here is from genome assembly GCA_032160305.1 of Actinoplanes sp. Lineage (GTDB taxonomy): Bacteria > Actinomycetota > Actinomycetes > Mycobacteriales > Micromonosporaceae > Actinoplanes. The sequence continues at coordinate 12,927 of JAVHVY010000478.1, forward strand.
AATCGAAAGGGCGAACTGAAGGTGATCACGGTCGATCGCTGGACGGGAAAAGAAGCCAGAGCACTCCGCCTCGCCAAACGCATGAGCTTGAAAGCTTTTGCCGCCCACCTCGGCATCACGGATCGGCAACTCTCCAATTGGGAGCAACGAGGCGAAAGCATCACCATCCGCGAAGTGAATCAGGCAGCACTCGACACGTCACTAAAAGTCTCTGGTCCAGACGTACACGAGCGCTTCGAAGCCTTCATCGGCACCCGGCCTTCCGCCACTGCCGAACAGGCCGCGCCGTTCGCCATCGAGCTTTCCGCCGCACCCCACCTAAGGCACCCGCGCGACGGCAAGCAGATGGCGCTCGTGGACGAGGCTCGTACCTGAGTGGAGCCGACAATGCCTCCATCTGGCTGCCGTCCTTCTACATCGACGTTTTCCCAGTCACAAACTCCGAGTACGCGCAATTCGTCGGGTCAACAGGGCGCCAGCCTCCCGACCATTGGCCCAGAGGAAAATGCCCGGATGCCCTCTTCGACCACCCCGTCACATTCGTGACCTGGCATGACGCCGCCACCTACGCGGCATGGTACGGGAAGGAACTCCCCACTTCGCAACAATGGGAAAAGGCTGCGAGGGGCACAGGTGGGGACACTTATCCATGGGGTGATCAGCAAACACCGGCAAAATGCAACACCCGAGAAAATGGCATCAAAGCCACCACCCCAGTCAGTCGATACCACAGTGGAACCAGCATCTACGGCGTATACGATTTGTGCGGCAATGTATGGGAGTGGTGCAGCACCAGGACCGAATCGGGTCGATACGAGCTTAAAGGAGGCGCGTTCACCAGCCCCTTCATCCGAGCAACACCGGCCTCATTCAATGACGCCGACTCAGCGATGCTCGACGACGATACCGGCTTCCGCTGCTCCACGACCACAGAACCCTTGGCGGATCCCGCTGATGACACGAAGCGATAGGGCTTGACCGCTCCCTATGCCAGGGTCGGCGCCACCGCCAGCCACGTCCTGCGGGTGACCATCGAGATCATGGTCGCACCCACCAACTCGGTCGCCACCATCACCTTGACCGCCTGGGCCGGCGTCGACGACCTGTGGAAACCCGACGTCGACCCCGAAGCGCTCTGGCACCCCAGCGACGCCCCCGCCGACGCGCTGTACGCGGCCAATATGATGGTCCCCCGCCAGTACGCCGGAACCGGCCTCGGCGCCCAGATGCTCGACTGGGCCGCCGGCCGCGCGTACGAATGCGAACTCACCTGGCTGCGCCTCGACGCCTGGACCACCAACCCCGGCCTGCACGACTACCACCCCAGCCTAGGCTTCCAACACGTCCGCACCGTCAGCTCCCGCATCTCCGGCGCCTGTTTCCGACTCCCAGCCCAGCCATACACCGGGCCCTTGAAGACCGAGGAGTAGAACAGATTCGGCGGACCGGCCGATGACAGCGGTCGTTCAGTCCGTCTTCTTCGGGTGCCCGGTCCCGGCTTCCTTGATCCAGCATGTCCGGGTCTCATGGTCGACGAGGTACCAGATCCGGCCGCCGCCGGTGACCTCGTATTGCCACTGCGCGAGCACCTTCCCGGCGTGCGAGTCGGTGGCCAGCGATCCCTTCAGCTGGTGGTGCCGCGAAGTCGGCGGTGCTGGGCATGGATCAGCCTCGATCGCGTCGTACGCCGTACGGGTGTTGGCCGCCGCCTGCTGGCACAGTGCGTCCCAGCCTTTAGCGGCGTCGTTGGTGGCGAAACGCAGCGCGTACCCGCCGGGCCGCGGCGGCGGCGCCGCCCGGTCCCCCCGCTTCGGGCTCACGCGGCCGGTGGGCGGGACACAGTTCCGAAGTCGCCGAGCGGACGCTCGGTCAGCGCCCGGTTCAGCTCAGGGTCGGCGTGCACCTCGGCGGTGTGCCGCCACTCGGCGAGCAGTTGGGTGACCGCCGCGGTGTTACCGAGCGCGGCCGCGGCCACGGCGGTGCTCACGAACTCCGCCGCCATCGTGGCAACATCGTCCGGCGGCAGGAACCGCACCCACGGCAGCGCCAGCGGCAGCGCGCCACTCACCAGGTCGGGACTAACCAGCAGCAGGTGGGCCAACAACTGCGACGCCACTTCTACGATCTCCGCCTCGGCATCCGCCCGTTCGGCGGACATCAGCACGAGATCTGCCGCGTCGCGCCGGTGCAGGCGTACGGCGCGGGCGCGGCTCAGCCGGTCGGTCGTCTCGGTCGTATGGCGCAGCAGGTCAGAGAACGGTACGGACTCCAGAGGCGCAGCGGTCATACTTCAACACTACTTCAGCAGTCGTCGGCGGCACCACCCATGACCAGTCAGATATTGAAACCGACGCGGTGTAGCCAGCTCCTGACGCCACCCGGCGAACAGGGTGTTCTCGGCTATGCCAGTGGGCCGACCGCGGACTCGATGGCGGCGCGCAGCTCGCGCTCGGCCACCACCGCGCGGGCCTGCTCCAGCACCGGCGCGAGGAAGACGTCCGGCCCGGGCGGTCCGGCGAAGCCGCCCACCGCGGCGACCGCGGCCCGGCCGGCCGGCGACGGAGTCAGCGGCGCCCGCAGCTGCAGCCCGCGGACCCCGGCCAGCAGTTCCACCGCGAGCAGGCTGGTCAGGTTGTCCAGGACCGTACGCAGCTTCTTCGTGGCCGCCCAGCCCATCGACACGTGGTCCTCCTGCATGCCGCTGGTCGGCAGCGAATCGACCGACGCGGGCGCGGCCAGCCGCCGGTTCTCCGCGACGATCCCGGCCGCGGTGTACTGGGCGATCATCAGGCCGGAGTTGACCCCGGCGTCCGGGCTCAGGAACGGTGGCAGGTCCCGGTTGCGGGCCACGTCGAGCAGCCGGTCGACCCGGCGTTCGGCGATCGCGCCGACCTCGGCGGCGGCGATGGCCAGAAAGTCGGCGGCGAAACCGAGCGGGGCGCCGTGGAAGTTGCCGGTCGACTCGACCCGCCCGTCGGCGAGCACCACCGGATTGTCCACCACGGACACCAGCTCGCGGCCGGCCACCTCGGTGATGAAGTCCAGCGTGTCCCGGGCCGCCCCGGCGACCTGCGGGGCGCAGCGCATCGAGTAGGCGTCCTGCACCGCGTGGGCCAGGTCGTCGCGGTGCGAGTCCATCACCCGCGAGTCCTGCAGCAGCCGGTAGATGTTGGCGGCCGAGGCGGCCTGGCCCGGGTGCGGCCGGATCGCGTGCAGTTCCGGCAGGAACGGCCGTTCCGAGCCGAGCATCGCCTCGATCGCCAGCGCCGCGGTCACGTCCGCCATCGCGAAGAGGTGCCGCGCGTCGTCGATCGCGAGCAGCAGCATCCCGAGCATGCCGTCGGTGCCGTTGATCAGCGCCAGGCCCTCCTTGGCGGCCAGCTGCAGCGGCCGCAACCCGGCCGCGGGCAACGCCTCCGACGCCTGCGCCCGGGCGCCGTCCTTGCCCAGTACCCAGCCCTCGCCGAGCAGCACGAGCGCGCAGTGCGCCAGCGGCGCGAGGTCACCCGACGCGCCGAGCGAGCCGTGCTCCGGCACCCACGGCGTGATCCCGGCGTTCAGCAGGTCGACCAGCCCGCGCGCCAGTTCCGGGCGCACCCCGGAAAGACCGAGAGCCAGCGAGCGTACGCGCAGCAGCATCATCGCCCGCACCACCTCGCGCGGCATCGGCGCCCCGATCCCGGCCGCGTGCGAGCGGATCAGCGCGTGCTGCAGCTCGGCCCGGCGTTCCGGGGCGATCCGGGTGTTCGCCAGCGCCCCGAAACCGGTCGAGACGCCGTATACGGGCCGCCCGGACGCCTCGATCGACTCGACGATCGCGCGGCTGCGGGCCATCGCGGCAACGGTCGTGTCGGCCAGTTCGACGCGCGCGTCGTGGCGGGCCACGGCGAGGACGTCGGCGGCCGAGACGCCGGTGGGCTGGACTGTCACGTTCATCCGAGAACTCCGTCGTGCACTACTGCGTCGACCAGGGGGACACCGGGCCGGTAGGCCAGGTGGAGGTAGGAGGGGGCGGCGAGCACGACCAGGTCGGCGCGGGCGCCGGGGGCGATCACCCCGAGGTCGTCACGGCGCAACGCCCGCGCGCCGCCGAGCGTCGCGGCACGCACGGCCTCGGCCGGCGTCATCCGCATCTCGCGGACGGCCAGGGCGATACAGAACGGCATCGAGCTCGTGTACGACGACCCCGGGTTGCAGTCGGTCGCCAGGGCCACGGTGGCCCCCGCGTCGAGCAGCCGGCGCGCGTCCGGATAGCGCGAGCGGGTGGCGAACTCGGCGCCGGGCAGCAGCGTGGCGACCGTGTCCGAGCCGGCCAGCGCGTCCACGTCGGCGTCGCTCAGGTAGGTGCAGTGGTCCGCGCTGGCCGCGCCGAGCTCGACGGCCAGGAGCACACCGGGCCCGGGCGACAGCTGATTGGCGTGGATGCGCGGCCGCAGTCCGGCCTTCACCCCGGCGGTCAGGATCGCCCGGGCCTGCTCGCCGTCGAACGCTCCCCGCTCACAGAAGACGTCGACCCATTTCGCGTACGGGGCTGCCGCGTCCAGCATCGGCCCGGTCACCAGCTCGACGTAGTCGGCCGGGTCGACGCCGACCGGCACGACGTGCGCGCCGAGGAAGGTCGTCTCGGGCGTCAGCTCGCGGGCCAGGCGCAGGCTGCGGGCCTCGTCCCCGACGGTCAGCCCGTAGCCGCTCTTGATCTCGACCGTGGTCGTGCCCTGGCGCCGCATCTCGGCCACCAGCCGGCCCGCCGTGGCGCGCAGTTCGTCGTCGCTCGCGGCCCGGGTCGCGGCCACGGTCGTGTGGATGCCGCCCCCGGTGTAGGGCTCGCCGGCCATCCGGGCGGCGAACTCGGCCGCCCGGTCCCCGGCGAAGATCAGGTGCGCGTGGCTGTCCACGAATCCCGGCAGCACCGCGCCGCCCGCCGCGTCCAGCCGGTCGTCGGCGGCCGGGGCGTGCGCGCCCGGACCGGTCCAGACGATCCGGTCGCCCTCGACGACCACCGCCGCACCGGTCGTGATCCCGGCCTCGGCGTTGCTGAACAGCTCCCCGATATTGGCGATCAGGAGGCTCATGCTGTGCCTGCCTTGGGCATGCCGTCGTGGCCCTCGCGTCGCTCGGTGCGCTCGTTCATGCTGTGCCTGCCTTGGGCATGTCCTCGTGGCCCTCGCGTCGCTCGGTGCGCTCGCGCATGCCGAGCCTGCCGGGCATGCCCTCGTGGCCCTCGCTTCGCTCGGTGCGCTCGTGCATGCCGAGCCTGCCGGGCATGTCCTCGTGGCCCTCGCTTCGCTCGGTGCGCTCGTGCATGCCGAGCGCCTTTCGCAGCGCCGCGGGCACGTCGAAACCGGTGTGC
>JAVHVY010000492.1:0-7938 GCA_032160305.1 Actinoplanes sp.
GCCGGTCGAGCGCCTGCTCGACGATCTTCAGCGACTCCTTGATCTCGGCCACCCGGACCAGGTACCGGCCCCAGACGTCGGCGGTCTGCGCGGTCGGGACGTCGAACTGATACGTCTCGTACCCGCAGTACGGCATCGTCTTGCGCAGGTCCCAGGCCAGGCCGGCCGAACGCAGCACCGGGCCGGTGATGCCCAGCGACAGGCAGCCGGTGACGTCCAGCACCGCGACACCCTGCGTACGCTGATGCCAGATCACCTGGCCGGAGAGCATGGCCTCGTATTCCTTGAGCTTCTTCGGCAGGTAGCCGAGGAAGTCGCGGATCTTCCTGACCGCCGAGTCCGGCAGATCCTGCGCGACCCCGCCCGGGCGGATGTAGGCCGCGTTCATCCGCAGCCCGGAGGTCTCCTCGAAGATGTCGAGGATGTACTCCCGCTCCCGGAAGCCGTAGAGCATCATCGAGATCGCGCCGAGCTCCAGGCCCGTGGTGCCGAGCCAGACCAGGTGCGACGAGATCCGGTTCAGCTCCATGAACAGCACCCGGATGGTCTGCGCCCGGTCGGGGATCTGGTCGGTGATGCCGAGCAGCTTCTCCACCGCGAGGCAGTAGGCGGCCTCGTTGAACATCGGTGCCAGATAGTCGGCCCGGGTCACGAAGGTGGTGCCCTGCGTCCAGTTGCGGTACTCGATCGACTTCTCGATACCCGTGTGCAGGTAGCCGACGACCGGCCGCACCTCAGTGACGGTCTCGCCCTCGAGCTCCAGCACGAGCCGCAGCACGCCGTGCGTCGACGGGTGCTGGGGGCCCATGTTGACAACGATCTTCTCGTTGCTGAGCGGGTCGATGCTGCCGGTGACCGAGTCCCAGTCGCCGCCGGTGACAGTGAAGACCCGGCCCTCGGTGGTTTCGCGTGCGGTGGCGTATTCGGCGTCTGTCTGGCTGGTCACTGGTAAACCCTCCGCTGGTCCGGCGGCGGAATCTCGGCGCCCTTGTACTCGACGGGCACGCCGCCGAGGGGGTAGTCCTTGCGCTGCGGGAAGCCCTCCCAGTCGTCGGGCATGAGCACCCGGGTCAGGTTGGGGTGACCGGCGAAGACGACGCCGAACATGTCGTACGTCTCCCGCTCCTGCCAGTCGGCGGTCGGGTAGACACCGGTCACACTCGGCAGGCTGCCGCCGGCCGGGACCGCCGCCTCGAGCCGGACCCGCCGCCGGTACGTCATCGAGGTCAGCTCGTAGCAGACGTGCAACCGTCGCGCGTCGGAGTTCAGGTAGTCCACCCCGGACAGCGACGACAGCAGCTCGAAACGCAGCGACTCGTCGTCCCGCATGATCTGGGCGACCTCGGCGATCCGCTCCGGCGCGACGTGCAGGGTCAGCTCGCCCCGGTAGACCACGACCCGCTCGATCGCGTCGGAGAAGCCGGGATAGGCCTCTTCCAGCGCGTCGGTCACCTCGTCGAAGTAGCCACCGTACGGTTTCGGGCTGCCGACCAGCTCGGGCCGCAGCCGGACCAGGCCGCCGAAGCCGGAGACATCGCCGGTGCCGGTGATGCCGAACATGCCCTTCTCCGGGCTGGACGGCGTCTGGGCTGGTGCGTCGAGGTCGGCGCCGACCGGGTCGGCCTCGACCGGTACGCCACCGTGGGGTTGGGGTTCTACGCTCACTTGCCGTCCTCCCGCAGGTGGGGCTGCAGCCGCATCCAGTTCTCGATGCGCAGCTGCTCCTCCCGGCCTTCCTTGACCGCCTGCGTCCACTCGGCACTGCGGGCCTTGTCCGCCCGGTACGACGACGGCATCGCGCCCGGCGCGACGATCGGCATCTTGCCCGCGGCCTTGCGGGCCTCGAGCATCTTGCGGCCGTTCGGGCCGAGCGGGGCGGCCATGACCTTCTCGCGCATCTTGAGGATCGCGTCGATCAGCATCTCGGGCCGGGGCGGGCAGCCGGGCAGGTAGACGTCGACCGGGATGATGTGGTCGACGCCCTGCACGATCGCGTAGTTGTTGAACATGCCGCCGGACGAGGCGCACACGCCCATCGAGATCACCGAGCGCGGCTCGGGCATCTGGTCGTAGATCTGCCGCACGACCGGCGCCATCTTCTGGCTCACCCGGCCGGCGACGATCATCAGGTCGGCCTGCCGGGGCGAGGCCCGGAAGACCTCCATGCCCCAGCGGCCGAGGTCGTAGTGGGGGGCGCCGGCGGCCATCATCTCGATCGCGCAGCAGGCGAGCCCGAAGGTGGCGCCCCAGAAGGACGATTTGCGGGCCCAGTTGGACAGCTTCTCCACCGAGGTGAGGAGGATGCCGCTAGGCAGCTTCTCTTCGATTCCCATGGTTATCAGTCCCAGTTGAGTCCGCCGCGTCGCCACACGTAGGTGTAGGCGATGAAGACGGTGACGATGAACAGGACCATCTCCACGAACCCGAAGACGCCGAGTGCCTCGAAGGACACCGCCCACGGGTACAGGAAGATGGTCTCGATGTCGAAGATGATGAAGAGCATCGCGGTCAGGTAGAACTTGACCGGGAAACGGCCGCCGCCGATCGGCTGGGGGGCCGGCTCGATGCCGCACTCGTACGCCTCGACCTTGGCGCGGTTGTACCGCTTCGGGCCCACGATCGGCGCGACGGAGACCGAGAACAGCGCGAAGAGCGCGCCGAGGACCAGCAACCCGACGATCGGGACGTACGGATTGATCGTCATCTAAACTCCTGCCCGACTGTTAGCCGCTTAACACTATTGATCCGGTTGCCGCCCACGACGAGCGGGGTGGCCTGCTTGCTCATCAAGAGCCGGCTGGCCATGCCTTTGCGGCCCGCGCTCCGCCCGGTGCAGTCGCTCATACCGCGGGGGCCACCTTGGTCAGACCGTTGATGATCCGGTCCATGGCATCTCCCCCTCGGGGATCGGTCAGGTTGGCCAGCAGTTTCAGCACGAACCGCATCAGCATGGGGTGTGGCATGCCGTGCTTCGTGGCGACCCGCATGATCTGCGGGTTGCCGATCAGCTTCACGAATACGCCGCCCAGGCGGTAATACCCGCCGAAGCGGATCTTCAGCTCGGCGGGATAGGCCCGCAGGGCGCGTTCCCGGTCGGGACCCGCGGGTCGGGCGAGCGCCTGCACCGCGACCTCCGCGGCCAATTCGCCCGACTCCATCGCGTACGCGATACCTTCGCCGTTCATCGGATTGACCATGCCGCCGGAGTCGCCGACCAGCATGACGCCCCGGGTGTAATGCGGTACCCGGTTGAAGCCCATCGGCAGCGCGGCGCCCAGGATCGGACCGCCCGCGTTCGCCTCGCCGCGCAGACCCCAGTCCTGCGGGGTGGTGCCGAGCCAGTCGGTCAGCATCGCCCGGTAGTTGGTCCTACCGAAGGCGCTGGACGAGTTGAGGATGCCCAGACCGACGTTGACCCGACCGTCGCCCAGCCCGAAAATCCAGCCGTAGCCCGGCAGCAGCCGCTCGCGGTCCTGCGCGCTGCGCAGTTCGAGCCAGGACTCCAGGTAGTCGTCATCGGCCCGCGCCGGAGACTGGTAGTAGCGCCGGACAGCCACCCCGATCGGGCGGTCGTCGCGCTTGGCCAGGCCCATCGCCAGGGGAAACTTGCCGGACACGCCGTCGGCCGCCACGATCAGCGGCGCGCGATACTCGACGGGTTCCTTGCCCGGGCCGACCCTGGCCCGCACCCCGACGGCCCGGTCGTCGGCGTCGAGCACCGGGCCGGTCACGGTGACACCCGTACGCAGAATGACACCGGCTTCGACGGCCCGCTGGGCGAGCATGTCGTCGAAGTCGAGCCGGGTGCGCACCAGGCCGTAGTGGGGGAAACTGGCCAGCTCCGGCCAGTCCAGTTCGAGGCGTACGCCACCGCCGATCACGCGGAGGCCCTTGTTCTGCAACCAGCCGGCCTTTTCGGAGGTGTCCACCCCCATCCGGATCAGCTGCCGGGTGGCGCGCGGGGTCAGCCCGTCGCCGCAGACCTTCTCGCGCGGGAAGGTGGTCTTCTCCAGGAGCAGGACGCGCAAGCCGTGCCGCGCCATGTGGTAGGCGGCCGCAGAGCCTCCGGGTCCCGCACCGACCACGATCACGTCGGCCTCGTCAGCGATGACTGTCGGCTGGTCGTGCACGGCCTCACCTCCGTCGTGCGCAGGCTCGTGAAACAGTTCACAAGCCAGCCCAGTCGGAGTCTAAGACGGCCATCGAAGCGCATGGGGGTTAGGGAACCCTAACCGTTTCCGAGCGATGAAACGTCCGCTCCGGAGCAGTTCGGCCCGTTGACCAGCGCCCGCTCTGCGACCACGCGGGTGACTCCGTCCAGGTGTTCCCGAAACGTACCGCCCATCGCCTTGTCCAGCGCGACGATCAGCTGATCCACCAGCTCCTGGGCGTGCGCCGGGTCGGTGACCGCCACTGTACGGATCTTGTTGGCCAGTTCAAGGGCGTGCCGTTCACCTTCATCCTGATCGGTGATCGGAATGTCGATCTCGGTGTCGATACCGAAGACGTCCACGGGATCGCGGGTAGCAGTCATACCACCCAGCCAATCACCCCCGCGTACCGCAAACGGGATAAATAACTTATTTAGCCCGTATGATCATTAGCTGGCCTGAACCCCTGTTCCGCTCGGCCATCACAGTCTTGTGGCGCGGCGCAGCCATGGTCATTAGCCGGCCTGAACCGCTGTTCCGTTCGGGCATCACAGTTTTGTGGCGCGGTGCAGCCATGGTCACTCGCTGGCCTGAACCGCCGTTCCGTTCGGCCATCACAGTTTTGTCGCGCGGTGCAGCGCGACGATGCCGCCGGTCAGGTTCCGGATGCCGATCCGGGTCCACGGACCGGCCTGGGCGATCCGTGCGGCGAGGCCGTTCTGGTCCGGCCACGCCCGGATCGACTCGGCCAGGTAGACGTACGCATCGGGGTTGCTGGACACGCTGCGCGCGACCGCCGGCAGGCTGCGCATCAGATACTGCAGGTAGAGGGTGCGCAACGGCGCGTTGGTCGGGTGGCTGAACTCGCAGACCACCAGCCGGCCGCCGCTGCGGGTCACCCGGGCCAGCTCGCGCAGGGCGCCCCCGGCGTCGACGACGTTGCGCAGCGCGAACGAGATCGTTACCGCGTCGAAGGCACCGTCCGGAAACGGCAGATGCAGCGCGTCCCCGGCCACCAACGGCACCGTACGGCGGGTCCGGCGACCGGCCAGCAGCATCCCGATGGAGAGGTCGGCGCCCACCGCGAAGGCACCCGACCGGCCGAGCTCCGCGGTCGACACCCCGGTACCCGCGCCGACGTCCAGCACCCGCTCCCCCGGCCGCAGCCCCAGAGCCGCGCGGGTGGCGCGCCGCCAGCCCCGGTCCTGCCCGAAGGACAGAACGGTGTTGGTCAGGTCGTACCGCTCCGCGACGCCGTCGAACATCTCGGCGACTTCGTGCGGCTGCTTGTCCAGGTCTGCGCGCGTCACGGTTCTTCACTCTGCCACGTACCCGGCGGGTGTCCGCGCGGCGGTGAAAAACAGCGACGGGCGGGATGGTTAACCATCCCGCCCGCGCCTTCCTGCGTTATATATACGACCGCCATCGGTCGGGTCCGACCCCGCCGCCGGCGGTCATGAGCCGAGGCGGCGCTTCAGTGGTGCACGTTCCGTTCGCAAGCACCGTAACCAGCGCGAACGTGTCGTGGTACGGCAACGCCCGGAGCGTTATCGAGTGGCAACCGGCACCTCCCCGGACCGCCGACCCCGCCCCGCCCGAACGGCCGACCCACCCGGCTGTACGGGCCAGCGGACCCCCTAATTCAGGGGCCGTCCACACGGGCAAAGACGATCACCCCGCTCGATATAGCCGAACAGGGTGATCGATGTTCCTCTGAACGGCCTTCCGGGCTCCAAGCCTCGGCAGGGCGCGGACTACTTCCCGAGGGTGGGCGCAGGCGCTCTGCCGCAACCCCGTGGACCAGGACCGCGGTATTGCCGGCGGTCGACCTGGACCTTCATGCCGCCTCGCCGCCGGCCCGGCCCGCCACCAGCGCCTCGACCTCGCGAGGATCGACGCCAAGCGACTCCAACGCCGCAGCCAGCGGCACGAACTGGCCCACGTACCTGCAGTCCTCGTCCCGCAGCGTGAGGCCCTCGGTGGTCGAGGTCGGCACCACCCCAGACGTCCGCCACGGCATGGTGATTGTCCGGACGCCTCGGAAGATACGAGCCGCCGTAGCAGTACTAAGGTCTACCCGTCCCAGCCCGATGCGCCCGGGGGAGTCCGACGCAGTCATCTGGCGGGTATCCGTGCGTACCGGGGACTGATCGGATTTCGGCAGGCTGGAGATCGTCGATGCGCCGCGCACTAAGGACCACCACCGTCCTGATCGGACTGGCCGGGGCCGCGGTGCTCGCGGTCGCCGGGCCCGCCCGGGCGGACCACGTCGAGACGCTCACCCACCTGGACCTGCCAGCCGGCAGCGTCTGGGGCGCCCCGGTCGCCGGCAACGCGGGCGGCGTGCTGGTCGGAACGGTCGGCGACGGCGGCGGCGACGCCGGCCTGCGGGCCGCCCGCTGGACCGGGCACGGTGTGGCCATCCTCGACACGCCGCCCGGAGCGTGGAGCCGGGCCAACAGCGTCAACCGCGACGGCACGACGGTGGGCTTCGTCGCCCCTGCCACCTCGCCGGACCTCGTCTCACCCGCACGGCACGCGCAGGCCACGGTCTGGAACGCGGCCGGCGTGGCGACCCCGATCGCCCCCCGATTCGCCGGATTCAGCGTCGCGACTTCGATCAACGACGCCGGTGAGATCGTCGGCTTCGCCAGCCCTCCCGGCGAATCGGGGACCGCCCAGCTCATCTACGTGCGGTTCGAGGCCGGGGCGGTCATCCCGCTGGCGCCACACCCGACCGACCTCTGCAGCGACGGCACCGACCTGGAGCACGCCCTCGGCACGTCGACCCGTGCCGGCCTGACCTCACCGGCACTCAGCAACACCCCGACCGGCAACATCGTGGTCGGCACGGTCCTGACCGGATCCTTTGTGTACGGCATCGACACCGGCTCGTTCCTGCAACCCGGCGAGTTCCGCGGCCTGCCGAACCTCGCGGGCGCCCCAGCCGGCACCATCACCGCGGGCCTCGCGATCAGCGCGGACCACATGACGATCCTCGGAATGCAGTTCGACTCCGGCGAACGGTCGCTGCTGTGGCGCGAGATCTACCGATCGGGTCACCCGAGCTACAAGCCCTACACCCTGCCCGCCCCCGCCGGGCAAAGCTCCGCCTGGGCGGCCACGATGAGCCCCGACGCGGACTTGATCGTCGACTTCGGATTCACCAACAACGGCACCGCCACCGTCGAACGGCTGTCGACCGCCGCGACCGTCATCGTCGAGAACGCAATCGTGTACGGCATTACCAACCCGGGCCTCGCATACGGCACCGACCGGCAGGGCCGCCCCACCACCTGGCAAATCCACTGACAGGAACAGCGATGTCTTTGCGCCGGTTTGTGTTGACCCACTAGGTTTACCAAAAGCTATACTCGCTTGATACACCGAAGCCATCGCCCTGGCCGAGCACCGCTACGAGACCTACCTGAAGGAACGTACCGAGCAGGAGTGCCGACAGCCATGAACAGCTACACGCGGTGGAACGACGTCCGCGCCGAGCACGTCGAGCGCGCCGGCGGCGAGCACGCCGTCGAGACCGGCAGGCAAGAACTCCTGGCCACCGTGGTCGGGCATCGCCTCGCCGAGGTGCGCCGTACCCGCGGCCTGACCCAGCAGCAGGTCGCCGAACGTATGGGCGTCACCAAGGGCCGTATCTCCCAGATCGAGCAAGGCAAGATTTCCGGGCAAGACGTGGTCGCCCGCTACGCCGCCGCCCTGGGCGGCCGACTGCACCAGGCCATCTACTTCGACGACGGCAACATCGCAGCCATCGCATAACCGGATG